>JACQZJ010000070.1:3067-13498 GCA_016213895.1 Planctomycetota bacterium | reverse complement strand
TCACGCGCACCATCTCCTCGAGCGAGGTGTTGCCGCGCAGCACGTTCAGCAGGGCCGAGCGCCGCAGCGTCAGCATCCCTTCCTCGAGGCCGCGCTTCTTGATGTCGATGGCTGACTTGCCCGCGAGGATCAGCGCCTTGACCGAATCGGTCACCGTGAGCGTCTCGATGATGGCGAAGCGCCCGCGGTAGCCCTGGTGGCAGCGGCCGCATCCCGCCGCGCGATAGAACACGGGGCTGGCGGCGAGGTCCTCCTCCGTGAAGCCGAGCGAGAGCAGGCGCGCGCGCGGCAGCTCGATCGGTTCGCGGCAGCCGGTGCACAGGCGGCGGCAGAGGCGCTGGGCGGCCACCAGGACGACGGACGTGGCCACCAGGAACGGATCGAGCCCCATGTCCACCATGCGCGTGATGGCCGAGGCGGCGTCGTTGGTGTGCAGCGTCGAGAGCACCAGGTGCCCGGTGAGGGCGGCCTTGACCGCGATCTCGATCGTCTCGGCGTCGCGGATCTCGCCGATGAGGATGGTGTCCGGGTCCTGGCGCAGGATCGAGCGCAGCGCCGCGGCGAAGGTCACGCCGCGCTTCGGGTTCACCGGCACCTGGTTGATGCCCTCGAGCTGGTACTCGACCGGGTCCTCCACGGTGACGAAGTTGATCTCGTCCGAGTAGAGCTCCTTCACCGCCGAGTAGAGGGTCGTCGACTTGCCCGATCCGGTCGGGCCGGTGATGAGGATCATCCCGTAGGGAGAGCGGATCGCCTTCTGGAAGTCGGCCAGGCCCTTCTGCTCGAAGCCGAGGGTCTCCAGGCCCTTGGCCAGGTTGGTGTTGTCCAGCACGCGCATCACGATCTTCGCGCCGAACACGACCGGGAGGGTCGAGACGCGGAAGTCGATGGAGCGGCCCTCGATCTTGACCTGGAACTTGCCGTCCTGCGGCTTGCGCTTCTCGGCGATGTCCAGGCCCGCCATGATCTTCACGCGCGAGGCGATGGCGCCGGCGAGGTTGCGCGGCGGGCTGAGGACCTCGCGCAGCAGGCCGTCCTGGCGGTAGCGCACGCGCAGGCGCTGCTCGAAGGGCTCGATGTGGATGTCCGAGGCGCCGTCGCGGATCGCGTTGGCGATGAACATGTTGGTCAGCTTGATCACCGGCGACGTCTCGCCGGAGATGTCCGACAGATCGACGTCGTCCCGGTCCTGCTCGTGCTCGGTGCGCACCTCGAGCTCGTCGCCCGAGGACGCGTCCCCGACCAGCGCCTCGAGTTCCTTGGCGTCCGCGCTGAAGTGGCGCCGGATCGCCGCCTTCATGGCGCGCTCGGAGGCGAGCACCGTGCGCAGCTCGCACTTGAGCACCAGGCGCAGATGGTCGAGCTTGACCACGTCGAACGGGTCGACCACGGCGACGGTCAGCACCTGGCTGACCTTGGCCACCGGCAGAACGAGGTGCTCCTCGGCCGTCGCCTGCGGCACCAGCTCGAACAGGTCCGGCTGGATGGTCACCCGGTCCAGGTCGATGGGCGTGACGCCGGTCGCGTGGGCGACGATGCCGAGCAGCTCCTTCTCCTCGAAGGCGCGGCTGCCGACCAGAACCTCCGCCAGCGGCAGGTTCTCGCGCACGGCCATCTGGATGGCGTCGTCGAGCTTCGCCCCGTCCAGGCAGCCCGCCTGCCTGACCGTCTGGGCCAGTCGCTTGTTGAGAGTCGACACGTGTCCTTCAGTTCCGGTGGAGCAGGCGCTTCAGTTCCTCGGGGTCGGAGGAGCGGGACATGGCCTCTTCCGGCGTGATCCTGCTCGCCAGGGAAAGCTCCGCGAGCGCCGAGTTCATGGTCTGCATGCCCAGCTTGCGGCTCGTCTGGATGATCGAGTAGATCTGATGCGCCTTGTCGTCGCGGATGAGCGCGCGCACCGGCGTGTTGACCAGCAGGATCTCGGCAGCCAGGGCGCGCCCCTTGCCGATGGCCGTGGGCACGAGCTGCTGGCAGAAGACGCCCTGCAGCGAGAACGAAAGCTGGGTGCGGATCTGCTGCTGCTGGTGGTGGGGAAAGACGTCGATGATGCGGTTGATCGTCTGCACCGCGTCGGAGGTGTGCAGCGTGCCGAAGGTCAGGTGGCCGGTCTCGGACAGAAGCAAGGCCGCCTCGATGGTCTCGAGATCGCGCATCTCGCCGATGAGCACCACGTCCGGGTCCTGGCGCAGCACGCTGCGCAGGGAGTTGCGGAAGCCGTGCGTGTCCGACCCCACCTCGCGCTGGTTGACCAGCGCCTTCTTGTTGCCGTGCAGGAACTCGATCGGGTCCTCGATGGTGACGATGTGCAGCGGCCGCGACTCGTTGATGGAGTCCACGAGCGCGGCGAGCGTGGTCGACTTCCCCGACCCGGTCGCTCCGGTCACCAGGATCAGCCCGCGCGGCTGGCGGCACAAGTGCTCGCACACCTTGCGCGGCAGGCCGAGCTCCTCGAAACCCTGCACGCGGTAGGGGATGACGCGCAGGACCGCGCCCACGGCGCCGCGCTGCATGAAGACGTTGGTGCGGAAACGGCCCATTCCCTTGATCCCGAACGAGAAGTCCAGCTCCAGGTTCTTCTCGAACTTGGCGATCTGCTCGGTCGTGAGGATGGAGTAGACGAGGGCCTTGGTCTCCTCGGGCAACTGGACGCCGTGCTCGGTCGGCACGAGGTTGCCCGAGATGCGGATCATCGGCGGGGCGCCCGCGCTGATGTGCAGGTCGGACCCGTTACGTTCCACCAGCTGGCGCAGCAGATCCTGCATCTGCGTCATCGTCGACTCCTGGCATGATGAGATACCCTGGGCCTTATCGACGAGGCGCGGGCAGCGGATTGAGGGGGATCTGGCGCCGCCCGAGCGCCTGTGGCGCGAGGCCGATCGGCCGCGGGGCGGATGGCCCGGCAGCGCCGGCGCGGGTGCCCGGAGCGCGATGGGATGCCCCGGAACGGCAACGGAAGAAGAGCGCGCCGGAAGCCGGCGCGCGGCTCAGTCTTCTTCCGCCTTCTGTCCGGCCTTGAAGGAGGTCATCAGCTCCTCCGCGAGCTTGTGCGGCACGATGTCGTAGTGAGACACCGCGAAGGCGTACGAGCCCTCCCCCTGCGTCAGGGAGCGCAGGTCAGCGGCGTAGCTCTGGACCTCCTTCAGCGGCACCTGGGCCTTGATCACCTGGGTGTTGCCGATGGAGTCCATGCCGGAGATGCGGCCGCGGCGGCTGTTCAGGTCGCTGTTGATGTCCCCCATGAAGCGGCTCGGCACCGCTACCTCGAGGTTGACCACCGGCTCGAGCAGCACCGGCCGGGCGCTCTCGAAGGCGTTGCGAAACGCCCTGGCGCCCGCGATCTTGAACGAGGCCTCGTCCGAGTCGACGTCGTGCGCCTTGCCGTCGTAGACCTCCACCAGGACATCGACCACCGGATAGCCGGCGACCACGCCCTTCCCCATCTGATCGATGATGCCCTTCTCGATGGCCGGCAGGAACTGGCGCGGGATCGAACCGCCGAAGGTCTCGTCCTTGAACTCGAAGCCGCTGCCGCGCTCCCGCGGAGCGACGCGCAGGTAGACCTCGCCGAACTGCCCGCGGCCGCCGGTCTGCTTCTTGTGCCGGTGATGCCCGTCCGCCTTGCCGGTGATGGTCTCGCGCATCGGGATCTTCGGGATCCTGGTCTCCACCTCGATCTTGTAGTTGGCCGAGAGGCGCTTGAGGAGCGTCTCGATGTGCATCATCGAGATGCCGCGCACCACCAGCTCCCCGGTCTGCACCTCGCGATCCACGGCGAACGTCGGATCCTCCGCCGCCACCTTGCGCAGTCCGCCGGAGAGCTTCTGCTCGTCGTTGCGGCTCTTCGGCGAGACCGCCAGCGCGACGATGGGCGTCGGCATCTGCATGGGGGGAAAGCGGACCGCGGCGCGGTCGGAGCAGAGCGTGTCGTTGGTCTCGATCGCCTCGGCCTTGACCAGGGCGATGATGTCGCCCGCCTGCGCGGATTCGATCTTCTCGTGCTCCTTGCCGCTCGGCCGCAGCAGGTTGCCCATCTTCTCGGGCCTGCCGATGCGCGGGTTGAGGAAGGGGTCGTCCGTCTTGATCGCCCCGGAAACCACGCGAATCAGCGACAGGCGGCCGACGTAGGGATCGGCGAACGTCTTGAAGGCGCGCGCCGAGAAGGTGGTGCGCTCGCGCGGATCGATGGTCACGAGCTCGCCCGACAACTCGGTCCCCTCCACGGCCCGGGCGCAGGGCCTGTCCAGCGGCGACGGGCAGGTGCTGACCACGAAGTCGAGGATCTCCGTGATCCCCACGCCCTTGTCCGCGGCCGCGAACAGGATCGGAGTCAGGCCCCCGCCCGCGACCCCGCGGCGCATCAAGGGCAGCAGATCGGCCAGCGGGACCTCGCCCGTCTCCAGGTACTTCTCCATGGCCGCGTCATCCAGCGAGACCAGGCTGTCGACGAGCTGCTCGCGCGACGACGCCACCAGGTCCGCGAGCTCCTGCGGCGCCTGCCCGGTGAGCAGGTCGACGACGCCCGAGACGCCCGCGCCGACGCCGACGGGCAGGTTGACCGGCACGCATGCCTTGCCCAGAGCCTCCCGTATCGATGCCACCAGGGCGCCGAGGTCGATGTTCTCGGCGTCGACCCGGGTCACGACGACGATGCGGCTGCGGCCGGCGCTCGCGGCCTCGTTCCACAGGCGCTGCGTCTGGAAGGTCACGCCGTCCACGGCGCTGACGCACACGGCCGCGGTCTCCACGGCGTAGAGCGTGGCGAGCGCCTCGCCGATGAAGTCCGGGTAGCCCGGGCTGTCGAGGAGGTTCAGCGGCCGCTTGGCGTGGACGCAGTGGAACACCTTCAGCAGCAGGCTGTGCGTCTTCTCCTGCTCCGCTGGATCGAAGTCCACGAAGGAGGAGCCCTCGGCCACGCTCCCCCTCCTCGGCAGGGCGCCCGCCTTGTGCAGCAGCATCTCGACCAGGGTCGTCTTCCCGGAGCCGCCGGCTCCGATGAAGGCCACGTTGCGGATGTCGGCGGGAGCGTAGTTCGCCATCGATTCCTCCTGACGAGCACGGAACGAGTGATTCTAGAGGACCTGCCCCGAGCGCGTCGAGAGCGCGCTGCAAAATGACGCTGCCCTCAACCCCCCAGGACGCCGCGGACGTAGGCGTGGATCGGCTGCCACCACACCAGCAGGACGAGGCAGGCGAGCGCCAGGAACGGGCCGAACGGCATGGCGGCGAGGCGGACCCTGGATCTCCTGATGTGGCGCAGGAAGAGCAGGAGCGCCAGCAGCGGGATGGGCAGGAGGAGGGCGAGCGCGGCCCCGGGTCCGAGCCTCTCCAGGGCCCAATCCATGCAGAGGACCGGCAAGAGCGAGGCGAGGAGCAGCGCGCAGGTGGCGAGCGGCAGGCGGCGCAGCAGGCCGGTGAACGCGGGCAGGGCGCCGAGCACCGAGCCGAGCAGGAAGATCAGCACGGCGCCCTCCGCGCCGAAGATCGCCCCGGCCAGCCCGAGGAGCTTGGCGTCCCCCAGACCCATGGCCTCGCGGCCGAAGAGCACGCTGAAGGCCAGGCGCACCAGGAAGACGAGCGTCAGCCCGGCGCCCACCCCGGCGGCCGAGGCGAGGGCAGCCGACCAGGCCGGATGCGCCGCGATGTCGAACGTGCGGCAGAGCACGGGCAGGACGAGCGCGGCGGCCGCGGCCGGCAAGAACAGGGGAAGGGCGAGCTCGGCAAGCTCCCGCGCGGCGGAGAAGCCGTCGTCGGCGCGCGGCAGGGCGCTCGCCGGCTCCTCGCCCGGCGGCACGCGCTCCCGCCGCCGCGCCAGGAAGTCCACGACCAGCGCGGGCGCGGCGCCAAGAGCGATCCCGGCCAGGAGCGCGGCCGGCAGGACCGCGCCTGGCCCCGAGAGCGCCGCGTCCAGGGCGCGGCCCCGCAGCAGGTCCGGGCTCACGCCGGCCGCCAGCACGAGGAGCGGCATCCAGGGCACGGTCAACGGATCCGGGATGATGGCGTGGCGAAAGTCGATGACGGTGATCGCCACGAGGAGCGCCGCGAACAGGAACTCGGCGCCGAGCAGCAGGAAATCCGCGGGCGCGGGCTGGCTCGCGCCGCCGAGGCGGACGAACGCCAGCGCGGCGAACAGGACCGCGGTCGCGGCCTCGACCAGGAAATACCGCAGGGGAATGGGCGCGCCGCAATCGGCGCAGCGCCCGTTCAGCACCACCCAGGACAGGAGCGGGATGTTGCGCTGCCACGGGATCGGCCGCGAGCAGCTCGGGCAGAACGAGCGCCGCGGGCTCGCCACCGACATCCCCCGGGGAAGACGGTAGATGACCACGTTCAGGAACGAGCCCACGGCCGCGCCGAGGAGGAAGGCAGCCGTCATGATCAGCGCGAGGTCATCCATCAGCCGTCACGCCCCGGCGCCGCCGGATCGTCCTCCAGCACCCGGATGGGAACCTCGCACGCTCCGCCCGCGTCGAACTCCGTTCCGGCCAGGTCCAGGACGCCCGGCTCTCCCAGACCGAGCAGGTACCTCGTGCCCGCCTGGAATCCGCCGCGCGGCCAGAGCTCCACGGCCGCGCGCCGCTCGTCCTGCTCGAGCTCGAGCGTCGCGTCCACGGGATCGCGGTCCGGGTTGTCGTAGCGCAGGCGGATGGTCCCCTGGTTCACGCTCGGCGGCCAGAGCGGTTCGGAGAACTCGAGGCGGATGCGCCCTCCCGGCCGCACCGTGGCGAAGCGCTCGCCCGGCGCCTTGAGCCGGTTCGTCAGGCGCGGCCCCACGCCGCGCGCCGCGTCGAGGAAGAGCGCGGAGAGGCTGGCCGCGGGATCCCCGGCCGGGACGACGTGGTGCGTGCTGCAGTGCGGCCGCGCCAGCGGCTCGCCGCTCGCGGAGAGAACTCCGAGGCGCGAGGGAAACGCCTCCAGCTCGGCGGTCACGCTCTCGGCCGCGCCGTAGCCGCCGTCCAGCGGAGCCGCGGCTCCCACGACCCTGGGAACGAAGGTCACCCGGTCGCCCCCGGTCGCGAGGCGCCCCTCGGCTGGCTGCCCGTCGGATCTGCGGATGGCCACCGCTTGGGCCGTCACCGAGCTGGGATCGACCTCCCGTGAGAAGACGAAGGTGAGCGGCTCGTTGAGCCGCAGGGGTTCGGCCGAGGCCGCGGGGATCACCTCCACCAGGCGGAACTCCTCCTTCCCGCCCGAGCAGGCGGCGAACGGCAGCGCCAGGCCCAGATACCAGGTCCAGGAGGATTTCACGATGCCTCTGGCCGCGCGCGGCGCCTCGCGCCGAGGGCGATTCCGTGGAGGGTCAGGTCGGCATCGTAGCGCGGCCTGCAGCAAAGCAGCGGCAGGAGCAGCGGCGCGTCGCCGCCCGTGAGCACCACGCGCGGCGGGCCAGCGGCGGCGAGGCCGGCGGCGAGGTCGGCGACGAGCCGGTCCACGAGCCCGGCCAGGCCGCGCACCACGCCGCTTCGTATCGCCGCCGCGGTGTCCGTGCCGAGCGCGTCGGGAACGCGGCCGGGCTCGGCCTGCACCAGGGGCAGCTGCTCGGCGCCGCGCTCCAGCGCCTCGAACGCGAGGCGCACGCCCGGGGCGATGGCTCCGCCCCGGAAGACGCCGGGAGGATCCACGCGGTCGACGGTCACCGCCGTGCCGGCGTCGACGACGATCGCCGGCAGGCCGTGGCGCAGGGCGGCGGCCGCGGCGTCGAAGAGGCGGTCCAGGCCGACGCTCTCGGGCGGCAGGCAGGCGTTCTCGATGGGCGCGCCGAAGTCCCGCGGCGCCAGGAGCAGCGGCCGCGCGCCGCCGAGGGCGTCGGCGATCCTGCGGCATGCGCTCGGGCGCACCCCGGCCAGCGCCGCGGCGCAGCCTTGCGGAGCGCGCGCGATGAACGCGCACAGGTCCGCCAGGGAGCGGTCCTCGTGTGGGAAAGAGCGCCGTTCGAGCACGCGCTCGCCCGCGAACAGGGCGACCGTCGCCGTGCTGTTGCCGACATCGAGGACGACGAGGTCGATCACCGCGCGATCTGGAAGGTCTTGGTGATGCGCGTGCCCCGCCGCTCGATCTCGACGTTGAAGGTCGAGACGTCGGCGTGCTGCCTGAAATACTGGACGGCTGCGTTCTTCGAGCTGATGCGCTCGCCGTTGATCGAGTGGACCACGTCGCCGACCTGGAAGCCCCTGGCCGCGGCGAGGGAATCCTCGGGGATCTTGGTCAGCTTCATCAGCATGCGCTGCTCGCTCTCGTGCCAGTCGGCACCGATGCCGATCTGCTCGAGCATGGTCTCGTACTCCGCGGCCACCCGGTCCCGCTCCTCGGTGCCGATGAACCAGCTGTGCTCGTGGACCTGCCGCGACTGGCGCATCTGCTCGCGCAGCTCCTCGCGCGCGGCCTCCGCCGCCGGATCATCGCCGCTCAGGTCGTCCATCTTGCGCGCGGTCCCCACCGTCGTGCGCGGCAGCTGCGGCGTGCCCAGGGTGATGTCCGTTCCACCCCAGGAGAAGACCACTCCGGCGGCCTGGATCTCCTTCACCTTGCCCAGGAAGGGCACGGCGTTGTACGGCGGCCGCAGCTCGTCCCCGGCGCGGACCAGCGTCTCGGCCTTCTGCGACTTGTGCCGCCCGGTCGTGCTCTCGCCCGCGGGAGTGGAATCCGGGCGCGCCTCCTTCGGCAAGCGCTCGTCCTCGGGGTAAGAGATGGTCGCGTAGCTCGCCTGGCCGCCGCACGCGACGACCATGCGCACCTTCAGGACCTCCTCGATCGGCTGCAGGGCCGGCGCGGCGGCCTCCGCCCCGCCCTCCACTTCCTCCGGCGGCGGCTCCTTGCCGGTGACGTTCAGCTCCCAGCAGCTCTTCAGGTTCTCCCAGCTCTGCCCGCCCGCGCGATCCCGCGTCTCGATGTCCGCCTGCACGTTGATCGCCTTGGAGATCGTGTCCCCCGGCAGGTAGGGGTTCCGGCCCGGCCGATTCTCGCGCACGATCTGCATGACAAGGAAGGCGATGCCGAGGAAAACGAGGATGTTCCCGGCCCAGAGAGAAGCGCGAATCGTCCTGACCTTCAGTCGCAGCATGACCACCACACGGGGGCGCGCGTCTTCGGACCTCCGCGGTCCAGGGCCCCAACTCACTGCGGCCGCACAGCTTAGCCGTCCGCCAGGAGCCTCTCAAGGCCGCAGGCGCACCGCGTGCGCGAGCCGCGAGGAATCGCCAACGTATCCGATTGGACCCGGAGCGCCCGCGCTGCTTCCCGAAAAAAAGCGCTGCTCAGATCCTGAGGTCGGTCAGCCGGTTGCCGCGGGAGATGCCGGCGATGACGAGCTTCAGCTCGTCCGGGTTGTCGGCCGTGGCCAGGGCGTCGTGGTAGTCGATGCGCCCCTCCCTGTGCAGCCTTGCGAGGCACTGGTCGAAGGTCTGCGTGCCGAAGAACTCGCCCTCGGCGAGCACCTTCGGCAGCTCCGTCGTGCGCCCCTCCTTGAGAGCCTCGCACACCGACGGCGTGTTCAGGAGCATCTCGACCGCGGGGATGCGCCCGCTGCCGTCGATGGTGTTCATCAAGCGCAGCGAGACAACGCCCTGCAGCACCATCGAGAGCTGCAGGCGGACGAGCGCCTGCTGCACCGCCGAGAAGTAGGAGAGGATGCGCTCCACGGTCTGCACCGCGTTGATCGTATGCAGCGTGGAGAGCACCAGGTGTCCGGACTCCGCGGCGTTGATGGCCGACTCGATGGTCTCCGCGTCGCGCATCTCGCCGAGCACGATGACGTCCGGCGCCTGGCGCAGGCAGTACTTGAGAGCGTCGGCGAAGGTGCGGGAGTCGTGCCCCACCTCGCGCTGGGTGATGATGCAGTTCTTGTCGGTGAAGACGTACTCGATCGGGTCCTCGACGGTCACCACGTGCCGCGAGAGGTTGGTGTTCATGTACTCGATCATCGCGGCCAGCGTGGTCGACTTGCCCGAGCCGGCCACGCCCGTGGCCAGGATCAGACCGCGCCGCTGCTGCGACAGCCTCTCGAGCTGGGCTGCCGGCAGGTTCAGTTCGGCGAACGAGGGCACGTTGCTCTTGATGTAGCGGAACACCATCCCCGGCTTGCCGAGCTGGCGGAAGACGTTGACGCGGAAGCGCCCCAGGCCGACGATCTCGTAGGCGAGGTCGACCTCGGCGCCCGAGACGTAGCGCTCCAGCTGCTCCGCGTCGAGCAGCTCCCGCAGGTAGAGCATGGCCACGTCCTCGGTGAGCGGATCGGAGTCGATGCGCTCCAGGCGACCGCGCACGCGCAGGGAGGAGATGCTGCCCGTCTTGACGATCAGGTCGGACGCCGCCTGCTCGACGGCGATCCGCAGGAGTTCCTTGAGATGGAGCATGGACCGCCTCCGCGAAGGGATCGATGGTGCTCTATCGGCAGGCGCAGGGCGCTTCTTGACGCGAATCGCGCGCTGCCCGGAC
>JACQZJ010000070.1:0-3058 GCA_016213895.1 Planctomycetota bacterium | reverse complement strand
GGACGCGCCGGCGGCCGTCACTCCGGCCGCGGGCGGCGCTCCTCCTCGCGCCGCGCCGCGGCGATGCCCTCGAGCAGGGCCTCGATCAGGTCCAGGACGCCCTCCCCGGTGAGCGCCGACACGCAGTACGCCGCCAGGCCGGCCGCGCGCGCGCGCCCCGCGAGATCGGCCCGGTCGGCGACCAGGTCCAGCTTGCTCAGCACGACGATCTCCCGCTTCGCGGCCAGCTCGCCGCCGTGCGCCGCGATCTCCGCGCGCACGGCGCCGTAGGCCTCGCCCAGCGGGCGGTCGTCGCTGGCGTCGACGAGGTGCACGAGCACGCGCGTACGCTCCAGGTGGCGCAGGAAGCGGTCGCCCAGACCCCTGCCCTGGCTGGCTCCCTCGATCAGGCCGGGGACGTCCGCGATCACGTAGGTCTCGTGGTCGCGCTCGATGACTCCGAGATTCGGCGTCAGGGTGGTGAACGGATAGGGGGCGACGCGCGGGCGCGCGCTCGAGAGCCGGCCGAGCAGCGTGGACTTGCCGGCGTTCGGCAGGCCGATCAGCCCGGCGTCGGCGATGAGCTTCAACTCGAGGGCCAGGTCGCGCGACTCCCCCGCTCCCCCCGGCTCGGCGCGGCGCGGGGTGCGGTCGGTGGCGGTCGCGAAACGGCTGTTGCCGCGTCCGCCCTGGCCGCCGCGGGCGATGATCACGCTCGCGCCCGGCCGCTCCAGATCCCGGAGCACGTTGCCGCGCGCGGCGTCGCGGATGACCGTGCCCGCCGGGACCTTGATGACCAGGTCGCGGCCGTTCCGGCCGTGGCGCTTGTTCTTGCCGCCCGCCGCGCCGTCCTCGGCAGTGAAGCGCTGGTGCGCGCCAAGCGACTCGAGCGACATCAGGGAGGAGTCCGCGAGGATGACGACGTCCCCGCCCTTGCCGCCGTCGCCGCCGTCCGGGCCGCCCTTCGGGATGTACTTCTCGCGCCGGAACGACACGCGGCCGCTGCCGCCGTCGCCCGCCTTGACGCGGATGGTGGTCTCGTCCTTGAAGGGCAGGCTGGCCTCCTAACGCAAGCGGGGCGCCTCGGGCGCCCCGCGCAGACACCGGATCGAGCAACCGGCAGGCTCAGTTGGTCGCCGGGTCGACGTGGACCCGCACCTTCCACCCGCTCTGGAAGCGCACGATTCCGTCGATCCGGGCGAAGAGGGTGAAGTCCCGCCCCATGCCCGTGTTTCGCCCCGGATGATAGCGCGTGCCGAGCTGCCGCACGAGGATCGAACCGGCCGTGACGCGCTCGCCGGCGTAGCGCTTCACTCCCCGCATCTGCGGGTTCGAGTCGCGGCCGTTCCGCGAGGAGCCTTGACCCTTCTTGTGTGCCATGCGTCTCTCCTCTCAGTTCCTGCTCAGCCGGAGTTCGGATGCGCTCACGCGTTGATCGTCTTGATCCGCACGCGCGTCAGCTGCTGGCGGTGCCCGGTGCGGCGGCGGTAGTTCTTCCGGCGCTTGTACTTGACGATGTAGATCTTGCGCGCCTTCACCGGCCGCTCGACCACCGCCTCGACGGTCGCGCCCTCGACCAGCGGAACGCCGACCTTGCCGCCCGCGAAGAGCACTTCCTTGAACGTGAGCGCCTCTCCCGCGGAGAGGCCCACCCGCTCGATCAGGATGCTGTCGCCCGGCTCCACGCGGAACTGGTGGCCGCCGTCTCGGATGATCGCGTACAACGTAGCCTCCTCGTGCGCAGGCAAACGTGCCAGTCTAGCGCGGCCTCGGACCGTGTAAAGGCGCAAGTCCAGGGAGGCGGCCGAACTCTGCGCGCCCCGCCTCGCTCGAGCCTGGACCGACCTTCTGCGAAGCAATCATAACACGTTGGCTCTTCGCTAGTTGCTCCTGGCGTCGAGCGGAATGATACGGAACTCGTCGTCCGGCAGCTCCGGCTCCAGCCTGACGACGATCGTCTTCCCGGACTGCTCCTCCAGCAAGGCCAGGGCATGGCGCTTGCGGTTGATCAGGTACTCCATGTTTGCCTGGTTCAGGTACACCTCGACGCCCTGGTTGCGGCGCACCAGGTAGAGCTTGAGCTGGCGAACGAGGTTCAGCTCGAGCGTCTCCTGCGTCGCGACGTAGCCCGCCCCGCGGCAGGCGGGGCAGCGCTGGAAGATCGACTGGCGCAGGGAGGGCCGCACGCGCTGGCGCGTGAGCTCGATCACGCCGAACGGAGACATGCGCGCCACCTTGATGCGCGCCCGGTCGGACTTGAGGGCTGCCCGGAAGGCGCGCTCCACCGCGCGCCGCCTCTTCTCCGAGCGCATGTCGATGAAGTCGACGACGATCACGCCGCCCAGGTCGCGCAGGCGCAGCTGCCTCGCGATCGCGGCCGCGGCCTCGATGTTGATCTTGTAGGCCGTCTCCTCGAGGTCACCTTCCTCGCGGAAGCGGCCGGAGTTGACGTCGATCGCCACCAGCGCCTCGGTCTGCTCGATCACCAGCGATCCGCCCGACAGGAGCTCGACGCGGTGCATGAAGAGACGCCCGATCTCCTCCTCGATCCCGTAGGCGTGGAAGAGCGGCCGCTCGCCGTTGTAGAGCTTCACGCGGTTCACGGCCTTGGGCATGACCATCGCCAGGAAGTCGCGCGCCCGGCGCGCCACGTCCTCGTCGTCGATGATGATGTCGCCCATGTCCGGCCCGTAGATGTCGCGGATCGTGCGGATCACGAGGTCGCTTTCGCGGTAAAGCAGGTCTCCCGTCCTGCCGTCGAAGGCCTTCTGCTCCACGCGGTCCCAAAGGCGCGTGAGGTAGCGGTAGTCCTTCTGCAGGGCGCGCGCGCCCTGGCCGACTCCGGCGGTGCGGACGATGAAGCCCAGCTCGTCACGCACGTCGAGCTGGGTGAGGACCTTCTTCAGGCGCTCGCGCTCCTTCACGTCCTCGATCTTGCGGCTCACCCCGCGGCGCTCGAGGCCGGGCATGAGCACGAGGTACCTGCCCGGCAGGGACAGGTACGTGGTCAGGGTCGGTCCCTTGGTTCCGATGCCGTCCTTGGTCACCTGGGCGACGATGTCCTGCCCCTTCTTCAGGC
>JACQZJ010000069.1 GCA_016213895.1 Planctomycetota bacterium | reverse complement strand
CCGCGCGCGGCGCCGGCGCAGGCGGAAAGCCCGCGGCGCGCCAGGGCCTCGCGCAGGCGGCCGGACAGCCCGGCGCGCTCCGAGGCGGCGGCCGCCGTGAAGCGATCCGCGACGATCACCAGCAGGTCCCGCGCCGCGGGCGCGGCCTCCGGCCCGCCGGCCAGCGCCTCCACGGCCTGCTCGGCCTGGAACTCGTTCAAGACGACCAGGTCAGGCGCGACCTGCACCTCCTCGCCTTGCAGGACGTGCTCCCGCCCGCAGTGGGCCGCGATGATCTTCTCGACCAGCGTCGCTTCCATGCGTGGAGGTCACTTGCCGGCCGGCACGAGCGTGACCTTCTTCATGATCACGGGCTTGACCGGCTTCGAGATCTCGCCGTTCGGCTGCGCCTCCGCCGGCGCCGCGGCGATCGCGTGGACGACGTCGAGACCCTCGACCACCTCGCCGAAGGCGGTGTACTTGCAGTCCAGAAACTGCGCGGCGTCGTCGCACAGGAAGAACTGGGAGCCGGCGGAGTTGGCGAACTCGGGCCGCGGCATCTGCCCCTGGCTCTCGTACGGATCGCCGGCGCGCGCCATGGAGAGCACTCCCGCGACGTGCGAGCGCTCGTTGAACTCGGCCTCGATGGAGTAGCCGGGATTGCCGCTGCCCGTGCCGAGGGGACAGCCCCCCTGGATCATGAAGCCCTTGATCGTGCGGTGGAACTTCAGGCCGTCGTAGTAGCCGCCCTGCACCAGCTCGACGATGTGCAGCGCCGTGGCCGGAGCCACGTCCGGCCAGAAGCGCGCCTTGATCGTCCCGGACGACGTGTCGAAGTTGACCAGCAGCTCGGCGGCGCCATCCTGTGCCGCCAGCACGCGCACGGTCTTCTTCTCGCCCTCGACCGCGTCGCCTCCCGCGCCGTGGAAGACCGGCTGGAAGGTCCACTCCCCCGCCGCGAGGGCGACCACCTCGTGCCGCAGCGAAATCGACTTGCCCTTGCCCAGGTCCTGGCCCTTGAGGGTCGAGGGCTGCCCGGCGCGCGGGTGGTACTTGGTGTAGCGCGAGACGCGGACCTCGCCGAATCCCACCATGAAGTCGATCGAGCGCGAGTCGAAGAGGGGCTCCTTGACGACCGCCTCCTTGCCGAGGTTCGTCACCTTGACCTCGAGCTTCACGGTCTCGCCGAGCCGCACCTCCTTGGGCGCGTCGCACTCGACCTTGAAGTCCGCCGCCGCGCAGCGCACCGCGCCGGCCAGCATCATCCCCACCGCCGCCATCAACAGCTCAGCGTTCGTCATGTTTGCTCCGTCCTGTCCGCGGAATCGGGATCCAACCAGCCGCCCGAGGGGTCACTGCACAATGGCCCGCGAGATCACCAGCCTCTGGATCTCGCTCGTGCCCTCGCCGATGGTCGTCAGCTTGGCGTCCCGCCAGAAGCGCTCCACCTCGTACTCGGTCGTGTAGCCGTACCCGCCGAGCACCTGGATCGCGTCATAGGTGACCTTCATCGCCACCTCCGACGCGAAGAGCTTGGCCATGGCCGCCTCCGTGGAATAGGGGCGGCCGGCGTCCTTCAGGCGCGCCGCGTTGTAGACCAGATGCCGCGCCGCCTCGATCTGCACGGCCATGTCGGCGAGCTTGAAGGAGATGGCCTGGTGGTGGGCGATCGGCTTGCCGAAGGTGACGCGCTCCTTGGCGAAGCGCACCGCCCGCTCGTAGGCGCCCTGCGCCAGGCCGAGCGCCATGGAGCCGATCGAGATGCGCCCGCCGTCCAGCGTCTTCATGAAGATGCGGAAGCCCTCCCCTTCCTGGCCGAGGAGGTTCTCCGCCGGCACCTCGCAGTCCTGGAAGACCAGCTCGGCCCAGTCCGAACCGCGCGTGCCGAGCTTCTCGATCTTCTGGCCGAGCTTGAACCCCTTGAAGCCGCGCTCGACGATGAAGGCCGAGATCCCCTTGGCGCCCGGCTCGGCCGAGGTCTTCGCCGTGGCGACGAAGGTCTGGCCGATGTTGGCGTTGGTGATGAAGATCTTGGTGCCGTTCAGCAGGTAGTGGTCGCCGCGGCGCACGGCCGTGGTCTCGGTTCCGCCGGCGTCCGAGCCGGCGTTCGGCTCGGTCAGGCCGAACGAGCCGATCTTCCGGCCTGAAGCGAGGTCCGGGACGTACTTGCGGCGCTGCTCTTCGTTGCCGAAGGCGTGGATCGGGTAGGTTCCGAGCGAGATGTGCGCGGCCAAGGTCAGCGCCGTCGACCCGCACACGCGCGCCGTTTCCTCGACCGCGATCATGTAGGACAAGTTGTCCATCCCGGCGCCGCCGTACTCCTCGGGGAAGGGCACGCCCGTGATCCCGAGCTCGCGCATCTGCTCCCAGATGCTCATGTCGAAGGTCGACGTGCGGTCCATCTCGACGGCGCGCGGAGCGACCACCTCCTCGGCCAGACGGCGCACGGTCGTGCGCAGCAGGGCCTGCTCCTCGCTCAGGTCGAAGTTCAGGTGCGTCGCCGGTGATTCGGTTCCTGCCACGATCAGCCTCTCAGTCTTCCTCGACGGACATCTCCGAGTCGCTCCTGCGCGCGGGTCGCACGGGACGCGCGCGGCGGCCATCGCGCTCCGCCGGCGTCCCGCCCGCCGCCTCCTCGCTCTCTTCGCCCTTGTCCTCGTTCTCGACGAAGTCCCGCGAGTGGCCGGAGGCGACCCAGTCGATCAAGGCGCGGCGCGAGAACTTCCATTCCCGCCCGATCTTCCGCCCTGGCATCTCCCCGTCCCTCAGGACCTTGGCGAAAGTCTTGGTCGACACGCCGAGGAAGAGTGCAGCCTCGTCGATGTTGAGAATCTCCTTCGTTGGCTCGGGTGGTCGCGGTCCGGTCATGCTGCCTGCGCCTCCTTCCTTCTCCATTCACAACCCGCCGCCTGCTGCCGATCGGCCGCGGCACGTTCGCTCCATTCTGACGATTCCTGCAGCGCCTGGCGAGGGGGCGCGGCGCACCGGCGCACCGTCAGGCGTCGCCCAGCAGGTGCCGCGCGATCACGAGGTGCTGGATCTCGGTCGTTCCCTCGTAGATCTCGGTGATCCGGGCGTCCCGCATGTAGCGTTCCACCGGGAAGTCGATGGTGTAGCCGGCGCCGCCGTGGATCTGGACGGCCTCGTCCGCCGCGCGGTTGGCCATCACGGCGGCCAGCTGCTTGGCCATCGAGGCCGCGAGCGAACACGGCTCGCCGCGGTCCCGGAGCCACGCGGCCTTGCGCACCAGCAGGCGGGAGGCCTCCAGGTTGGTGGCCATCTCGGCCAGCTTCCACTGGATGGCCTGGAACGACGCGATCGGACGCCCGAACTGGCGCCGCTCCTTCGCGTACTTGAGCGACGCGTCGAGACACGCCTGGGCGATGCCGATGGCCTGGGAGGCGATGCCGATGCGCCCCCCCTCCAGGTTCTCCATGGCGATGTTGAAGCCCTTGCCCACCTCGCCGAGGACGTTCTCCGCGGGCACCTCGCAGTCCTCCATCAGCAGCTCGGTGGTGGAGGTCGCGCGGATGCCGCACTTCTCCTCCGGCTTGCCCGGAGTGAAGCCCTTGAAGCCGCGCTCGATCAGGAAGGCGGTGACGCCCTTCGCCGGCCGCGCCGGGTCCTCCAGGGAGGTGCGCGCGAAGACGAGGTAGAGCCCGGCGTGCGCCCCGGTGGTGATGAACAGCTTGCTGCCGTTGAGGATGAACTTGCCGTTCCGCCGCTCGGCGCGCGTCTGCTGGTTGGCGGCGTCGGAGCCGGCGTTCGGCTCGGTCAGAGCGTACGCCCCCACCCACTCGCCGCTGGCCAGCTTGGGCAGGTAGAGCTCCTTTTGCCGCTCCGTGCCGTGCTTCGCGAGCGGCGCGCACACCAGGGAGTTGTGCACCGAGATGGTCACGCCGCTCGAGGCGCAGGCGCGCGAGATCTCCTCGACGATGAGGGACCCGGCCAGGTTGCCCATGCTCGAGCCGCCGTACTTCTCGGGGACCATGACCCCCATGAAGCCCAGCTCGCCCGCCGCGCGCAGCGCCTCGGCCGGATACCTGTGCTCGCGGTCGCAAGCGGCCGCGATGGGCTCGAGCGCGCCGGCGGCGAACTTGCGCACCGTCTCCTGCAGGAGGACCAGCTCTTCGGGAAGATGGAAATCCATGTGCGGGGCACCGCCCTTTCAGGCTTGCTGCGTGTAGAAGCCGCGTCCGGTCTTGTCGCCCAGGTGGCCCGAGGCCACCATCTTGCGCAGCAGCGGGCAGGGGCGGTACTTGGGGTCGCCCAGCTCGCGATGCATGACCTCGAGGATGCTCAGGCAGACGTCCAGGCCGATGAAGTCGGCCAGGCGCAGCGGACCCATGGGGTGCGCCATGCCGAGCTTCATGATCTCGTCGATGTTCTGCGCCGTGGCCACGCCCTCCATCAAGGCGTACACGGCCTCGTTGATCATCGGCATGAGAATGCGGTTGGCGACGAAGCCCGGGAAGTCGTTGGCCTCGACCGGGACCTTGTCCAGCTCGCGCGCCAACTCGCACGTCAAGCGCAGCGTCTCCTCAGACGTGTCCAGGCCGCGGATGACCTCGACGAGCTTCATCATCGGCACCGGGTTCATGAAGTGCATGCCGATGAAGCGCTCGGGACGCGAGGTCCAGGCGGCGAGCTTGGTGATCGAGATGGAGGAGGTGTTCGAGGCGAAGATCGCCTCCTTCTTGGCGATGCGGTCGATCTCCCGCCAGAGGGCGCGCTTCGCGCCCTCCTCCTCGGTGACGGCCTCGATGATCAGGTCAGCGCTCGCGACGTCGCTCAGCGCGACCGTGCCGTGGATGCGCCCCATCACCGACTGGATGGTCTCCGGCGCCAGCTTGCCCTTCTTCTCCAGGCGGCCGAGGCTCTTCTCGATGAGCCCCAGGCCGCGCAGCAGGAGCGCGTCGTTCGCCTCGACCAGGGTGACCTGGTAGCCCTTCTGGGCGAAGACCTGCGCGATGCCGTTGCCCATCGTGCCGGCGCCGATGACGCCGATCGCCTTGAGTGCGCTCATCTCGATGACCTCCTGTTCTCCGGTAGTCCCTGCCGCCTCACGCCCGCTCCACCGACACGGCGACGGCGTTGCCGCCGCCGAGACAGAGGGCGGCGACGCCCGTGCGCGCCTTCCTGTCCTCCATGGCGTGGAGCAGCGTCACCAGGATGCGGCAGCCCGAGGCGCCGATCGGGTGGCCGAGCGCGATCGCCCCGCCGTTGACGTTGACCTTCTCCGGGTCGAACCCGCACTCGCGCACCACCGCGACCGAGGCCGCGGCGAACGCCTCGTTCAGCTCGACCAGGTCGTAGTCCCCCGTGCTCAGGCCGTTCTTCGCGTTCAGGTTGCGGATAGCGTCGACCGGCGCCATCATGACCCACTCCGGCGCGCGGCCGCCGGCGGCGTAGCCGGTGATGCGGGCGAGCGGCTTGAGCCCGCGGCGCTCTGCCTCCCTGGCCTCCATCACCACCACGGCCGCGGCGCCGTCGTTGATGGTCGAGGCGTTTCCTGGCGTCACGGTCCCGTCCTTCTTGAAAGCGGGCCGAAGCTGCGCCAGCGCCGCGGCGGTCGTGTCAGCGCGCGGCCCCTCGTCCCGGGCCACGAGGATCGGGTCCTTCTTCTTCTGCGGGACCGCCACCGCCACCACCTCGCGAGCGAAGCGGCCGGCCTCCCAGGCCGCCGCCGCCTTCTGCTGCGAACGCGCGGCGTACTCGTCCTGCTGCTCGCGCGAGACGCCGTGCTTCTCCGCGACCAGCTCCGCGGTCATGCCCATGTGGAAGTCCTTGTAGACGTCCCACAGGCCGTCGGCGACCATCGAGTCGAGGAGCTGCGTGTGCCCGAGGCGCGCCCCCGTGCGGCCGGCGGGGAGCAGGTAAGGCGCGTTGCTCATGGACTCCATGCCGCCCGCGACGATGACGTTGGCGTCGCCCGCGCGGATCGCCTGCGCGGCCAGCATGACTGCCTTCAGGCCGGAGCCGCAGACCTTGTTGATCGTCACCGAGCCGATGGCCGCCGGCAGTCCCGCGGCGAGCGCCGCCTGCCGCGCCGGGTTTTGACCGACGCCGGCCTGCAGCACGTTGCCGAGGATCACCTCCTCCACGTCGCTCGCCTGAAGGCCGGCCCTCCGCACCACCTCCTTGACGATCGCCGCGCCGAGCTCCGGAGCCTTCATGGAAGCGAAGGCTCCCTGGAACTTGGCGATCGGCGTGCGCGCCGCGCTGACGATCACTGCCTCTGCCATCGTTCTTCTCCGATCAGGAATGGGGGGTGCAGTATAGGGACTGGCCTGCCGGCGCACGGCGGAAACCGGCGGCGAATCGGCGATGGCGCGGACGCTCAGCGCCGCGCCATCAATCGCGGCTGGAGCCGGCGGTCGCTGCCGCGGCCGCGGCTCAGCCGCAAGGGGCCCTCAGCCGGACTGGTTCGCCCGCGCACGGCGGGAACCAACCCGGCGGGTGCCTCGTACAATTCCGGCTGGCGCGGACGCGGAGCGCCGCGCCAGCCCCCGCGGCTGGAGCCGGTGGTCGCCGCGGCGACCGCGGCTCAGCCGCGGAGGGACATCCAGCGAGGAACGCTGATGATGCTACTCCTGCCCCACTTCCTGGTCTGTCGTGCTGCTGCT
>JACQZJ010000021.1 GCA_016213895.1 Planctomycetota bacterium | reverse complement strand
GGCCACGGCCATGGCCCAGTTCGTCGCGGTGCTGATCACCTGCTCGGCGCCGAAGCTCCCCAGGCCGTTCGTGTTCTCGTACCACGCGACCTTGCCGTCGAGCTGCGAACAGGACAGCACGTCCGCGTCGCCGTCGCCGTCCACGTCCGCCACGGAGACGCACGACGGCCCCTTGGCCGCGGTGGAGATCACCTGCTGCGCGCCGAAGCTGCCCGCTCCGTTCGTGTTCTCGTACCAGGCGACCTTGTTGTCCGCCCAGGAGGCGGAGAGCACGTCTGCGTCGCCGTCCCCATCCAGGTCCGCGGCGCACACGGACGCCGCCTTGTCCGCCGCGGTGGAGATCACCCCTCCGACGTAGAAGACGCCGAGGCCGTTCACGTTCTGATACCACTTGATCTCGTCGTCGGCCCACGAGGCGCACAGCACGTCCGCGTCCCCGTCCCCGTCCAGGTCCGCTGCGTACACGGACCGGACCTGGTCGGCCGAGCCGATCACGTTCTGCGCCCCGAACTCGTCCGCGCCGCCAAGGGCTTCCGCCACGCCCGAGCCCAGCCAGACTCCGGCGACGATCCAGCAACTGAACACCTTCATGCTGACCTTCTCCATTCCCGAGGCCCGCTCGGCCATGCCGCTTCCACCAAGAACCCGCCGGGCCAGCCCCGGCTCCGCTGCCCGTCCAGCGTACACCAAACCCGCACCGTGTAGCGCGGGAGGCCCCGAGTGTAACCCGGCCCCGCCCCTGCCTCGTCCTTGACACCCCGGCAGACCCGCCGTCTGATGCCCTGCAATGCGCCGCACTGCTCGCGGCGGGGCTGGCGCCTTCCGGGAGACGGACCATGGAATCGGCCTTCTCGACTCCCCTGATCCTGGCGCGGGATCGCGAGCCCGAGCTGCTCGAGCGGGTTCCGCTGCAAGAGAGCGGCCGCGGCGGCTACGACGAGGCCTGGCTACAGGATCTCCTGTTCCGCTGCCCTGCGTCCCTGCCGATCGGCGAGATCGACGGCGCCTTCTCCGGGTGCGTGCCCGTCTGCCGGGAGCTCCGGACGGACGCGGGCTACGCCGATCTCGTGTACGTGACTCCCGCGGGGCGCGTCGTGGTCGTCGAGACCAAGCTCTGGCGCAATCCCGAGGCCCGCCGCTCGGTGGTCGGACAGATCCTCGACTACGCCCAGGAACTCGCGCGCTGGACCTACACGGATCTCGCGCGCGAGGTGGCCCGCGCCACGGGCCGGCACGGCGACGCGCTTTTCGACATCGTGAGCGCCGTGGCTCCAGGCATCGACCGCGCCACCTTCACGGACAGCGTGAGCCGGTCGCTCTGCACGGGACGCTTCCTCCTGCTCGTCGTGGGAGACGGCATCCGCGAGGGCGTCGAAGCGATCGCGGACTTCCTGCAGCGCTTCGCGTCCCTGGACTTCACCTTCGGCCTGATCGAAGCAGCGGTGTACCGCCACGCGGATGGCACGGTCCTGGTGCAGCCGCGCATCCTGGCGCGATCCGTGGTCCTGAGCCGCCACGTCGTCGTGGCGCAAGGGCCGGTCGAGATCACCCAAGAGGGCGACACGGACGAGGGAACGGGAGAAGCGCACGTGCTGCGGTCGTTCTGGGAGGAACTGCTCGCCGGCCTCCGGCTCGACGACGCGGATCAGCCGCTTCCGCGCCCGCCGCGGGGCTACAACCTCTTCCTGTCGATGCCGCCGAGCGGCGGCGTGGCATGGGTAAGCGCCTACCTCGCGCCCGCCAAGGGGCGTTGCGGGGTCTACCTGTCCTTCACCGCGGGCAAGTTCGCGGACGAGGCCTACCAGCGCCTGGAGGCCGCGCGCGGCGCCATCGAGAGCGAGATCGGCGGTGCGCTCGACTGGTCGGCCAGGGAAGGCGGCAAGTACATGATCCTGCACCGCATGGACTGCCCCGCCCCGCTCGCCGCCGACCAGCGCCCCGCGGTCCACGCCTTCTTCCGCGACTGGCTCAACCGCTTCGTGAACGCCTTCCGGCCGCGCCTCGAGGCCCTGTCGCGCGAGCTGGGTGCGTGACGCGGATCAGCGCAAGAGGTCGATCCGCACGCAGTTCGAGACGGCAAAGCCCATGGGCTGGCCCGCGTCCTGGCAGACCGCCTGCACGTAGATCGACGCCGGGCCGCTCCCGCCCGGCACCGCGCCCGGCAGGTCGATCGCGCCCTTTCCGTCCGCGGCCGCGACCAGCAAGGCCAGCGGCGGCAGGATCGGGCAGAGAGTGCCGCCCACCTCCCACACGTACGTGGGCGTGAAAGAGGGCGACACCAAGAAAAACGTCAGGGCGTGCGGCAGCGCTCCGCCGAGCGTGAAGGTCGCCGCGTGGCCTGAAGACAGCGCCTGCCCCCACACGGGGATTTCCACCTCGCCCGGCCCCCCATAGCCCATGTACGCCTGGGCCACGCCCATCAGGTTCTCGTACCAGGCGACCGTGTCGTCGAGGAGGGACGCCGACAGCGCGTCCGGATCGCCGTCCCCGTCGACGTCGGCAGCGGACACGTGCCAGGCGCCGCCCGCCAAACCCGAGATCATGTGCTGCGGGCCGAAGCCGCCGGCGCTGCCGGCGTTCTCGTACCACATGACCTCGTCGTCGTAGTACGACGCCGACATCACGTCCACATCCCCGTCGCCGTCCAGGTCGGTGGCGAATACGCAGCACGGAGCAACCCCAGCGGTCGAAATGACGTTCTGACCCCCGAATCCTCCCGCGGCAGCCATCGCCTCGTGCCCACCCCAGCCCAGGCAGACCCCCAGCCCAGCCACGCTCCAGGCAACGAATCGCTTCATGCCGACCTCCTGCGTCCCCGATGCTCTTCCGCGCATCCTGCTTCCACCTGAACGACCCGCCGGGCCGCGCCCGGCCTCGCTGCTGCCGGCAGTGCACGCGACGCCGCGCGACCGCGACAAGCCCTGACCGCCCGACACCGGTCCCGGCAGGTCGATCGCGTCGTTTCTTCTTGTGGCCGCTGCCATCAGCGCCAGCGGCGGCAGACCCCCATCCCAGACAGAACCCCGGCCAGATGACCGTCCGCTCGAAACCCGACCGGCACAGCTCCCGGATCAGACCACGCTCGAATGCTAGTCGTTGCTCGTGCGGCCGCGCGGCCGGCGGCGGGGACGGGCACGGCTTTTCCGCGGACCGCGAACACGACCGCTATGGCTCCCGCCGCGCGGTGCGGCTCGGGCCTTCCCTTGGAGCACCTTGTAGAAGGCCTCCAAGTCGCCGGCCAGCGCAGCGGCGTCGATCAGTCGGGCGAGACGGTCTTGATCCGTGATGGCCTCGACCTCGGGTGTGAGCTCCCTGGGAACCACGCCGAAGCGCGCCTCCAGGAGGCGCAGGACGGCTGCGCTGCGCGCGAGTTGGAGCCCCCGCTCCGCCCCGAGCCGTTCCCACTTGGTGAGGTGGATCCCCTCCCTCTCGCGGCGCATGTCCTCTACTTCCGCCTGGAGCAGCTCCTGCAGATCCGACGGCAGTCGCAGGAACCAGTCGATGAACCGGAACACCTCCTGGATGACCGCTCGTTCGAAGCCCGACTGGAACAGATCCCGGAGCAGGCCTGGCGGTGCCGCCGCGCGGCCCGCGGCGGGAACGCGGAGCGGGTCGCCGCGGACCGAGACCACTGCTGGTGGGGCGTCTGCCGCGCGGCGCGGCACGGGTCTTCCCTCGGAGCGCCTTCGAGAAGGCCGCCAGGTCCCCGGCCAGCGCAGCGGCGTCGATCAGCCGGGCAAGGTGGTCTTGATCCGTGATGGCCTCGACCGCGCGCCTGAGCGCCCTGGGAACAACGCCGAAGCGCACTTCGAGGATGCGCAGGACGGCTTCCCGGCGCGCGCGCTCCAGCCCCTGCTCCAGCCCCTGCTCGAGCCCCTGCCGCTCCCACCTGGTGAGGTGGATCTCGACTTTCTCGTCGCGCATGTCCTTCAGCTCCGCCTCGAGCCGCTCCTGCAGATCCTGCGGCAGTCGCAGGATCCAGTCGATAAACAGGAACACGTCCTGGATGACCGTCCGCCCGAAGCCCGACCGAAACAGCTCCCGGATCAGTGCCCGCTTCGATTCTAGCCTTCCCTCGTCCGATCGGGCAGCCAGTACCTCGAGGTGCGTGCGCACCACGTGGGCAAAGGGGTTCGAGGAGACCCTGAGCTCGTCGACGCGGTCGCGGAAGTCGAGCAGCTTCACGGCGCGGAAGCGGAACAGACAGCCTGTCCCGAAAACGTGATTCTCGAAGGAGTCGGGTCGAAACCCCGGCGAGCGGTCGAGCAGCAGCGCCAGCGAGAAGATCGGGCGCCGCTCCTTCTCGAACAGGCGCACGTGGGTCCGGAACATGCGCTCGGCGAAGTCCCGCTTCGGGAATGCCTGGGCCTCCACGTGGCAGTACACCCAGGCGCCCTCGCCGGAAAGCAGGTGGACCCTGGCCAGCAGGTCGACGATTCCCTTGCTCGAGCGAGAGGAGGGCAGGATCTTATTCAGCTCCTGGGGCTGGAACTCGACCCGCTGCTTCCAGTCGATCGCCTGGTGCACGTCGGCCGCGGCGAAGGCGATGAACTTTGGGAACAGCCGCTGCAGCACCTCCTTCCAGGGGCCGTCGAAGTCGGCTCGGTGCGTGGTGCGGCGCGCCATCTCCGTCCTTCCGCGCCCCGCCGGACGCGGGAGCGCAGAAACGAAGTCGGCGCGGGCCGGGGCAGGTTACGGAAACATGTGCGCCGCCGGAGGCCGCGGCCGCGCAGGCGAACGAGACCACGCGGCAACAGGCCGCCCCGCTTCGCCTCGATCTACGTGGACCCACGAGACCATCGGCGCCGGGCCCGGTCATCGCGCGTGGCGCCGAGCCTCGTTTGAACCGGCGATTGGTCGCGGATACACTCGCTCTCCCGACAGGACCGCCCCCCGCGCGGCGACCTGGAGCCCCTGATGACCTCGAGAGTCCCGGCATTGCTGGATCGATGGGCGATGAGCCTTCTCTCCGATGACCCACGGCTTCTGATCCTGGCGAGACAAGTCACCGCGGCCACGGGCGCTCCGGTCGTCGGCGGCATCGCGGTCTTCCTTCACGGCTATCGCCGGACGACGGCGGACATCGACCTGCTGGCCGCCGCGCCGCGAGAGACTGCCGCCGTCCTGGAGAAGCTCGGCGCGACCTGGGACGAGCAGCACCGCGAGCACGTGCTGGATGGAGTCCCGATCCACCTCGTGACTCTCGATCAGGCCGGCGGCCCGCCCCAGGAAATCGTCCGGATCCAGGGGGTGGCCGCGGTCAGCCTGCGCGACCTGGTCCGCCAGAAGCTCCGCACCGGCCTCGATCGGCCGGATCGGGCCCAGGACCTCGCCGACGTCGTCGAACTGATCCGGCACGTCCCCCTCGACAAGCGCTTCGCGAGTCGCCTGCCGAAAACGCTGCGCGTCCCGTTCAAGAAGCTGGTGGACGCGGTCCGCGACGCGCCGCGATCCGAATGACTTCTACGTGTGCATCGCGCGCCCGCGCGCGCTGCACCCATTCCGGCGCGGGAGCAGGTCTGGGCGGCCCGCGACCGCCGACCTGCGTCTGACGCGGACGCCTTGCGCCGCGCCAGACGCCGCGGCTGGAACCGACGGGCGGGGCGCCCGCGGCTCAGCCGCGGCACCGAGTGTCTTCGGTCGGTGCACTCATTCTGGGACGGGAGCGGGCTTTGGCAGCCCGCGACCGCCGACCGCACGTACGTCGCCGCAGATCAGGCACTCCTCGCCTCGAGCTCCGGAGCAGGGCGCGAGCCGAGCGGAGCGGTCGATTCCCCTGGCGCAGGGGCCGGCCGCGACGACGTTCCACTCTCACCCGCCGTTCCTCATCCACGCCCGCCCTCAGCATCGCCTCCGCCTCCAGCGAGCCCCATCGCGTTCCTCGCGCACGGCCTGCACCGGAAGTCGCGCTGCCGTCCCCGATCCCCAGGAAAGCGGCCGCGACGCCCATTCATTCCGGGACGGGAGCGGGCTCTTGCCCGCGACCGTCCACCGCAAGTAACTCGCCTCGAGCAGGCCCGCCTCGACCCCAAGCTCCTAAACGGCGCGATGGCGCAGCGGAGCAGCCGCTATTCCTGGGG
>JACQZJ010000020.1 GCA_016213895.1 Planctomycetota bacterium | reverse complement strand
CGAGAACCTGACGCCCTGGGGATGGAAGGCCCAGGGCGGGGCGACGCCTCCCGGCAGCACGTAGCCCGCCGTTACCCCCGATTCCGCAGCCTCACCCGACGGTCCGTCGTAAGTCGGGACTGGGTTCACCGGACGTGTACGTTGAGCCCGGCTTCGAGGTCGAGGACCTGGAGCGGGTGCTGGCGGTCGCGGGGCGATCATGCTGACGCTTCCGCCCTCGGTGTGGGTGTTCGTGGCGCGGGAGGCCGCGGACATGCGGCGGAATGCGGACTGGGCGGTTATGCGGAGCTGATGGCGGTAGGTGTTGTGTGTCCTTCCGGCAGCCTTGCATGACGCGGTTTTCGCGGCCTGTGAGGTCCGAATACCTGGGCGACGTGGATCCCGACATTGATGATCCTCGCCGTGGCGGAATCGGCGGTTCAATCTGGCGGGAATCGAATGACCCCTGGCATGGTCGCGAGGGTGTTTCCGGCGGATCAGGGACGCAGGGCAGGCCTCGGTCCACCGAGGAGGGAAGAAGGAAGGGTCCGGGCTCCCTCGGATCAGGCTACGGCCCGGTAGTAGTACTTCAGGAGGCCGCCCAACGTGTCCTGGCGCTTGATCTCGCCGGCGACAGTGCCGATGCCTTGCTCCGGCTCGATGATCCGGTTGCCGAGACCTTGATGGTTGCGCTCGTGGACGTAATGGAAGTCGACGAACTGGCGCAGCGCTCGGTTCAGCGAGCCGATGCCGGAGAAGATCAGGCGGTTGAGGGTTTCTCGGCGTGCAGTTCCCACGAATCTCTCCGCGACACCGTTTGCCTGTGGACATTTCGGGGGAGTGCGCACGACCTGGATGCCCGAGTCCTGGAGGAGATCCCGGAAGTGCTCGGTGTACTTGGCGTCGCGATCGATCAACAGGTGCGTCACGCCCTGGAAGACCGGAGAGGTCTCGCTGGTCATGCTGCGTGCGATCTGGACCATGAACACGGGGTCCGGGTGGGGCGTGATGCCGAGGGTCTCGACGCGCCGCGTTGCCAGCCGGATGGCGAAGGGGACGTAGATCGTGCGCAGCCCTCGCAGCGTCCACACCTCCACGGTGAAGAAGTCGGCGGCGGCGAGGGTGGCCTTGTGCGCCTTGATGAACTGCGGCCATGTGGTTCGGCGGCGCGAGGCGGGCGGGATCCCGTTTCGGGCGAGGACGGCCGCGACGGTGGAGGCGGAGACCCGGTGACCGAGGTTCGCGACAGCGCCCTGAAGGCGATCGTACCCCCAGCCCGGGTTCGCTCGGGCCATCTTGACGATCAGCCGTTCGATCTCCTCCATGACCCTCGGCCGGCCGGTTCGCTTGCGCTGGAACGTCCACTTCGCAGCGACGATCTGACGATGCCAACGCAGGATGGTGTCGGGCGTGGCGAGGTTCGCGAACTGGGAGAGCAGGTTCCGGCCGAGCGCCATGCCGGCCCGTGCGAGGCGCGCTCGCTCCGCGTCGTGGAACCGCAACCTCCGCTTCCCGTGCTTTGCTCTGAGGACCCGGTTCTCTTCGATGAGGTAGTCGATCAGCCGCTGCTGGCGGCGCTGCACCCAGCCAGCGAGGAGGGCGAGGAGGAAGGCGGCGGGGTTGAAGGTGCGCTTGGAGGTCATGGGCTGGACCGTAGCGGCGGCTGACGGAAGTGTCTACCATTCAGCGCGTTCGAATCTCCGTACCCCAGAGCCTCGCCAGGCCCAGGTGTTCGCGCTGCAGGGCGCCGGCCCGGATTGAGGTGCGCCGCGCCGCACGCCGTGCTATTCCCACGAATCGAGTCCCCGCGCCGCGGGGACGGACCTTCCCTCGAGCGAGGCGCACATGGCCACTCTGCTGCTGCGTTTGCGCAGGCGGCGCGCGAGCCGCCGGCTCCCGCCCTACCGGACCCTCCGCTGCCGCATGGTGGGCCACCAGGTCACCTGGTGCCGCAGGCTGTGCACTCCGGTCGCGGGGCGCGGCATCTGCGGCCGGCCGGCGCTGCATGGTCTCCTGGGCAAGACCCAGCTTGCCATCCAGGAGAAGCTGCGGCAGGACGGCGTCGCCGGGTAGGCCGTTGAAGTCGGGGCAGGCTGTCCCCAGCCGGGCCTGCGGCGTAGACTCGGGCCGTTTCCGGAACGCCCGCCGAACGCATGAGAGGAGCGCCGCCGATGCGTGCCCGCAGTCTGTTCCTCGTCCTGTTCCTGCTCTTCTGCGTTTCCCGCGCGCCAGGTCAGGAGGACGCCGAGAGCACGGCCTCCAGCGACAAGAAGACCGATCCCAAGGCCCTGGCGCGCAAGGTCGAGAAGACCGAGCGCGGCCTGGAGGCGGCCCGCCTGGAGCGGCGCATCGCCGACCTCGGCGCGCGTATCGAGGTGGCCCAGGCCAAGGCCGAGCTGTTCAAGGCGCAGCGGCAGCTCGAGGAAGCGCGTCTGGCGCTCGAGGTCTTCCTGAAGAAGGACGCGCCGCTGCAGCTCGACCGCGCCGGCGTGGGAGTGGACCGGTCGCTCTTCCAGGCGGATCAGGCGCGGGACGAGCTGGCCGAGCTTCAGGCCATGTACGACGCCGAGGAGTTCGCCGAGATGACCAAGGAGCTGGTCCTGAAGCGCGGCCGGCGCGAGCTGGAGCTGGCGGAGCGGGACTTGGAGCTGCAGAAGCGCTCACTCGAGACGCTGAAGAATGACGAGCTGGCTGAGAAGCTGCGCGAGAAGGAGGAGAAGGTGCGCGAGGGCGAGGAGGGCCTGGCCGCGGCCGCGCTCAGGCTGGAGCGCGCGGAGTTGGCGGCGCAGCTCGCCGTGCTCAAGGCGGAGCACCAGATCGCCGACCTCGAACTCGACCTGGAGGAGGCGCGCGAGGCGCTGGCGAAGGCGGCGCCCGCGGCCGAGCCGGCCGAGCCGCGGGAGGGCGCGCCGGCGGAGGCCGGGGCGGCGGGGGCGGAGACGCCGTGAAGAGCGGCGCCGGCGCCGTCCTGCTGGCGCTCCTCTGCGCCTGCGCCGGGCCCTCCCCGCGCGAGCAGCAGGAAACCCGCTTTGCGCAAGAAGGGGAGAGGGCGCGAGCGGTTCCAGAGCGCGCGGACGCCGGCGCGGCGCGCGCCGGCCTGGAGCGGGCCCTCGCCTTCCTCGTCCAGAGCCAGAACGAGGACGGGAGCTGGGCGAGCGGCGCCGTCGAGGGGCTCCTCGACAGCCACTACTCGGTGGCCTCGTTCTACGACTGGCAGGTGGCGGCCTGCGCGCTCGCCGCCTTGGCCCTCTTGCGCGCCGAGGAGACCGCGGACCGGCGAGCGGCCCTGGAGCGCTCCGTCTCGTGGCTGTGCGACACGCGCCCGCCGCGGCGCGGCAGCGACTGGGACAACGACACGATCTGGGCCGCGCTCTACGGCACGGTGCTCTGCGTCGAGCTGGCTCGCGATCCGCGCTTCTCCGCGCCCGAGCGGCGCGACGCGATCGACGCCCGCGGGCGGGAGTTCCTCGCCATCCTGGTGCGGAACCAGGTGCCGGCCGGCGGCTTCGGCTACTACGACGACCAGCCCTACTCGCGCCGGCCGAAGTGGGCCACGAGCTTCGCCAGCGCGCTCGTCATCCCAGCGCTCGGCGAGGCGGAGCGCCTCGGCTGGCTGGCCGATGCGCGCGTGCGCGAGCGCACCATCGCCTACGTGCGGCGCTGCCGCCTGCCGAACGGCGCCTACGAGTACGACCTGAATCCCATTCCGCGGGCGCCGGCCGGCGAGCACATCAACAAGATCGAGGGCAGCCTGGGCCGCATCCAGGTGTGCAACTGGGCGCTCTTCTCCGCCGGGGACGGCTCGGTCACGCTCGACATGGTGCGCGCAGGCCTCGAGCACTTGTACGCCAGGCACCGCTTCCTCGACGTGGCGCGCATGCGTCCCATCCCGCACGAGGCCTACTACGCCAACGCGGGCTACTTCTACTACTTCGGCCACTACTACGCCGCCGAGGCCATCAACCTGCTGCCCGCCGCGGAGCGCGAGGCGCTGCACGCGCGCCTCAGGCCGCACATCCTGAAGACGCAGCGCCGCGACGGGTCGATGTGCGACTTCCTCGGCCAGCGCTACCTGCTCGTGGCCGACACCGCGTTCGGCGCCTTGACGCTCCTCGCCGGGCCGCGCCCGGCCTGAGGCGCGCGCCGGGCGCGCTACGCCCGGCCGCGCTCCTTGATGCGGCTCTTGGCCTCGATGAGCGCGCGCGTCACGTCGAGGATGACCTCGTCGAACGATTTCTCGATCAGGCGCGGCTCGTACGGCGCCTCCCGCGTCCACTCGTAGATGCGTCCGTCCCGGCCGAAGCACAGGTAGTCCCGCGTCATGATCCACTGCAGGAACGGCAGCAGGTCCTGCGACTCGGGGTTCTCCTGGCGGAAGTTCGCCGCCACGGCCTCGAGATCCAGCCAGGGCGGGATGCCGCGGCCGATGCCGTAGACCAGGAAGGCGTACTGGAAGGTCCAGGCCGGGCCGACCGCGCCCTGCTTGGGGCGCGGCCAGGCCTCCTCGCGCGCCTCGAGCAGCACGCCGCCGTACTTGCCGAGAAAGGCGCGATAGGGCGCGGGCAGCGGCCGGCCCAGGCGCTCCTCCAGCGCGGCGAGGTCGGCCTCGACGGGCGCGTCCCCCCAGGCGCAGAACAGCCTGAGCTCGTCGTCGATCAGCGTGGTGAAGGGCCCTGGCTCGTCGTTCGTGGTCATCGGCTCCTCGACATCCGCGGCTGGCGCGCGCGGCGCCGGCGGCGCGACTTCATCAGTAGACGCACTCGCGCGCGGCCTCGGCGTAGGCGCGCAGGTTCTCGGGCGGCGCGTGGAAGAAGTGGTCGGAGCAGGAGAGGACGTAGCCGCCGTCTCTGCCCACCTTCTCGAACAACCGGCGCACCTCGCGGCGGATGCGCTCGGCGTCGCCGCGCGTGAGCACGTTGATCTGGTCCATGCCGCCGATGAGCGCGACCCTGCCCTGGACGCGCTCCTTCAGCTCCCAGGGCTCGCTGTTGCCGCCGATGCTCGTGCCGGCCAGGGTCTCCGAGGCGTCCGTGCCGTTTTCCACGATCATCTCCTCGATGCCCCGCGTGCCGCCGCAGGTGTGGTAGGTGATCTTGAAGCCGAGGGCGTGCAGCGCGTCGTGCATGACGCGGTCGTACGGCAGGCAGAACTCCTGGTGCAGGCGCGGCGAGATCAGGGTGGTGGAGGCCGCGCCCCCGCCCGTCTCGATCAGGTCGTAGCGCGCGCCGGCCAGCGACTCGATGAAGCGCAGCTTCTTGTCGAGCAGGATGCGCAAGAGCTCGTGCACCCAGTCGGGCTGGTCGTAGGTGCGCAGGATGAGGTCGGCAGGTTGCATGAGGCAGCAGGCGTGCTGCCAGCAGCCCGCCTGATCGCCCCAGACGAAGCCGCGCAGGATGCCGTCGTCGCCGATCTCCTCGCTGAGCTGGGCCACCGGCCCCGGGTCGAGGGGGAAGACCGGCATGTAGTCGCGGATCAGGCCGATGTCCTCGTCGCGCTTGATGAGGTGCTCCTTGATCCACGTGGTCGTGCGGTCGCCCGCGGTGCGGTAGCTGAGCGCGCCGCGCGGCGTCTCGATCTCGTGCAGCGTTTCGCGGTCGTCCGGGTCGGAGCGGATGACCCGCACGCTCTCGCGCCACTCCGCGGTCGAGTAGGGCGCGAAGTCGGCGTCCGGCAGCCAGAACTGGCCGAGCGGCTGGACGTGCTGCACCGCCGCGTCCATGCCGAAGTGGCGCATGGCCTGGAGGTCGCTCATGCCGCCCAGGAACGTCTCCAGGTGGTACGCCTGCCACTGGTGCACGGTGACCGGCAATCGGTCGGGCCGCTCGCGGTTCAACGCGAGCAGCATCCTCTCGCGCGGCGTCATCACGGCGCGACTCGGGCCGCGGCCGCGAGCAGGCGGTCGAACGCCGCGCTGCCCGGCAGCTCGGTGCACAAGAGGAAGCGCGGCGCCTCGTCCTCCTCGAGCGCCGGGAAGCGCCCGACGCGCTCTTCGGGCGCGAAGAAGTTGTCACGCAGGTCGTCGTTCAGCGAGGAGACCTCCTCCACCAGGACGTCGCCCGCCCCGGGCTCCCCCCAGAAGCCGTGGTAGTGGTGCGGCTCGAGGCGCACGCGCTCGCCTGGGCCGAGGGAGAGCCGCGCGCCGGCCGGGCAGGAGTGCCACATGCCGTCCTTCAGGAGGGTGACCTCGCGCGCGCGGTCGGGCGCGCCGTCATCCCCGACGTTGAACAGCTCGATCTGCAGCCGGCCGCCCCGCAGCACCATGATGTCTTCGATCTTGCGGCCGTGGTTGTGCGCGGGAGTCGCCTGGCCTGCGCGCACCAGGAGCAGCTTGTTTGCGTAGGGCTGGTCAACGGTTGCTCCGCCCGGGATCCCATTCGACAAGGTGTAGAGCAAGAGGCCCTGGCGGCGGAAGTCGCCGAGGCCGAAGTCGGTCAGGTCCCAGCCGATGCCGCGCCGCAGGAGCTCCGCGGCCTCGCGGCTGCGCGCGCGCCACGTCTCCAGGTCCCAGCGCGCTTGCGGCGGCAGGGCCGCTCCCGCGCGCGCCAGGAAGTCCAGGCCTTGCTCGATCAGCCGGTTGATCTCTGAGCGCCGCATCGTCCACCACCGGCGCCCATGCTATCGACTCACGCCCGGCGGTTCACCGCGAAGATGGCCCAGAGCAGGAAGGCGGAGCCGAGCACGGCGAACGCCGTGACGATCGCGGCGGCCTCGCCGGCCGCCACCGCCAGGTCCGCGGCGCGCGCCACCAGGCCAGAGCGCGCCAGGAGCCAGTGCCAGTAGTGCTGCGCCGACTCCTCGGCCTGGAACACGCCGAGCGCGGCCGCCGGCGTCCAGACGGTCTTCAGGTACTGGCCGGTGTGGTGGAGGAGCGTGCCGAGCAAGCCGGCGCAGAGAAACAGGGCGAACCACGCGCCGCGGCGCGCCGTCCAGACGAGGAGCACGAGAACGGCGAGAAACGGCAGGGCCAGAGCGGCCACCGCCTCGCAGGCCGTGGAGCCGGTCCAGCGCCAGAGCAGCGGGCCCGCCTGCTGGAAGGCACGCAGCAGCCGGTGCAGCGGGCCGGCATACGCCGGATCGGCGATCTGCCGCCAGCCCAGCCAGGCGAGCGCGGCGAAGCAGGGCAGGCGCGGCCAGAGCCGCAGGCTGGCGGCCCAGGCGGCGATCGGCCCGCGCTGCTCCTCGGTCTCCTGCTCCGCGCCGGGCATGACCACGCGCCGCGCGGCGAGCGCGCTACGGCAGCGGCGCAGCTCGACGAGCAGCTCGCCGGCGTGCGCCTGGCGCTCCTCCGGGTTCTTGGCCAGGCTCTTCTGCAGCAGGACGGCGCTCGCCACCGAGACCTCGGGCCGCACCGTGCGGATCGGCAGGTGAGGCTTGTTGAGCGTCGCGAGGAACACCGCCATCTGCGACTCGCCCTCGAAGGGCGGCGAGCCGCGCAGCAGGGTGTAGAGCGTGGCGCCGAGGCTGAAGACGTCGGCGCGCGGCCCGGCGCGCTTGGCGTCCACGGTCTGCTCCGGGGCCATGAAGCCGGGCGTGCCGATGGCGACGTTGGTGGACGTGAGCGTCGCCGTGTCGGCCTCGCTGCGCACCACGCCCAGGTCGCCGAGCTTGGTGCGCGCGAAGTCGATCTCGCCCGTCGTCTTGCTGCGCACCAGGAAGAGGTTGGAGGGTTTGACGTCGCGGTGCACGATGCCGCGGCAATGCAGCTCCGCGAGCCCCTGCGCCGCGGCGATCGCGATGTCGAGCGCGTCGCGCTCGGCGAGTCCGGGCTTGCCGCTGTCCAGCACCTGGCTCAAGTACTCGGCCGCGGAGCAACCCTCGACGTATTCGAGCACCAGGAAGAGGAGCCCGTGCTCCTGGCCGATCTCGAGCAGTTCCACCAGGTGCGGCGACTTGATGGTGGCGGCCACCGTGCCCTCGCGCACGAAGCGGTCGGCCGCCTCGTCCATGCCGGAGAGGCTGAGCGGCATGACCTTGACCGCCACGCCGCGCCCGAGGCTGGGATGCTGGCCGTAGTAGACCGAGCCCATGCCGCCGCGGCCGACGAGGCGCAGAAGAGGGATGTTGCCCAGGACGGGCACGCGCCGTCCCTCGAAGCTCATGCGCGGCAGGGTCGCGAGCAGCATGTCGCCGGCGACGTTCTCGAAGCGACCCTCCTCGGGCGGCGCGGCGGCGACCTGGGTCGCCTGCCACGGCGTCTCTGCCGCGCGCGCGGTCGGCTTTCCCCGGCGTCTCGGTTCCATCGACGCATCATCGTCCGGTGCGTCCCGGCCGCTTGAGGGCGCGAGGGCGGGCGGCGCGGCGTGCTACCATCCTGGAATGCGCGAGGACACGGCGCGGCAGAGCATCGTGCTCGAGGCCGGCACGCTCTGGGAGGCCGCCTTGCGGCGCACGGAGCACGCCCTGGGGCGCGGCGCGCTCGAGCAGATTCCCACCGAACCGCTCCTGATCGAGGACGGCGGCGTGCGCTTCATGGTGCGGCGCGTGGCGCGCCTCGAGGCGAAGCGCGCGGCGCGCGCCGAGCAGAGCCGCCTGGGCGTCAATCCCTTTCTGCCGTGCGACGCGGACTTGTTCGTGGCCGACGTCAGCGCCACGCACCTGTGCGTGCTGAACAAGTTCAACGTCTTCGAGCACCACCTGCTGATCGTCACGCGCGTCTTCGAGGAGCAGGAGAGCCCGCTCACGCTCCGCGACTTCGAGGCGCTCTGGGCCTGTCTGGCCGAGTTCGACGCCCTCGGCTTCTACAACTCGGGCGTGGTGGCGGGCGCCAGCCAGCCGCACCGGCACCTGCAGCTCGTGCCCCTGCCGCTCGGAGGGGGCGAGGAGCGCCTGCCTATTGGCGCGCTGCTCGCGGCCGGCCTCCCCTTCCTGCACGGCGTCCTCGACCTGGAGGGCTGCTCGGGGCGCACGCCGCTGCAGGCGGGGGAAGTGCTGCTCGGCTGCTATCGCCGCCTGCTCGCGTTCCTCGGCGAGGATGCGGCGCGGCCGCGCCCCTATAACCTCCTGGTCACGCGCGAGCGCATGCTGCTCGTGCCGCGCTGCCGCGAGCACTTCGCGTCCATGTCGATCAATGCCCTGGGCTTCGCCGGGTCGCTGCTCGTGCGGGACGCGGCGGAGCTCTCGGCGGTGCGGCGCGCCGGGCCCATGGCGGTCCTCCGCCACGTGGCGCGCTGAGCGCGACGACAGCGCGGGCCGGGCTCTTCCTTCAGGAGACGCGGCCTTTGCGGGACTTCGCCTCCCCCTCGGCCACGAACTCCGCCACGGCGTTGAACACCTCGGTCATCAGGATCACGCCGACCGTCCTCTTGCCGTCCTTCACCGGCAGGAGGTCGACGTCCTGCTGCAGCATGGTGCGCGCCACGATGGACAGCTCGGTGTCGACGTACACCTGGCCGCGAATGGGCCGCGTGACCGAGGAGAGCGGGTTCTTGGCGTTCTCCACCGCCTCCTTGCTGAAGAGCGTGGGCCACAGGAAGTCCATGGGATCGGGCGTTCCCGACATGCGGATCGGGCCGTGGGCGCGCTCGGTCGCCTCCTCGATGGCCTTGAGCTTCGGAATCAGGCCGGTGATCAGGCTGCGGCGGTTGACGATGCCCACCAGGTTCTCCTGGTCGTCGAACACGAGCAGGAAGCGCGGCATGATCTGATGGCCGTCGGGCAGGGATACGACCGACGTGCCGAGCGCGAGCATGGCGTCGCGGATGCTGACGTCCCCGCGCACGCGCGGGTAGCGGTCGATGGGCAGCATGATGTCCCGTGCCGTCTTGCCGTGTGCGGCCGCGCCGAGGACGCTCGCTCCCCACTCGACCGCCTGCACCTCCTTCACGCCCGGGAGCGCGGAGACGAACTCCACGACCTTGGCCCGGTTCCTGTCCACGGCCGGCCCCGACACCAGCACCTTGCCGCCCTCGGCCCGCACGTCCACGGAGTTCGGCGGGAAGTCCGACTTGAACGCGACGGCGGCCTTCACCCTGCAGCCGAGCAAGAAGTTGCGCAGCGCCTGCGCCGCTTCCGGCGAGTTGGCCGTCTTCTGGCCGCGCACCAGCTTCTCCACCACGTCGACCGCGGCCTCCAGGCTCATCTGTTCCAGGCTGATGACCATGTCGTAGAGCGAAGCGTCGTTGATGTCGTAGCCGGACAGGGTGCGCACCCAGCGTTCGCGCTGTTCGTCGTTGGTGTGGATCATGCGCAGCGCCTCTCCCCGGGAGATGCCGTGCAGGGACATGGCCGTCTCGACGCGCTTCTCCAGCGGCGCGATGAGGCGCAGCTTGATCGCGCCGGGCTGGTCCGTGACCAGAAGCTGTCCGCAGTAGCCGTGGTACACGCAATCGGTCCCCTGGATGATGTCGGCGAGCGCGGCCTGGGCGGCGAGGATGTAGCGCTCCTTCTGGTGCGTGATGCGCTGCCACAGGCCGGGGGGAACCTCGAGGCCTTCGCGCAACTCGATCTCGGTGATGCCGTAGGCCTTGGCCGCCTCGAAGATCAGCTCCCTGCTGATGACCTGGTAGCCGAGGCGCTTGCCGACCTCCTCGGCCAGCTTGGTGCCGCCGGCGAGCGTCCCGCGCGAGATCGTGATGATGGGCATGGTCTTGCGTTTCCTGCGGCGGACCCGGCTTCTGTGGATCCGCGCCCTGACTCGTTCTTCCCGCGGCCCGGCCGCGCCTGCCTGCGGGATGCTGTACGCCACCAGTCTAGCGGCCGCAACGAACTCCGCGCGGGCCCGCTGCTGGCAGCCCCTTGAAGAAGTGCTCTGTCGCCGAGGCGAGCGCATCTCGGTCGAGATCAAGGAGCGAGACCGGAGGCGAATCGGGGGATTCGCCGAGGATCTCGCGACGCAGAGATCGGCCGAGAGGCGCCGCCGCAGGCAGGATGACTTCTTCAAGGGGCTGCTATAGCTCGGCGAAGTCGGGCAGCCATTCGGGCAAGAGGTCGAGGCCGTGGTCGGATCGGACCTCTTCGCCCAGAGGAATCCCCCAGGCGCGGAAGAAGGGGCGCAGGTCGTGGCGCACGGCGCGCGACATACGGCAGAGCCACTGGTCGATCTTCCCCTGGTCGGAGCGGGGACGCTCTTCTGGCGCGAGGCGCTCGTACTCGCCGAACACCTGGATGAAGGGGCCCCAGCCGAACTCCTTCTGGAGCTGCGCGTAGCTGATGAGCGCGACGCCCGGATGGTCCTTCCAGTCCGCGAAGGGTGCTCCCTTCTTCAGGTGCTCACGTCCCGCCGGTTTCTGCGCCTCGAGCCAGGGGTGCGTCCACGGCTCGATGCCAGCCATCGTTTGCGAGGTGTAGAGGGTGAACAGGTTGCACGTCACCTCGCCCGTGCCCGCGAAGCTCCATTCCCCCCTCTGCCGGTTGTGGCCGAGTTCGTGCAGGAGCCCCCAGTTCCCTTCCCGGGCGAGGGCAGCGACGTCGAGGAGCGGCGGCAGGGCGCCGCCCGCGGGCGTGACCATGTCCAGGTGGCACATGATCGGGTAGCCGGAGTGCATGTACCCGGCGCTGATCTGCGCGTCGGGCACGATGCGCTCGCGGCACGCGGGCGGTGAGACGGCGGCGAGGTCGCAGTGCGACCGGACCACGCCATCCCACCATTCGATGAGGGGCGCGGGGTCTTCGAGGCCGCGGATGGCCGGCGACGGCACGGAGAGGACGATGTTCCGGCCCTCCAGCTCGGCCCAGGGCGCGGGCGCCGTGCGCTCCCCCACCCAGCGGCCCGCGCCCGCGGAGTCGCCGAGCACGAAGCGCGGTGCGGGCACGGCGCCGGAGAGCCGGGCTTCGAGCGGCGCGCGCTCCGCCCGGTCGGCCTCGAAGTAGATCGTGCCGCCAAAGGGCGTGGCGACGCGCGTCAGCCCGGCCGCAAGGGAGACCGAGTGGCTCACGTCGGGCCAGCGTTGCCACTCTTCGTGGTGCCAGAGCAGGTCCGTATGGCAGCCGACGCGCACGCTCCAGCCCTCGACCGCATCCGCTCGGATCTCGAGCGTGTCTCCGGCCGCGAGGTAGAGCCCAACGCCCTGCCAGCCGCGCGTTGCAGCGTCGAGGATCAGGCTGCGCTCCACCCGGTTGGCGCCGGCCGGAACGCTGCCGGGGAACTCGTCGGCTCCGGGCGCGGCCAGGACCTTGTCGGGAGGCAGGTCGCGCCAGGACCGGCTGAACCAGGAGACGCGCAGCCGGTCGAGCGCGGCGGAGGCACCAAGCGGCCGCGACGGGCGCGGCGCCTTAGCCGCGTCGAGCGTGCCGAGGGACTCGGCCAGCCGCGGCCAGAGGAGCGGGTCCTCGCGCGGCAGGCAGTCGATCGCCCTTTCCACGAGGTAGGACCGTGAGGACGCTCCCTCCTTGCCGGCGAGGATGTCCTCGAAAGCGCGGCCGGCGTGGGCCTCTTCGGGCCGGGAGGCGGCCGCGGCGAAGCCGCGCTCTTCGCTCGCCTCGGCGTAGCCCTGCGCGAAGACCAGGCCCATAGGTGCGAGCACCTTGTTCTGCGGCAGGTGCTCGCGCAGGGTGCGGCCGCGCGCCGCGTTCACCTGCTCGAAGCCCCAGGGACAGACCGCGCAGATGAGCCCGCCGCCTTGGGCCACGAACTGGCGGATGGCGGCCAGCGTCTCCTCGTCCAGGTCGCTGGTGTCCAGCGACACGAGGACGTCCGCCTCGCCGAGCGTCGCCGGTTTGCGGTGCGTGTCGATGTAGCCGACCCGGGGCGTCTCGACCCGCGGCGCCAACCAGCCGAGCGCGTTATGGAAGAGCCGGGAGGCGCCGCTCTCACGGCGGGCGAGCGCCTCCGCTGCCAGGTAGCCCTCGTGCGCCACGGCGAGCACGCGCCCCTCGCCGAAGCGCGCGGCCGCCACCACCGCCTCGGGCCGCGGGTTGGCGGTCAGCACGGCGAAGGCGCTCGGGCCAAACACCAGCACCGTGCCCGGGACGCCGCGCTGCTCGAGGAACGGCACGCCCGCGAGCAGGCGTGCGCGGTCGGCCTCGTCCTCGCCGCCGGCGGCCCAGTAGGAGGCGAGGCAGAGCAGGAGCGAGGGCAAGGTAGGCATGGCGTGGTTCCACTGCGGGCGGCCGGGAGAATCGGGGGAGCGGATTATCGCGGCGGGTGGGATCGTCCGGCAACAGGCAGGAGCGCTGCCGCGTGCGGCCCGCGCGGAAAAGCAGCGGACCCTCCGCCGCTCTACGTGCCGAAGAGCATGAGGGGCGGGTGAAGCGAGCGGCTACGCCAGCGCCTCCGCCAGCGTCCTCGAGTCGATGACGCGGTCGATCCACTGCTCGAGCGTCGGGAGATCTGCGGCCTGGATGCGAGCGAGCGCCGCGTCGTCCAGCTCGCCGAAGCGCAGCCGCAGGAACCGAGCGAGCCCCTCCCTCAGTCCTTCCTGTCGGCCTTCCTGCCGGCCCTCCTGACGACCTTCTGCTCTGAGCTTCTCTGCGAGGTTCATGACCGTCTCCTCGACCTCCGGGCTCGCGTGCGCACGCGCGCACAGCACCTTCATTCCGGCCTCTGTCACGCACTCGCCGCGCGCCTCGTACAGGTAGTTTAGCAGCATCGCGAAGCCCCGCAAACCCGAGCGCTCCTCGAGCAGGCGCGCGAACAGCTCGCCCCACTCGATCATGCACGCCAGCAGATCCGGCGCGTAGACGTTCTTCAGCGCAAGCAGGGCCAGGAGCGCCAGAGCCGGCTCAATCACGAGCCTCGCCTTCAGCTCGGCATCCGTCAGCCCGGACAAGTCGATCAGCAGGATGCGAAACTCGGGCACGTGCTCCCGGAGCGCGCCTTGCCTCGCCGCCTGGGCTGTCATCAGCTCGGAGAAGCGCTGCGGCGCCGTCCACGGCTGGTCGCCGTGGTAGAGCACGATGGGCAGGACGGGCGGCAGCGTCCTCGCGTCCGGGTTCTCGCGAAACCACCTCTCCCAGATCCGCACCTCGGAGCTCAGGAAGCGCCACGGCATGACCGGGTTCGGCGTGCTCTGGTGCTCGAAGAGCACGTAGAGGAGCGCGGCTTCTCCTCCCATCCGGACCGAGAAGAGCAGGTCGGTGATGCGCTCGGTGAGCTGCTCGTCCACGAAGCTGCCGGGCACGAGCCTGAGGGTGGTGAAGTCGATGTCTCTGCGAATGTCCGCCGGCAGGAGGGCCCTGAGCAGGGCTCTGGCCTGCGGCGCTTCCGAGAACACCGCTTTGGCGAGTCTGTCGTGCGGCTGGCCAGTCATGGGATCCTGCCCGTGCGAGGTCGTCGCCCTGCCGAGACGGGGCGCGCGCCGGGGGGTTACAGACGGAATCGCCGGCCGCTGCGACAAGTCCTGTGGTCAGAGCGAGGAAGAGTCTTCCCGCGCGCGCTGGCGCGACAGGAAGGAAATGCCCGCGGCGCGCGCGCAAGTGGCGTAGATGCGCCGGCACGCGCGTTGCGCGTCCCTGCCGGCGCGGAGGCTCCCTATGGACATCCAGCCGATCGCCGGGGACGTGAGGGCGGCGCCGGGCGCGTGGTTCGATCCGGTCCTGGCCGGGGCGGGCGCCCCGCGAGAGGAAGAGGGCGCGACCGGCTTCGCGCGCTTCCTCTTCGGCGACGACGGCTTCTCGTTCGGCGACATCCTGGACGTGGTCAACCCGCTGCAGCACATCCCCGTGGTTTCGACCGTCTACCGCGCGCTCACGGGTGACGAGATCGGCAACGCGCCTCGCCTGCTCGGCGGCGGACTGCTCGGCGGCCTGGCAGGCGCGGGCGGCGCGGTGGTGAACGTGGTGGTGAAGGAGACCACAGGCAGGGACCTCGGCGAGCACGCGCTCGCGCTGGTCACGCCGGATGAACCGCCCGCGGCGTGGGACGCTCCCGCCGCGGAGCAGCCGGCCTTCGCCTCCATGCTCGACGTCTTCGAGCGCGAATTCGGCGGCGAGGAGGACGCCCTGGCGCTGAATGCACAAGCGGCCTCAAGCGCGCAGGAACCGGCCTCCCTGCTCGCCCTCGAGCGCGCGCTGGGAGAGTACCGGGCGAGTTCCGCCGCCGACGCGGCTCTGGCCGCGGCGCGGCTTGACGGCGTGCGGTAGGCCGCGAATCGCGAGGACCAGGCCGCCGAGGGCGTCGCCGGCCGAGGCATTCGTCGCATCGCCGAGATCACGTGGGCCTGCGAGACCCCGCACGGTCGTGGCGCCCCGGCGCTCCACGGAACTCGGTCGCGTGACCGGCGGTTCGCCCGTCGCCGTCACCGCGCCCCATACCACAACGGGGACGCGCCGCGTAGTCTCGATGAGGGACTACACTGACCGATGCTGTCGAAAAACGCGGGCGCGTCTCGGGGATCGCGCGAAGTACCTCCCGCCGCACCGCAAGGGGCAACCAGGCGCCCCGGAGCAGGGAGGGAGAACTAGTTACTCACCCAATGGTCAACTCGATGCCTGCCGTGTTCGAGTACCCTGCCGGGGCGTTCGGCTCGGGGATGAAGACCTGCATGCAGATCGTGCCCAGGGGTGTTCCGGCCGGGATGATCAGGTCCAGGTCGAAGGTCCCACTGCCTGGACCGAGACCGGAGAGCGGCAAGGGGAGGGCAACTGGCAAGAGAGGAGCGACGTTCAGGGTGCAGCCGTTGCTCATGGGCAGGGACGCGGGCTGCAGCCCGAACACCAAGAGCGCCGTCACGCCTCCGTTTCCCTGGGATACGTTGATGCGGACCGCACCCAAGGGAGCGGCGCAGCCGGTCAGGGAGAACGTGGGTCGGAAGCCGAGCCAGCCGGGGCAGCCCGATCCGTGGGGCTGGATCGCGCCGCACGACCCAGAGAACAGCAACGCCTGACCCGAGTTCGTGCCATTCGCGTCGGCCTTCCGCCCCCCGACCAGGAAGTCCGCGAGACCGTCCTGGTTCACGTCTCCGGAGCCCGCCACCGCGTTCCCCAGCGCGTCCTCCCCGACTACGCCGGAAGTCTCGAACAGGGTCGACCCGTCCAACCCTGAGCCTCTCCTGCGGAGAGGCTCAGGGACCGGCGCGGGAAACGGGCAGGTCTCCCTCGTCGCCCCCCTGCCGCCGCAGCTTCCCTCGGGGACCGTGTATGCCCAAGCGTTCCTCACCGACATCGGCATGCCGCACGGCTACTCGGCCACGAATGGCGTGACCATCCGCATCGACTGACCAGCGAGCCGATCAGGGCTGGATGAACAGCGGGATTTGGTTGCTGGCGAAGACCGCCTCGTTGGTCGTGGTGAGCAGCACGTAAGCGTGTCGGAGCGTGAGGTCGACGGCGATCGGCAGCCCTGCCGGGAGGTTGAAGGAGGCGGTCGCCTTGCCGTCGGCGTCGAGCGCGCCGAGCGAACCGGAGAGCAGCGGCGTGTTGGGATAGGACGCCGTGAACAACAGGTAGGCATCCAAGTTCAGCGGCAGGACCACGGAGCCGACCGGGAGGCCCGGCTCCGTTCCCGAGTACGAGCCCAGCAGGAAGTACTTCATGCCGGCGTTGACCTGGCCGGCGTCGAGGCTGAGAGTCTGAGTCCCGCCCGTGGCGGCCGTGAGGGTCGCCACGTCGGCCGAAAGGCTGCGCTGCCTGCCGAACAGCACGTAGGCCGATCCAGCGCGGGCCAGGCCCTTGGGATCGGCCCACGGTGCTCCCACGATCACGTCGGCGAATCCGTCCTGATTCAGATCACCGGCTCCCGCCACGCCCCAGCCAGCGTGGTCCCCCTCATTGGCGCCCTTCAACACGGTCCCGAACACTCCGTGCAGCGAGCCGAGCTTGATCGAGCCAGATGCGCCGACTTGGGGTGCGCCGTAGACCAGTGCGGCTCCACCGAACGAGATCCCCCCAAAGTGGATGTAGCGAGTTCCGATCACGATGTCGGCAAAACCATCGCCGTTCACGTCCCCTGCTCCGGAGACACGGTAGCCTACGGTGTCGTATTCGTTCTCCCCCAGCACGACGAAGCCGTTCGTGCCGTCCAGGTCCGCGACGGTCAGCGAGCCGCCGGCTAGTGGCGCCGTCGTGCCGAACAGCACAGCCGCCCTTCCGACGTCGTCGACGCCATTCACAGTCGAGAAGGGAAGGCCCACCAGGACGTCGTCCAGACCATCGCCGTTCACGTCGCCGGCTCCAGCGACGGAGTAACCCGCATCGTCGTGCTCCTCGACTCCCAGGAACCTGAGACCTTGTGCCGGACCAAGGGAGCTGACGTCGAGGGATCCGCCCGTGCCGATCCCCGGGCCGCCGAACACCACGTAAGCAGCGCCGTCGTGCGTCGCCGCCGTGATCTCCTGTGGAGCGCCGATCACCATGTCGTCCATGCCGTCGCCATTGAAATCGCCGGCGCCCGCCACGTCCTTGCCGAAGCGAGCGAGTCCTGGCGTTCCGTCCAGGATGAAGCCATTCTGGCCGTCGAGAGTGCTCAGGTCGACCTGACCGGAGGCGAGGTCGGCTGTCCCGCCGAAGACGACGTAGGTCGCCCCCGCCTCGATCGTCGAGTAGACGCCGGCCCCGTTGTCCTCGAGGAGTGCCACGTCGCTCGTCCCGTCGAGTCCTGCGGCGACGTCCAGCAGGCCGTCGCCGTTCACGTCGGTTACCCCCATGCTTGCGATGTCGCCGCCGGCATGGAAGGCGACCGGGGTCGCCAGGGTGCCGTTGCCGTTGTTCCGGAGCAGCGTAAGGTGCTTGCTTGTGGTGCCGCCGTTGCCGGTGAGCACATCGGAATCGCCGTCACCATCGGTGTCAAGGAGCACGAGGTCGGCTGGATCAGCGTCCGGGTCGTACGTGACCGCCGGGAAGAAGGACCAGGTGCCCTTGTTGAGGAGGATCTGGATCTTTCCTCCGGCGACGCAGCAGAGGTCCATGCTCTGGTTGCCGTCGAGGTCTGCGGCTTGGAGCAGAGTGGGCAACAAGGTCAGCGTGATGTGTGGCCCCGCCATGAAGGCGCCGAAGCCGTTGTTCCGGAAGAGCGAGATCCGATGGGGGTTCTCCTGTGCCACTGCGGCGTCCAAGTCCTGGTCGCCGTCCAGGTCCGTGAGAACGACGGCGTGGGGTCTGCCCAGGAGAGTGAATGAGGCGGCGGGGGGAGGGGGGTTGGGCGCGTCGTTGTAGAGGATGGACAGGTTCTTGGTCGTGGTCTGGCCGTAGTGGCCAACGGCGATGTCATGGTCGCCGTCGCCGTCGACGTCGCCGGTGGCGAGGCACGTTTCCTGCTCGCCAGTGAACTCGATCAGCTCGAAGCCCAAGAGCCCGTTGCCGAAGTTGCGCTTGGTGACGACATGGCCGACGATCTTGTTCAGGCCCTCGTCCCATTCCTTCGTGGCCACGACCATGTCGAGGTCGCCGTCGAGATCGATATCGTCCAGGGTGAAGAAGCTCGGCCCGTCCAGCAGCGGGAACGTCAGCGCCATGAAGGTCTTGCCGCTGTTGTAGAACACCGTGTACTTGTCCCAGTCGCGGCTCGTGAGGATGACGTCGCCGAAGCCGTCCATGCTCAGGTCGCCTGCGCGTACGCAGGTCAGCGGCTTGGGAGCGCTGAGCACTGGCGGCGGCGCTCCTGCCATCGGTGCGCCGACCGCGGCGTCGTCGACACCGTCGCAGTTGATGTCCCCGATTCCGGCGAGTCCCGGGGCGACGTTTCCATCCGTGACATAGCCGAAAAGCCTGGCTCCCACGGAGGGGCTGAGCGCCGCAAGGTCAATGCCGCCGGTCGCGCCGACCGCGGGTCCGCCGTAGATGACGTACGCCTCGCCGTTGATCCCGGCGCTGACCCCGTCGCCGGCCACGAGGATATCCCGGTAGCCGTCGCCGTTCACGTCTCCAGCCGAGGCGATGCTCACGCCGACCTGGTCGTTTTCCTTCAGGCCAAGGATCGCGAAGCCGGTTGCGCCATCGAGCGACTCCAGATCGACGGGACTGGTCGCAGGGACTCCCGGGCCGCCGAACAGCACGTAGACGCGGCCGGCGTAGCTGAGCATTCCGCGAGGCGCGCGGTGCGCTCCAATCGCCACGTCGTCAAAGCCATCGCCGTTCACGTCCCCGAGACCGGCGACGTCGAGTCCGGCCCATGCTTCTTTGATGGAAGACTCGAGGATGATCCCGTCGGGCGGGGAGAGCGTCCCGAGGTCGATCTCTTCCAGGAACTGGGCGTGCGCCGCCGGGGCGGAGAGCACGGCGTAGAGGGCGGCGAGGCGGATCGCGGTGCGCAGGCGCGTCTTCATGGCACGAGCTCCAGAAGCGTGTCGTTGCTGGCGAAGGTCAGGGCTCCTTGGGCGGGAGTGAACGCGACGAACGCGTGATGCAGCTTGAGGCCAACGAAGTTGGCATTGATCGGGCCGACGAGGTTGTAGGAGGCCGTCCCGGATCCCTGGGCGTCGAGGATCCCAAACTGGTTGGGGAAGAAGAAACTGTTCGGGAAGCTAACCAGGAAGCTGAAGTAGGCGTCCCAGATCAACGGTATCTTGAAGCCCTGCAGAATCGTCGGCGGCGCAATGCCGGTCATGCTCCCGAGGATGAGGTAGGCCATGCCCGCCTGGCCCGCGCCGGCCTGAAGGCAGAAGTTCTGGGTGCCTCCGGCAGAGAGCGAGATCTGCTCGGTGTCGACCATGAGCGGCGCCGGGGTGACGGCGTCGAAGACGACGTAGACCACCTCGTTCGATCTGAGCAGGAAATCCGGGTGACCGTCGCCGTTGACGTCGCCGCCGCCGGTGATGACGTTGCCGAGGTACTCTTGGGCCTCGAGCCCGGGTATGAACTTGCCATTGGTGCCGTCGATCGCTCCGAGATCGAAGTGGCCGCCCAGCGCGCTGGGGACACCCCCGTAGACGAGGTAGACCATTCCGGAGTTCACGAGCCCACTGCCGTCGGCGTCGCGGGCGCCGATCAGCAGATCGTCGAAGCCGTCGCGGTTGAGGTCGCCGGCGGTCCAGAGGCCTCGGCCGGCGGAGTCCTGAGGGATCGGGCCGTCGAGGCAGACTCCGCTCACTCCGTCAAGATGCTGCAAGAGCAGGACGCCGGAGCTGCCGATGGTGGGCGATCCATAGATGACGGCCACCTGGCCGGCGTCGGTCCCGCTGAAGTCAGAGTTCTCGGCGCCGACGGCGAGGTCAGCCATCCCGTCGCCGTTGAAATCGCCGGCGGGCGCCACGGAGTCCCCGAGCCAGTCCCCGGTCTGCGCGCCGGAGACGAGGAACCCATCATATCCGTTCAGGGCATTCAGCTCGATGGCGCCCGCCGCGCCAAGGCCCGCCTTGCCGAAGACGACGTAGGCCTTGCCCGGTCCAACGGGGTTCTGGTTCATGGGTGCTCCGATGGCGACGTCGGCGGCACCGTCGGCGTTCAGGTCGCCGATGACGGCGACGCTCAGCCCGGAGAAGCCGTAGGGATCGGAGCCGTTGATCGCTACACCCTGGCTGGCCGTGAGTCCGGCGATACTGAACACACCCGAGGCGCCGGTGCCTTGCCCGCCAAACAGCACGTAGGTCATGCCGGCGGCATTGACTCCTCCTGGGTCCGCCCTGCTGGCGCCCAGGACGATGTCGTCAATGCCATCCAGGTTCAGATCAGCTCCTCCGGCGACGTCGTAGCCGAGCATGTCTTCCGTGTTGGCTCCCTGAATCGCGAAACCGTTTGTGCCATCGAGTGTTGAAAGGCTGATGTTCTTCGCCGCACCCAATGTGGCGCCGCCGTAGAGGACGTACACCCTGCCCGCGTCGGTCTTCCCCGGGTAATCGGCCGTCGGCGCCCCTATGACCAAGTCGGGCGCTCCGTCGTTGTTGAAATCGCCCGCGGGGGCTGCGCTGAAGCCCGCATGCTCGCCGCTTGGGTTCCCGAGGAGCACCTTCCCGTTGAGACCGTTGATGGACGAGGCGTCGAAGGCGCCCGTCGCTCCAACAGCGGGGCCGCCGAAGACGAGGTAAGCCTGGTTTCCCTCGAGGTCTCCCGAGATGTAGTCCCCATGGCCATCGCCGTTGACGTCACCGACGATGGCCAGGGAGGAGCCTTCGGCGTTTCTGAGGACATAGCCGATCTTGCCGTCCAGGTTCCCCAGGTCGAACGTCGGTTGCGGGGGGCAAGGCTGGGGAAGAGCGTCTGGAACGAGTGCAAAGAGGAACAGGAGCGCCGCAAGGGGAGGCGTGGTGGGCGCAGCAGGCTTCATGGAGCCCTCCTTCCAGGTCGGAAACGCGATTCCCTCGCGTTTCGACAGCTCAAAAAGCTTACCAGAAAGGGGCATGGGTCGTGGTGGAAATCCGGTCGGTCCGGCACTGGCGGGAGCAGGTACGGGGAAGTGGCTCGTGGGCCTCAGAGTCCTCTCGCGGCCGCTTCGTGAAGTGCGAGACAAGCGGGCGTCGTCCTGACGGAACGGCAGGGTGCCGCAGGCGGGGCGGGGAGGTCATCGAGGGCGTCGCGCGCTGAAGAGTTGAGCCGGGTGCTGTTCGGGATCCTCAAAGTCGGTCCCGAGCTGGTGTTCCGGTGCTCGTGAGGGCGGGGCCAGGTGAGTCTCGGTGATGCTGCGGGCGCAGGGGCGCGCGAAGGGCCGGGAGGCGCGAGCTTCGCTTATTCCGGACAAGTCGGGATCGGAATGGCCGGTGGGGAGTATCAAGAGTCCTTGCCCGCGTAGGCCGTCGCCGGGCCCGCGATAGAGCGCTCGCGCGCTTCACGCAGCCCTCAGCGGGCGATCCGTCACAAGAAAGCACAGGAGAACGACTTATGTCGAAGAAGCTGATTGTTGGAATCCTCGGTCTGTCCTCCGCGCTCTGGGTTGCGACCCTCGGCGCGCAGGTCGTCGCGGTTCAGCCGGCCCAGACGCAGAGCGCGACCGTGGCCCTCGCGGTGACCGGGCTGACCAGCGAGAACGCGAGCGAGCTGCTGGGCCTCCTCGCCAAGGCCGGCTGTCCCTGCGCAGACAGCGCGATGAGCGAGGGGACCTGCTGCGGCACGTGCGGCGGTGACCCGTCGAAGTGCACGGCGAAGTCCGAGAAGTCCGCCGAGTGCTGCGGCACCTGCGGCGGCGATCCGGCGAAGTGCACGGCGAAGTCCGCTGACGCGGCGGAGTCCGCCGACGCGGCGAAGTGCTCTGGCGCTTGCGGCGGAGATCCGTCGAAGTGCACCGAGAAGTGCTCTGATGCGGCGAAGTGCAAGAGCGCCTGCGGCAGCGATACGTGCGCCGCGCAGGGCGAGGCCTGCGGCAAGGTCGTGTCGAGCGTCACGGCCGACGCGCAGGCGGGCGAGGTCCACTTCCAGGTGGCGCCGGGCCGCTCGCTGCGCCTCTCGCAGATCCAGAAGGCCCTCGACAAGAGCGCCTTCCGCATCGACGAGAAGCGCCTCGTGCTTTCCGGCAATACCACGCTCTACGTCGCGGGCATGACCTGCGGCTCGTGCGCGTCCGATGTCCAGAAGAGGCTCGGACGCCTCTCGCCCTCGGCCAAGGCGACATTCGTTTCCATGGATGAGAGCCCGGTCGAACTGGCCTCGTCCGGCTCGAACATGCCGCGCTACGCGGATGCGCTCGCCGCCATGTCCGGCACCGCGTTCACGATCCAGGACGTGGCCTGGACCGCCCCGGCGTGCTCGGGCACGTGCGGCGACTCCTGCCAGGGAGCCTGCGACAAACAGGCCAAGGGCGCGGAGAAGTCGGGCTGCTCCGGCGGCTGCTCAGGCACGCGCTGAGCACGCGTCCGACCAACGACTGACTCTCGCGAGACGAGGGCCGCTCCGCGTTGCGGGGCGGCCCTCTTCTGTTTCCTGCCGCGTCAGTCGAGGAAGATCGGGCTCGACCAGGCCAGGAAGACGCGCCGCGGCTCCTCCAGGTCGAACTGGGTCACGCGCACGTAGACGTATTCGCCTCGCGCCAGGCCCTCCAAGTGGAACGTGGTTTCGATTTCGAGAGCATCTTCGATCGCCTTGGCCTCGACCACTGCGCCGCTGCGGATGACCTCGATCCCGGCGAGCGGGCCCGTGCCGATGGCGCGCACGGTCAGCTCGCGGGGCGCTGGCTCCTCGCCGAGCGCGATCGTTGATCCCATGAGCCGCCCGCCGAGGCGCACGTCGAGCAGGATGCGCGCGCCGTTCGTGGCATAGGCGCGCCGCGCCTTGAGCGCCTCGAGGATGCCTTCCCGCGTGCATTCCTCGGCGAAGACCGCGGCGAGCCCGCCGCTCGGCGCCGTGAGATGCGCGAGACCCGGATGACCGTCGTGGCTGTCGCCGCTGCCGACGAAGCCGAAGCGCAGGCCGTGATCGAGCGCGGCCCGCACCGTGTTGCCGCGCATCGGCCGGTAGATGAGGTTCGGCGAGTCCAAGGCCTCGCTGCTGCCGTGCACCGACGTGACTTCGGTGATCGGCTCGATGTCCGGGTCCGGCCGGTACGACCAGTTGGTCGCGATCGGGCCGCCGGCCGAGTGATGGGCGAAGGTGAGCGCCTGCTGGCCGCGCAGCCCCTCCCAGAGCTGGGCGGGCGTGCGAAACGCCGGATCCAGCGAGGACAGCACCCTGCCGTTGTCCTGGAAGAAGACCACGTGGCGGTGGCCGTGGATCCAACTGGTCCACTCGTAGCCGAGAAGCGCCACGAAGCGTCCTGGTTGGTGGAAGCGCAGGGCGGCGGCGCGGATCTCGTCCCACATGGCCTGGTGCTGATCGAGGAACAGGATGCCGTAGTGGTCGTGGTCGGTGAGGGCGGCGAAGTCGAGGGCCGCCACGTCGCGCGCGTAGCGGTAGTAGTCCTCGGGCAGCCCGGTGCCGTCGGAGCAGTTGGAGTGGCCGTGCAGGTCGCCCCACAGGATGCGCGGCCAGCCCTGATCGACCGCCAGGGGATTGCTGATTGCCGCGATCTCGACCGCCCCGCCCGCGCCGCGCAGGCGTCCGATGACGCGGAAGACGCCGGGCCGCGGCGCCAGCACCTCGATCGCCCGCGCGCCCTGGTGCGCCGCCTCCATGCTCAACTTCTCCGGCACGGCGAGGCCTCCCGTGGCCGTGCTCAGCTCGATCTCTCCTTCGAAGTCGGTGCAGGCGCTGCCCGCGGCGTCGAGGACGGCCACGACCAGAGGAACGACCTCGCCGCGGCGCGCGGTGCTCTGCAGAGTCAGGACGAGCCGGGCCGCAGGTCCCGGGAGCACGTCCAGGGCGGGCGAAGCCTCGAGCACGGCGCGCACGCCGTCGCCGTCGCCGTCCACGGCGATCCAGAAGCGCGAGCCCCGCTCCGCGTAGCGGTCGGCCATGGCTCCGGCGCTCCCCGCTCCGTAGGCGAAGCGGATGATCTCCCCGGGTTCGAGCGCGCGCCCCTTCACCTCCACGCCCAGGAGGCCCTGGTCGAGCAGGCGCGGCTCGAGCAGCACGTCGCGAGCGCTGGTGCTGACCTCGGTGAACCCGGGGTAGGAGGGGTCTTCGGGCGCTGCGGCGAGGACCAGTCCCAGAAGGGCGCCACCTGCAGCAAGACGTGGCCGCCCAAGGCCACGCCGAGCGGCCCGACGCGATAGACGATGGTCCACGTCCCGGGGGTTCCGGCGCGGGCGCAGGGCGGGCTGCCGCCCGCGCCAGCCTCGATCCACGCCGCGCCGCCGCCGTCAGCGGCATGGCGCTCGGCGCGGAGATCCTCCTCGAGCTGCGTCGCGGTCTCCTCCTGAGCCGTGAGCGGCGCCGGGTTGGGCGTGGCCGGGAAGAAGTCGGGCAGGGCCACGGCCGGTCCGTCCAGAGGAAGCGCGCGGGCGATGCGCGGGTAGAACGCCGAATACCTCAGGCCCCGATGGCGCCAACCGTAGCGCGCGGGCACGTCCTGGAGCCTGTCGCTCGGCACCACGAGCGGCAGAAGGAGGAGCGTGCCGAGCGCGGCGCGCGGCAGGAACAATGAACGCCCCGCGGGTTCCGCGGGCGCGGCGCCCGTGCCGTTCGACTCGGTCCCGCGGCGGCGGAGCGCGATCCAGCAGGCGGCGCCGAGGAGCGCGGAGACGGCGTTATCCGCCTGGCCCGGCGGCAGCCCGAGGAATCCGGTGTCCGGCTCGCGGAAGGCGTCCGCGGCCAGGCCGAGGAGTCCGCTCCAGAGGAGACCATGCGCCAGCAGGATCCCGCTGCGCGGGCGCGTGCGGCGAATCAACACGAGCAACAGGACCAGCAGGACGTTCTTCAGCCCGTGGTAGAGCACGACGGGATGGCGGAACCCCTCGGCGCCGGGGAAAGCGACCGCAAAGGGCGCGCTCGTGATCGCGCCGCTGCCGCGGCCGTCGATGAAGCTGCCGGCGCAGGCGAGCGCCATGCAGGTCGCGGCCGCGAGGGCCAGCGCGTCCGCCACGCGCAGGAAGCTCTTGCCGCGCACGCGGCAGAAGAGCAGCGCGCCGAGCGCGGCGCCGAGCAGCAGGCCGTGCGAGGAGATGCCGCCGAGCCAGATGGCGAAGACGCGCCACGGGTGCGCGCGGTACAGCTCCGGCTCGATCAGGGCCGCGTCGACGAGGCGCCCAGAGAGCAGGGCGCACAGGGCCACGAGCAAGGATAGCCCGTACACCTCGCCCGTCGTGAGTCCCAGGGAGCGGCGCAGGCCCCTGAGCCAGAGGAACGCCGCGAGCAGGCCGAGGGAGGCGGCGAGCCCGTAGTACCAGAGGCAGAGGCCGCCGACTTCCGCCAGCACTGGGTCGATCTCGTGAACGAATGGTCCGCGCATTCCAAGGCGCGCCGGCGCAGAAGAGGGGAGGGCGCGCTCCGGGATGAGCATAGCACCGCGCGGCGGGAGCGGCGGGCGTTCAAACGATGGTCAGCGTCGCGGTGTTGACCGAGAGCTTGGGCGACTTGCCGCCGAACAGGAACACGGCGCCCTGGACCCTTGCGCTGATGCCGATGAGCGCGGGGTTGCTGGGGATGGCGAGCGGCACCGAGAAGAAGCCGCTCGTGACCGGGCCAGCGCCAAGGGCGATCAGGCCGCCCGGGTCGAGCCCCAGCACGCCGATGTGCGGCAGGTGGAGAGAGCCGGGCAGGAGCGACAGGAAGAGCGCGGCCGGCGTGGACGGCGGACCGCTGACGCGCAGCACGATCGTGGAGCCGATGGCCGGCGTGCCGAGGATGGTCGTGAGCGAGGCCTCCTCGGTGACCAAGATCGGCTCCTGGCCGACCGTGACCAGGGTCGGATCCGTGCCGATCAAGTTCCCGGTCTCGAGTCCCACGACGCGCACGACCGGCCCGACCAGGGCCGACAGGTCGTGGGTCGACGTGCCGGCGTCGCGCCAGAGGAGCACCGCGTCGAGCGGTCCCTTCTTCAGGTGGCAGGCCTCGACCCCTGGCGCGAGCGCGAGGTCCGCCTGCCAGCCGAACCCGTTCAGCTCCTCGGCCGCGGCGCGCAGATACGGGTACTCGGTCCAGTTCACGCTCAGGGAATCGAAGGAGAACGAGGAGAGCCCGGGATGGGCCGCTTCCCACGCCTGGTAGGCGCTGCCCACGCCGCGATGCGTGTCCCAGGTCATGGTGTCGGAACCGGTCGGCTCGACGCGCTGAGCGAAGCGGGCGTCGAGCCATTGGATCATCTCGACCATCGCCGGCCGGCTCGCGTCAGCGGGATCGAAGTCGGATGCGTGGCTGCCCCAGCCCCAGCACCACACCTTGTCCGGCAGGCCCATGCGGTCGCGGTGCCGCCAGTTGACGTAGAGCTGCAGGAACTGGCGCTTCATTCCCGCCGGAGTCATGTCCTGGAGCGTGTTGTGGTGCACCTGCATCAGGCCGACCACCGCGCCCTGCGTGGGAGTGACGAAGGGAACGCTCAGATCCTCGCCCATGGCGTTCGTCGCCGACGGGCGGAAGGGATGCCAGATGTGGTGGCCGTACCAGCCGTAGTAGTCCTCCTCCGCGCCCGGCTGGCGCACCGAGAAGCCGAACTGCGCCATCAGGGCCTGGTACTGCAGGCCGTCGCTCGGCAGGTGCGTGCCGCGCACGCAGTTGATGGCAGCGAGCGCCTCGGGCGGCGAACCGGCGTAGGCCGTGGTGATGGCGGAGTCGACCCACGAGACGTTGTCCTGCCAGCAGGTCAGGGCGTCGGGCGCCGTCTGCGGCCAGTCGTTCTGGCCCGCCCAATACTCGGCGTGGGAGTGCGAGCCGATCTGCTGGCCGCTGCCGTACAGCCGCCGCAGCAGCGCCGCCCCGTTGCCGAGCGACCCTTCCTGGACCAGCCATTCCGCCCAGGGGCCGCCCGAGAGGAAGGAGATGCGCACGCCCAGCGGCTCGGTCTGGTCGAGCACCCAGTTGATGTTGTCGATCCAGGCCTGGTACGTGGCCTGCTTCTGCGCGAGCGGCAGGCCGTTCTCGATCGGGTCGCAGTGCAGGTCGAACACGATCCGGATCGGTCCTTGGGTCTGGGCCGCGAGCGGAGCGGCGAGGGCGAGCCAGAGCACGAGGGCGGGCAGCGAACGCATCGCGACTTCCTCCAGGAAGCAGGTTCGTGGGGCGACCTTCGATTGAACCACACGCGCGCGGCGAGGTTGCGCGGGAAGCCGGGCGCGTGCGGCGGGCAGCCGCGGCCGGCCGCGCCTTGCGCCAGGGCCGCTCCCGACCTAGCCTCTTGCGGCCGTGCAGCCCGTGATCAAGGTCGCGTTCCTGTGGTTCGTCGCGTCTCTTCTCCCGCAGGGCGCCTGCGCCCGGGGCGAGGAGCGCGGCGTCCTCTGGATCGTGCATGCCGAGGGCCTGAAGAGCGCGGCGCAGGCCTGGCGCGAGTACCGCGAGGCCGCGGGCTGGCGCGTGACCCTCCTTCCCGCCGACCGCTCGTTGGCGATCGCCGAGCGCCGGGCCGAGATCGCGGACTTGCTTCGGGCCGCGCATCGCCTGCACCGGGAGTCGCCGCGCGCGCAGGAGCCCTTCGCGGCGCTCCTGCTCGGCGACGCCGACGACGCCGGCATCCCCGGCTTCTACTTCCCGCAGACCGACCCGGCGCTGCGCGCGCGCGGCGCGCGCGACTACCTGAGCGATCACCCGTACCGGGCCGCGGCCGACGAGGACGCCGAGCCCCTGTTCGCGCTCGGGCGCGTGCCGGCGCGCAGCGCGGAGGAGGCGCTGGCCGTGCTCGACAAGGTGGTGCGCTACGAGGCGGACGGTGCAGCGGGAGAGTGGCGCAACCGCGTGGTCTATGCCGCGGGCGAGGGGCGCTTCGGCATGTTCGACGTGCTCTTCGAGTGGCTCTTCCGGCAGATGGTGGGGCGCATCGTGCCCGACACGGTCGAGCTGTCGATGACGTACGCCAAGGTGACGAGCGTCTACTGCCCGCCGCCCTCGGAGCTGCCGGACGCGCTGCTCGCGCGCCTCGGGGAGGGCGCGCTGCGCTTCAACTACGTGGGGCACGGGTCGTCCGGCGGCCTGGACGCGCTGCGCTGGCGGGGAGAGCGCTACCCGTCGCTGCGCGTGGCGGACCTCGCGCGGCTGAAGCGCGCGGGCGGCGGCGCGCCGATCGCCCTGCTCGCTTGCTGCAGCACCGGCTGGTTCGACCTCGAGGACGGGCGGCCCTGCCTGGCGGAGGCGCTCCTTCTGCACCGCGACGGGCCGATCGGCGTGATCGCCGGCAGCCGCGTCACGCATCCCTACGCCAGCGTGCTGCTGGAGAAGGACGTGACGCGCCTGCTGCTCCGCGAGCGCGTGGCCACGCTCGGCGAGCTGGATCTGCGTGCCAAGGAAGAGATGCTGCGCGTGGACGAGATGGACGAGGAGCTGGACGACATCGCCGCCACGGTCGCGGCCGCCTCGCTGTGGAAGTGCGGCCTGGAGGAGATCCGGCGCATGCACGTGCGCATGTACAACCTGCTCGGCGATCCGGCGCTCCTCTTGGCCCTGCCGCCGCGGACGGACGTGCTGCTCGAGTGGGACGGAGCGAAGCTCAGAGGCAGCGTCGCAGGCATGGCGGCCGGCCGGGCGACGCTGTCGGTGGAGACCGAGCGCGAGTCCATGGCGCGGGAAAGCGAGATCATCGAGGTCGACGACCCGGACGATCCAGACGCGGAGAAGAAGGCGCGTCACAACTACGCTCTCGCCAATGACCGGGTCCTCTGCCGCGTGCAGACGAGCGTGGCGGCGGGGAGATTCGTCGTCGACATGGGGCGGCTGCCGGAGGCGGCGCGGGTGGTGCGCGTGAGCGCAGTCGGAAGGGGAGGGAGCGGAGGGGAGAGAGAGGCGGTGGGGAGCATCAGGGTTCCGTGAGGGGAGGGGAGGGAAGGGGAGGGGAGGAGCGTCGCGGCCGTTTCCCTGGCCTCCGGGAGCGGCAGCGCGACTTCCGGTGCATCGTGTGCGCGACGAACGAGCAAGGGCTCGTCGAGGTCGAGGCGATGCCGGCGCCGGGAGCGGAGG
>JACQZJ010000011.1 GCA_016213895.1 Planctomycetota bacterium | reverse complement strand
GGATCGTCCGCGGGCGGCGGCGGATCCTCGGGCAGCAGCCGCTCCTCCGGCGGCGGATCGTCCGCGGGCGGCGGCCATTCTTCGGGCGGCAACCGTTCCTCGGGCGGGTCCGCGTCGGGCGGTGGACACTCCTCGGGTGGCAGGTCCTCCGGCCGCAGCGGTTCGTCGAACGGTTCCTCCTTCGCGGGCAGCGGCTCCTCGTCGAGCGGCAACTCCTCGGGATCCGACGATCCGCCGGCCGGGCGCTCTGGTTCGATCTCCCGAGGAATGGAGCACGCCAGCGGCGGCTCGTCCTCGATCGGCCAGGACAGCCTGGGAGAGCCGATTTCGCCCAGCCGCTTCGCACCCGCGTCGCGCTCGAGCGACGCCTCGGTCACGGGCCCGGCGCGCTCGTCCCTCTTCACGGGCGGTCGTGCCGCGCACTCCGCTGCCGGGGACTCGAGCGCCTCGCGCGAGCGCGACTCCCTGGGCGCACCGATCTCGGTCCGGTCGTTCTCGACCGGCAGCCGTCACGCCGCCGAGTCTCCGGCCGTTCCGCCTTCGCTGAACGATCCCACGGCGGCGCGCCGCGCCTCCGTCTCCGCGGAACCGAGGCGCCGCGAGGCGCTCGAGGACATGTACCGCCGGAGCTTCGACTCGACGATCTCCGGGGCGTCGGTCGACAAGACCGAGGCCGACGGCCGCAGGCGCAGGGCGCACCTCGGCGACGACGCTCCCTCGGACCAGTTCAAGGAAGGCGCGGACAGCCAGGCGGAGCACGTGAAGTCGAAGCAGGAGCGCCTGGCCAAGGCCTACGGATCGGGCGGCGGCCACAAGAGCGAGTACAAGTACAAGTACAAATACAAATACAAGTACAAGTACAAGCACGGGCACTACTGGGACGGCTGCCTGTGGAAGATCAACATCCACAGCTGCCTCGGGTTCCACTACTACCCCTACGACTACGCCTGGTTCTGCCTCTGGTTCGGCTATCACCCCTGCTACTCACCCTACTGGTGGTGCGAGTGGTGGCCGTGCTACCCGGTCTATCCGGCCTACGTCTCCTGCTACCCCACCTACGTGCCGGTCCACGAGAGCACGACGGTCTACTACTACCCGTACTATGACGCGCCCTCGAGCGACGTGGAGTACGCCGAGCCCGCGACGTTCGAGGCGCCCGCGGGCGTGACCATGCCGGTGGAGACCATCGATCCGACCTTCGCCGCCGAGCTTGACGCTCTCGGCGAGAACCCGGACGCGGTGGCTTTCCTGGAAGAGGGAGCGGACAAGTTCAAGCGCGGCGACTACGCCGGCGCCGCCGACTCGTTCCGCAAGGCGCTGCTCGGCGAGCCAAACAGCGCGGTGCCGAAGTTCGCGATGGCGCACGCCCTGTTCGCGCTGGGCGAGTACAGCTACGCGGCGTTCCTTGTGCGCCGCGGCATGGAGATCCTGCCGTCCTGGCCCTCGGTCGGCAGCGACCTGCGCGATTCGTACGGCAATCCCGATGACCTGGTCGAGCAGACGATCGCCCTCCGCATCTTCACCGAGTCGCAGCCCGCCAGCATTGACGGCCGCCTGCTGGCCGGCTACGTCGCCTTCTTCTCGGGCGAACTTGACGAGGCGGAGAAGGAGTTCGGCGCCGTGCTCGAACTGGACGCGGCGGACACCGTGGCGCCGCTCTTCCTGGCGCGCACCGCCGAGATCCGCGCGGCGCTCGAAGCGAATGGCGTGGAGGCGCCCGCGCCGGACGCTCCCGCGGGCGAGTGAGCGCGCCGATCGGACCGCAGCGGCTCCGGATCACGGAACCTCCCTGGGTCTGATCTCTGCCCCCGCGCGGATTCGGGCGTTGGGGTGAAGGCTGGCGCGCCTCCCGCCGGCTACTCCGTCACCGGGGCGGGCGCCTCCTCGGCCGGCGCGGCGGCCACGTCGTCGTCGTAGATGTCCAGGCCCACCCAGCCGAGGAAGAAGTCGGCGAACTCCGTGAAGTGGCAGTTGAGCGCGAAGCCGTACCAGCCGAAGTGGAAGAGCTTCGGGCAGTTCAGTGTCTGGCGGAAGGGCGGCCTGGGGCCGAGGACCAGGCCGAGGGGACCGACCGAGTAGGCATCCGGCCGATCCACCGCCACCGGGTAGTTGCTGCCGTCGTAGCCGAGCTCCTCGTGCCCCCAGAGCAGGAGCCCGGTCCCGTGCTGGTGCGCGGGGAACGCGCCCGTGGTCCCGCTGCAGAGGCCGTGCAGCGTGCCGTCGAAGCGGGAGTAGCCGATCGTCAGGAAGTTGAAGAAGCCCATGTAGAGAGCGAACTCCGCGTCGTCCGATGTCGTGATGCCGCCATCGAACATGTCCTTCAGATCATCGCCGCGGTGCTGCATGTACGTGCCGCAGCCGCAGCACAGGAGGGCGCCGCACAAAAGGAGGACGAACTTCGACCCTGGAACCATCGGTCGCGCAGTCATGGGGACTCCTTGATCTTGACTCCGACGATCCTCCCGCGAGGAACGCCCCTCTCGCCGCGGGCGGACGCTCGCACGGCGGCCGCCAACCAAGAGGGCCGTTCCTGCTCCGGCGGAAAGGCCGTGGGCGCGGGCGTCGCGTCACGCGGCCTGGTTCGGCACGCCGGAGGGCAGCGGGATCATTGGCGAATGAAGTTACGTTCCGAACGCGATCAAGGCTACGGGCAAGTGGCGATATCTGCCGGCCCGGATCGGCCCGCCAGGCGGCTGAAGCGGCGCGGCAGCGCGGCCCACGCTGGCGCGGGACGCGCGCCGGAGCCACGGCGCGCCTGCCAGGCTCAATCAGCGCGCACGAAGCCGTGGAAGACCGCGTCCTCCCCGCTCAAGTCCCAGCCGCCGCCTTCGAGCGCGAGGCCGCCGCCGATGAACTGCGCCCCCGTCCCGCCCACGGGCCCAGGCGCCAGCGCGCCTCCCAGCACCTCTGTCCCCACGAAGACCAGGACCTGGTCGACGCAGCGCGCGTCGACGAAGGAGCCGAGCAGGCGCGGCCCCGCCTCCACCAGGAGCCGCTCCACGCGCCGCGCCCGCAGCGCGCAGAGCGCCGCCCGCAGGAAGCCGGCATCTCCTTGCTCCTCCGCGCTGATCAGCTCCGCGCCGAGCCTGAGCAGCTCCTCCCGGCGCTCAGGCGGCGCCTGCTGGCCGTGAATGATGACAACGGCAGGCCCGCCGTCGTGGAGGGCCCCCCAGGAAGGCGGCAGGCGCAGCAGCCGGTCCAGGACGATGCGCTTCGCCGTCATCGGCCCGCCGCGGCGCGCGGTCAGACGCGGATCGTCCGCCTCGACCGTGCCGCGGCCGACGAGGACTCCGTCCACCCGGCCGCGCAGGCGGTGCACCAGGGCGCGCGACTGCCGGCCGCTGATCCAGTGCGAATCGCCGCTGCGCGTGGCGACCTTTCCGTCCAGGGTCATGGCCCACTTCGCGATCACGTAAGGCCTGGCGCTCGCGAGGTGCCTGCGGAAGCGGGCGAGCAGCGGCTCGACGAACTCCTGGCCGGTCGGCCCGCTGACCTCGACGCCGCGCGCGCGCAGCACCTCCAGCCCGCGTCCGGCGTGCCGCGGGCTGGGGTCGATCACGCCGAAGACGACGCGCCGCACGCCGGCGCGCGGCACCGCCTCGGTGCACGCCGGCGTCTTCCCCGAGGTGCTGCATGGCTCCAGCGTGACGTACAGGGTCGCGCCGCGCGCCAGGTCGCCCGCTTCCTGCAGCGCCACGATCTCGGCGTGGGGACCGCCGTAGTACGGATGGTGGCCGCGTCCGACGACCCTGCCGTCCCGCACCACGAGCGCTCCGACCAGCGGGTTGGGCTCGACCTCGCCGCTGCCGCGCCCGGCCAGCGCCACCGCCTCCTTCATGAAGAGAACGTCCTGCAGGGCGCGCTCGCTCATGCGGGAGCCTCCGCCAGGGACTCGACCTCGCCGAATAGCGTGAGCGCCGTGGCGTCCACGATCCGGGCGCTGCACAAAGCGCCCTCGGCCAGGCGGTCGTCGTCCAGGACGACGATGCGGTGCGCCGCGTCCCGGCCCGACCACTTGGCCGGGTCCAGGCGGCTCCGCCCCTCCACCAGCACTTCGGCGATCCGGCCGCGCAGGGCGAGGTTCTCCTCGAGCGAGATCCTCTCCTGCAGCAGGAGCAGCTCGCGGTGGCGGCGCTTCTTCACCTCGATCGGCACGTCGTCCGCCAGGTGCTCCGCGGCGAAGGTGCCGGGCCGGGGAGAGTATTTGAAGACGAAGGACTGCACGAAGCGCAGCTCCTCGCACGCCGCCAGGCTCAGGCCGTGGTCCTCCTCCGACTCGCCGGGGAAGCCGACGATCCAGTCGCAGCCGAAGCGCATGTCCGGGATGAGCGCGCGCACGCGGCTCGCCACGGCGCGGAAGCGCTCCAGGGTGTAGCCGCGCCGCATCGCCTTCAAGATCCGGTCCGACCCGGACTGCAGCGGCATGTGCAGGAAGCGGTCGAGCTTGCTCGACTCCGCCATCGCCGCGAGCGTGTCCGCGTCGAAGCTCGCGGGGTGCGAGGTGATGAAGCGCAGGCGCCTGAGGCCGCGCACGCCCTCCAGGCGCCGAAGCAGCGTTCCCAGGGTGACGGCGCCGCGCTCCTGGCCGTCGTACGCGTTCACCGTCTGGCCCAGCAGGCAGACCTCGACCACGCCCGCGGCGACGAGAGCCTGCACCTCGCCGGCCACCTCCTCGAGCGGCCGGCTGACCTCGCGGCCGCGCGCTCCCGGCACCACGCAGTAGGCGCACGCCCGGTTGCAGCCGCGCATGATCGCCACGTACGCCTGCCGGCGGCGCAGGCGCGCCTCCGGCCGGCGCGCCGCGTCCGGCCGCTCGCGGCCGTCGACCAGGACGAGCGGGCGAGGCCCGGCGCGCCCGGCGCGCACGCGCTCCACCAGGTCCGGCAGCGCGGGGAAGTCGCGCGTGCCGCAGACGATGTCGACGTGGGGAACGCGGCGGGTGATGCGCTGCGCCTCGCGCTGCGCCATGCACCCCATCACGGCCAGGACCCGTCCCGGCCGTTCCGCCTTCCAGCGGCGCAGCGCGCCGAGGCGCGAGTAGACGCGCTCCTCGGCGTGGCCGCGCACGCTGCACGTGGTGAAGACCACGACGTCGGCGTCGTCGTAGGCCGTGCTGCGGGCGAAGCCCAGCGCGGCGAAGCGGCCAAGGACCAGCTCGGCGTCCACGACGTTCATCTGGCAGCCGAACACCTCGATGAGCACCGCGGGCGCGCCGCCGGCCGCCATCTCAGGAGCGTCCTGTCACGTGGCTGCGGTCTCGCATGGCTGCGTCTCGCCGCGCGCGGGGCGGCCCGTGGAAGGGGCGCGGGCGGGCGGTCAGAACTTGTCCCTGTTCTTCTCCAGCCACTCCTCCCACTTGCGGATCCCCTTGTCGCGCGCGCTGCGCGCGCCGTCGACGTCGAACTTCATGTTCTGACCGGTGATCACCACGAGGCTGGTCAGCGCCTCCTCGCGGATCATGACCTCGTCGTCGCGCAGCAGGGCGATGAGGCGCGGCACCGCCGACATGGCCTTCAGCTCGCCCAGGGTGTAGATCGCCTGCGCCCGCACGAAGGTGTCGCGATCGTCCAGCAGAGGGATGACGTGCGGGATGAGCGCCTTGTCGCGCCTGCGGCGGATCTGATCGACCGCTTCCCAGCGCGTCATGGAGTCCGCGGCCGAGAGCATCTCCACGATGGCCAGGAGCTCGGGGTCGAGCGGCGCCTCCCCCGTCGCCTCCGCGGGGACCGGGGCGGCGGCTTCCTCGCCGGGCGGCGAGGCCGCCGGCGCTCCGGCGCCGAGCGCCGCCGTCTCAGCACGCAGCTCGGCCACGGTCCCGGCCAGCCTTTCGTGCTTCTGCGCCGCCTCCTCCTGGCGCAGCGCCAGCCCCTCGACGCGGTCCCGCAGCGAACCGACCGCAACCACCCCCGCCTGCAGCTCGGCCACGTCCTGAACCAGCCGGGAGAGGGAGGCGGCGAAGCCCGAGGCCGTCTCCTCGAGGCGCGCGACCCGCTCCAGGAGCTCGCCGGGAACCGCCGCGGCCGCAAGCTCGCCTCGCACGGCCGCGAGATCGCCCGAGACGCCGGCCAGCCCTCGTTCCAGCGCCGCAACCTGCTCCGCCCGCGCGCCGGCCTGCGCCTCGCCCCGCGGCGCCTTCAGCTCGTAGATCAGGTAGCCCAGACCGCAGATCACCAGGAAGAGCATGACCGCGACGACGCGCAGCACGCCGGAGGCCCCCGCGGCCGGAGGGGAGGCCCCGGCCCCGCCCTCCGGCGTGGCCAGCTCGTTCAAGGGGTTGCACTTGCGGCAGAAGATCTTCCCCTTGATGGTCGTCGACTTGCCTTCCTTGATGTCCTGAAGGGGGATCGACTCGTTGCAGATGTCGCAGAAGAAAAGTCTCATCTGGCCGTTCTCCTAGCCTCCCCATCCGAGTTGACGCCGGGTGCGGCTCGGAATAGAACGGGCGGCTCACCGTGGAAGCGGACTTGCTGCTTTCCAGGGAGTATATTGCTGCTTTCGCCTCTGAGGTAGCACTGGAACCGGAACGGAGATGACGACCGAGCACGCCCTGGCCCTTTCGGAAGAGACCCGCAAGCGCATCAGCGCCATCGCCGACCGCCACGAGCAGCAGCTCCTCGAGGAGGCGCTCCGGGAGAGCCCGGGGGACTTCGAGATCCTGGCCCGCCTCGGCGAGCTCTATCCGCGCCTGGGGCGTCCCGAGGACGGCCTCACCATCGACCGCACCCTCGTCGGCATGGCGCCTGCCGACCCGATCGTGCGCTACAACTTCGCCTGCTCCCTGGCCCTGACGGGCGACGTCGCGGCGGCCTTCCAGGCGCTGCGCGAGGCGATCCGCCTGGGTTACACCGACCTGGCGCACCTGCTCCGGGACGAGGACCTCGCCGCCCTCAGGCAGGAGCCGGTCTTCAACGAGGTGTTGCGCCTGCTGGAGCGCCTGGCGCGCGGCAAGCGCGGCGAGAAGAGAGGGGAGTGACGCCGGCCGCGGCCGCGCTGCGCCCGAGGGCCCGCGCGACGCTCGAGGACGCGTTCAGCCGCCCAGGAAGGCGCGCACGCGCCAGGCCTCCACGGCCACGGCGCCCACGAGCAGGAGAGCGGTCAGGAACACGGCGATCGAGACGGCGCGCGACAGCACGGTCATCGCCCTGCCTTCCTGCGAACCGAGGGGCGGAACGTGGCTGGCGCCGGCCTCCACCGGCACGCGCAGCGCGAAGTCGCCGCACTGCGGGCAGAAGAAGTCCGACTCGGGGATGAGCGCCTCGCAGGCCAGGCAGGGCTTCACCGCCTCCTCCGCGCCGGCCTGCACGCACGTTCCGCACAGCGAGCAGACCTCGGCGTCGAACGGCAGGATCGTGCCGCACTCCAGACAGGGCCGGACGCGCTCGTCCTGCGCCGCGCCGTCGTTCATGGCCGCCCGTCCTGCGGCAGCGAGAAGTGGGCCCGGAAGCGCTCCATGGCCGCGTTCCGCTCGGCCGGGTTGGCCGCCGGGCTGTAGCCGTAGTCCATCCCCCCCGCCGCCCGCTTGAGGGCATCGAAGGCCGTCGCCCTGGTCCGGCCGTCAGGGTCGTCGAGCGCCACGATCAGGTCCCCCACGCCGCGCAGGTCCCCTGCCTCGAGCAACGCCCGCGCCGCTTCCAGCCGCACGACCCGATGCGTGTCGTTCATCGCCTCGCGCACCGCCGCGAGGGCGTCGGCGTCCCCCTCCAGGCGGTTGATCTCCCCCAGGACGAACACCGCGTCCGCACGGAGCTGCGGCCGCTCGCTGCGCAGGAGCTGCTCGATCACCGACGGCGTGGCGTACCGCCCGAAGCCGGACAGGGTGCGCAGGTAGCCGACGCGCGCCTCGCCTTGGCTGTTCTGGACGCGTCGCAGCGTCTCGTCCAGCCGGCTCTGCAGGCTCGGCGAGAGGGGCTTGTCGCCCGGAAGCGGAACCGGGTCCGCCGCGCACGCCGCCAGCCAGGCGCAGGCGGCCAGGTTCACGAGAACAAGAGCTCTTCGGCTCAGCATCGCTCCACCTCTCGGCGCGGCTCATCCAGGCACTCGATCGCTCCGGCCGCGAGAACGCGATCTCCGACGTACAGGACCACGGTCTGCCCCGGGGTCACGGCGAACTCCGGAGCGTCGAAGCGCACCTCGAAGCGCCCGGGCGCCAGCCAGCGCGCACACGCCGCGGCACCGCCATGACGATAGCGAATCTGCGCCGTCACGCGGCGCTCCTCGCGGGTCGTGGGCTCCGCCTCCAGGATCCAGTTGGCGCTTCCCGCCGCGAGACGGGCCGAGCACGCCTCTGCGCGCGACCCAATCACGACGCGCCGCGCCGCGGCGTCGATGCGGACCACGTGGCAGCGCTCCCCGAGGGCCACGCCCAGTCCCCGGCGCTGGCCCACGGTGAAGCCGGCCACCCCGGCGTGGCGGCCCACGGCGGCGCCTTCCAGCGTGACGATGTCCCCCGGCCGCCGCGCGTCCGGGGCCCGCGCGGCGAGCAGATCGCGGTAGTCCCCGCTCGGGACGAAGCAGATCTCCTGGCTCTCGGGCCGGTCATGGGCCGGCAGAGAGGCGGCGCGCGCCAGCCGCCGCACCTCGTCCTTGGTCCGCTCTCCCAGGGGGAAGAGGGCATGGGCGAGCTGCTCCTGGCGCAGACCGGAAAGGACGTAAGACTGGTCCTTGCGACGGTCGGCCCCCCGGCAGAGCACGTGGCGGCCGTTCTCCACCTCCATCCGGGCGTAGTGCCCGGTGGCGAGCCTGGCGGCGCCCAGCGAGCGCGCGACATCCAGCAGCAGGCCGAACTTCACCTCCGCGTTGCACTCGACGCACGGGTTCGGCGTCCGCCCGATCTGGTAGGCGCCGACGAAGCGCTCGATGATCCGCTCGAAGGAGGAGGTGGCGTCCAGCACGCGCAGCGGGATCCCCAGGCGCTCCGCTGCCGCGCGCGCCGCGGCCACCGCGCAAGCTCCCGGCTGCTCCGCCCCGCCGCCGGCCTCGTTCGCCAGGAAGAACCCGACCACGTCGTGCCCCGCGCTGACCAGGAGGCTCGCCGCCAGCGACGAGTCGACCCCCCCGCTCATCGCCACGGCAATGAGTTCCCGCCGCCGCACCCTCGAGGTCGCCGTCGCCATGGGCGTGCCATCCTACAGGCGCGAATCCAGGTGCGCCGCGCCGGCGGCCTGTTAGACTGCCGAGTTTGGCCGGCGGCCCGGAGAGGGGCCGGCGGCGAGTGAAACCCCCTCCCGGGCGAGAGAACATGAACGCTTTCCTCCTGCTCCTTCAAGATGCGCCGCCTGCCGAAGAGGCGCCCACGTCGCGCGGCGGCGGCAGCATGCTCTTCTGGATCATCGGCATCTTCGTCATCTTCTACTTCCTCATGATCCGGCCGCAGATGAAAGAGCAGAAGAAGCGGCGCGCGATGCTCTCCCAGCTCAAGAAGAACGACCGCGTCGTGACCACCGGCGGCATGCTCGGCGTCATCGTCAACATCAGCGACGACGAGGTGACGCTGAAGGTCGACGAGAACGTGCGCGTGCGCTTCACGCGCTCGGCCATCGCCGGCCTGGTCACGCCCAAGGCGGCGTCCGACAAGCCAGAGAAGGAGCCGGCCAAGGCCTGAGCGGCAGCGCACGGCCGTGCCGGCGGCGCCACATGGACGAGGCGGCGCGACGCGCCCACGCGCTGGGCAGGAAGGGCGAGGAGATCGCCGCGCGCGACCTCGCCGCGCGCGGCTTCGAGATCCTCGAGCGCAACGTGCGGCTGCCCGCGGCGGAGATCGACCTGGTGGCGCGCGACCGCCACGGGCTGGTCTTCGTGGAGGTCAAGACGCGCTCCTCCGCGCGGCACGGCGCGCCGTACCAGGCGGTCAACGACGGCAAGCGCGCCCGGATGGAGCAGGCGGCGCTCGACTACATCGCGGCGCGGCAGCTCGGCGAGGTCGACTTCCGCCTGGGCGTGATGTCCGTGCTCCTCGCGCGCGACGGCCGCCTGCTCGGCGTCGAGTGGATCGAAGAGGCATGAACCAGGAGGCGCGGCCGGGCGAATCACCGGGAGGTTCGGCTCGGGTGCGCTAGAATCCAGCGGCCTCGGCCCGCGAGGGCAGGACACGTTCGTGGCGCGGGACTGCGGCGCAAGGACCGAGCCAAGGCAAGTGTGAGCGGCTGCTGAGTTGTCGTTTCGCGGTTTCCTCCTCGTCGTTCTCGAGACCCTCGTCCTGCTCGTGGTCGTGGTGCCGGTCGCGCACCTGCGCACGGTGCTCGAGATCCTCAAGGGCGACGTGCCCTGGTCGCAGTTCAACACGGGCGAGGCCGCCATCCGCGCCCTGCTCATCATCGGCGTCTGCCAGGTGACCTTCTTCTTCAACGACCTGTACGCCTGGAAGGTCATCCGCAACAAGCACCAGACCTCGATCCGCCTGCTCGAGTCCTGCTCCTACGCGCTCATTCTCATCGCCCTGCTCTACTTCGCCCTGGACGGGTTCGACCACTTCCTCCTCGGCCTCGGTCCGGGCGAGAGCCTCCTCGGGACGTACAAGGCGCAGATCGTGCCCGCCCTCGTGGTGATGGGGCTCATCTACATCGTGAGCCTCGGCTACCGCAGGGCGTCCGATTGGACCTTCTTCGCGCTGCCCATCGCCGATCGGCTGCTGATGATCGGGGACGGTCCGATCGCCGAGACCATCGAGCGCGAGCTGCGCGAGCGCTCGGAGCCGGGCTACAGCGTGATCGGCTACATCCTGCCCCACTGGCGGGAGGGCGACCCCCCCGCGGTGCGCGGCAAGCCGGTGCTCGGCGCCTACGGCGCCATCGTCGAGGCCGTGCGCCAGCACGGCATCCACCGCGTCATCGTCTGCCTGCCCGAGCGGCGCGGTACCCTGCCGACGATCGAGCTCCTGAACTGCCGGCTGCAGGGAGTCAAGGTGGAGGAGGGCGAGCTGCTCTACGAGCGCATCACCGGCAAGATCGCCATCGGCAAGCTCAGGCCCTCCTACCTCATCTTCTCCGAGGGCTTCAACCGCTCGAAGTTCAACTACATCTTCAAGCGCGCCCTCGACGTCGGCATCGCCGCGACCGGCCTGCTGCTGGCGCTGCCGATCTGGCTGCTCACCGCCGCCGCGATCAAGCTCACCTCGCGCGGCCCGGTGCTGTTCAAGCAGAGCCGCGTGGGCCGGGAGGGCCGCATCTTCACGCTCTACAAGTTCCGTTCCATGCGGAGTGACGCGGAGAGGGAGTCCGGGCCGGTCTGGGCCAGCACCGACGACACGCGCGTGACGGCCGTGGGCAAGGTCATCCGCAAGCTGCGCGTGGACGAGATCCCGCAGTTCCTGAACGTGCTGAAGAGCGAGATGTCGTTCGTCGGCCCGCGGCCGGAGCGGCCCTTCAAGAACATGTCCATCTACCTGGACATCATCATCCTGCTGCGAACGGTGAAGGTCGTGCTGCTCGGCTTCGGGGCGCGCTAGCGGTGAAGATCTTCCTGCCCGGGCCGACCGAAGTCCATCCCGACGTCCTGGCGGCCATGGCGCAGCGCCAGATCGGCCACCGCACGCCGGAGCTGCACGCCGTCATGCGGCGCATCGCCCCGGGCCTGAAACGCCTGTTCGGCACCGAGGGGCACGTCTTCGTCGGCACCTGCTCCGCCACCGGCGCGCTGGAGGCGGCCGTCCGGAACGTCGTCCCCGGCCGCCTGCTCAACCTCGAGTGCGGCGCCTGGGGACGGCGCTTCGGGGACATCGCCGCGGCGAACGGCATCGACGTCGACCGCGTCCGGTCGCCCTGGGGCGAGGCGAACCGCCCCGCGGAGCTCCGCGCGGCCCTCAAGCGCGCGCGCTACGACGCCGTCGCCGTGGTCTGGTGCGAAACCTCGACCGGCGTCTTGAACCCGCTGGCGGAGATCGCCGCCGTGGTCCAGGAGCACGAGGACGTCCTGCTCCTCGTGGACGGCGTCTCGGCCCTGGGAGCGCTGCCGGTGAACGTCGACCAGCTCGGCGTCGACGTGCTCGTGGCCGGCGTGCAGAAGGCCCTGGCCGTGCCCCCGGGCCTGGCGCTCTTCTCGGTCTCCGGCGCCGCGCTCAGCCGCGCCGAGACCGTGAAGAACCGCGGCTTCTACCTGGACTTCCTGCGCCATCGCGCGGTCGCCGACAAGGACGAGACGCCCAGCACGCCGAGCACCGCCCACCTCTTCGCTCTCGACGCGGCGCTCGCGCGCGTGGCCGCGGAGGGCATGCCGGCGCGCGCCGCGCGCCACGAGGAGATGGCCGCCATGTGCCGGCAGTGGGCCAGGAAGCGCTTCGCGCTCTTCTGCGACGAAGGCGTTTCGTCGCCCACGGTGACGTGCATCGGCAACCCGCGCGGCAGCGACATCCCGGCCTTCCTGGCGCGCGTCCGGGACAAGGGCTGCCAGCTCGGCAGCGGCTACGGCGAGCTCAAGGGCAAGACGTTCCGCGTGGGACACATGGGCGAGCACCGGCCCGAGGACATCGAGGAGCTGATCGACGTCATGGACGCCTGCCTGTAAGCGGGCGGCCGCCGCGCGCGCCGCGCTACTCGACGGCCGCGGCGCCGGCGGCGAGGACGCTTTCGCCCAGGCGGCGCAGCCCCTCGTCTCCCAGCCGGTCGAGCTGGGCCAGGATGGCGTAGCGGAAGTCGATCTCGGGGTAGGCCGCCGGGTTCTCCTCGACCGCGCGCACCAGGCGCCGCGCGAGATCCTGATAGCCCCGGACGTGGGGCGCCGCGGAGCTCTCCTGGGGAAGCAGCGGGGCCGTGGCCGCGAGCACCGCCAGCGGGCTCTGCGCGTGCGCCAGCGCCGCGGTCTGGGCGCGTTCCTCGAGCCAGGCCTCGGCGCGCGCCGGGCTGAACCTCACGTCCCAGATCAGGCCGAGCTTGCGGCCGAGGTCTTGGAAGAACGGCAGGAAGCGCGCGGCGTCCTGGATGTGCTCCTGCTCGTGCGCCTCCACGGCGTCGAGCAGCAGGCCGGGGAACTGCTCCGGCAGGCGCCCTGAGCCGACCCAGGCGTCGAAGCAGCGGAAGGCGGCGCGCGCGGCCAGCGACAGCGGCTCGCGCACGTCCAGGCGCTCCGCGCGGTCCGCCGCGGCGAACAGCGGATCGCCGAGCAGCTCGCGGCCGTCGCCGGCCGTGCCCTCCCACAGCGACCTGGCCGCCTCCGCCCCGGAGCGCGCGCGATCGGCGTTCAGCGCGATGAAGGTGTCGAAGGCGAAGCCGGCGATCTCGCCCCCGGCGTGCTCCGTGCGCGAAGGGATGAGGAGGTTCTCCCCCACCACCCGGTAGACGGTCCGGCCGCCGATCTCCTCGCGCCCGTCTGCGATCCGCTCCAGGGCGTACGCCTCCGGGCCTTCCCACAGCCGCTTGCCGACCATGAAGTACGTGCCGAAGCGATCGAAGTAGCGCGCCAGCCCCGAGCCGCTCTGCGGGTCCGGGTCCAGGAACGAGCCGATCGGGAAGTACTCTCGCAGGATCACCGGCTCGACCACGTCCTCGCCCAGGCACTCGAGCGAGATGCGGCGCAGATCGCCGATCACTTCCTCGAGCGCCGGCTCCTCCTCCTGCTCGTAGAGCCGCGTGAAATGGTCGCAGAGCAGGGCCACGAAGGCGCGGTGGCGCAGCGCCTCGTCCCTGAGGAGCGCGAGCCCGCACGCGCCCGGATCGGCGTCGAGGCAGTCGTCGGCCAGGAGCACGGCCGCTTCCACCAGCCCCAGGCCAGAGAGCACGCGCACCGCCTCCTCGGCCTGCGCGCCGCGAAGCACCCCGTTCCCGAGCTGCGCGCGGACGGCCGCGAGCGCCTCCGCCGCCGCGCCGCCGTCCCCGAGGCGGAAGCCGGCGGCGTAGCGCCGGGAGAAGACCTCGTCCAGGTGAGCCGCGAGCCGCCCGGTCTTCAGGAGCAGCCGGCGGCGCAGGGCGGAGACCGACTCGAGCCGCGCGTCCGCGGGCAGCGCGCCCTGCACCAGCCGCAGCGCCGCGCGCGGGTCGCCGGCCCGCTCCTCCACGAACGCGCGCAGGACCAGCCATCCCGCCCCGGCGTGCGCTCCCGCGGCGGACGCCAGGAAGAGCCTGGCCAGGTCGAAGTCCGGCGGAGCGCCGGAGCGCGCGAGCATGCCGAGCGCGAGTTCGGCCGCCTCGTCGCCCGGCGCCTCGAGCGCGGTCTGCACCGCGGCCTGGCAGGCCTCGCGCGCCTTGCCCTCGGCGAGCGCCTGCGCCAGGAGCACGCGCCGCGCCATGAGGTCATGTTCATCCCGCTCAAGGATGTCGTTCGCGATCTCGATCTGCTCCTCGATGTCGTCCGGATCGCCGCGCGCGAGCAGCGCGCGCAGCAAGCCCTGCACGGCCTCCACCCGCTCCGGCCGCAGGGCGAGAGCGCGGCGGAACGCGCTGGCCGCGCGCTCCGCGTCGTCCAGATCGAGAGCAGCGTAGCCGCTTCCCACGTGGCCGAAGTAGAGACCCGGGTCGGCGCGCAGCGCCTGCTCGAAGCCCTCGAGCTGACGCTGTGCGTCGCTCCACAGCCGCGCCAGCAGGTAGCGCCGCGGCGCCGAGCCGGGCGCCTCGGCCAGGAAGCGCTGGTACTCGTTGACGAGCTGGCCGCGCCGGTGGCGGCCGAGCAGCAGGTTCTGGTAGGCGCGGTGCGCCTCGACGAACTCGGGAGCGCGGCCGATCGCGGCGCGGAACGACTCGAGGGCGCGCTCGCTGTCGCCGCCCTCGCGCGACGCGATTCCGCGTTCGTAGGCGGCGCGCGCCTCGCCCGGGACGTCCCGCGACGCCGGCAGAACGGGCAGCCGGCATGAGAGGAGCAAGGGCAGCGCGAGCAGCGCCGCGGCGCAAGCCAGGGCTGGTCCCCGGGCGCGCTTGACGCACACCGGGCCGGCCGTACGATCGTGGTGCAGCCGTCCCGTGTTCGAGGTGGACCATGTTCGGCGCCGTTCTGGTCGCACTCGCTCTCCTCGCCGGCCTCGCGCCCCCAGAGGCCAAGGACGCGAAGGCCATCGTTTTCTGCGAATCCTATGAGAGAGCGTTCCAGGAAGCCACGGAGCGCGGCGTGCCGATCATGATCGCCGTCATCCAGGACGACGAGGAGGCCAACGACGACGTCTGGGCGAACACGATGAACGCTCCCGAGTTCGTCGCGGCCACGCAGCGCACCGTGAACGTCGTCGGCAACCGCGGCAAGGAGGAGCAGCACGGCTCGGGCGAGGAGGTTCGAGACGGCAAGAAAGTGAAAGTCTGCAAGAGGTTCGGGAGCATCTCCTGCGCGGACCACGTCAAGGCCGAGGTGGGCATCTTCCGGGACTTCGCGCGGGAGGGCATGCTCAAGACTCCGCAGGTCATGCTCGTCCTGCCCGACCAGACCATCGTCGCCGCCCTCATCGACCGCCATCCCCTGGACGAGTTCCTCCTCGCCTTCGCCCAGGCCGAAAAGAAGCTGCCGAACGGCCTCACGCAGGACGAGTTCCTCGAGCTGCGCGCCAACCTCGAGAAGTCGAAAGCATGGCTGGAGCAAGGCGACCTGGCGAGCGTGATCGAGTTCGCCCTCCCCTATGCCAAGCGCAAGTCGAGCGCGACCTTCATCCAGGAAGCGGTCGGCCTGCTGGCGAAGGTCGAGGAGCGCGGCAAGGAGGAGATGGCCGCTGCCGAGGAGCTGATCAAGGCCAAGGACTACGTGCCGGCCGTGGCGCGCCTGGAGGAGATCGCCGGCCGCTTCCGGAACACGGTCATCGAGAAGGTCGCCAAGGAACGCCGGGCCACGCTCACCAAGAATCGCGAGGTCAAGGCCGCCCTGAACGCGGCCAAGCGCGAAGAGACCGCGCGAGAGATGCTGGAGAACGCGGACAGGCTCCGGGATGAGGGAGAGGCCGAGCGCGCGGAGAAGCTCTACCAGCGCCTCCTGGAGACCTTCGCCGACACGCAGGCCGCGGCCGAACTGAAGGGCCGGAAAGAAGGCGGCTGAGGGGCGCCAGCGCGCCGGCCGTTCTGACCAGACCGCTCGGCGACACCTCGCATGCGAAGGGGCCCTGAGCTCGGCGCAGGCACGAACAGTCGCAAGTCCTTGTCAAGCCAAGGCCAACGCGACATGAACTCTGGTTCAAGCGCACTAACTGATTGTCGTTCAGTCAGTTACGACTGTTAGGCATTTGTATGGATGAACGGCAGTTACCGTTTCGCGCCTCACGCTTCGCGGATGTTCGACAGCGACCCTGGAGCGGAATCCACAAGATTATGATTGACAGGTGATTACCGCGCAGTCGAAAGACGCACGGCAACTTGGCACGCCGGTTGTGGTGCGTATCGTGCCAAGGATTTCCAGAGGAAGTCACGAAGGAAAGAATTCCTCCTGAAGAGGCGGCTCAGGTGTCGGGACCCGAGCCACTTGACGCAGGGTTCAGGGGAGTGCCGGGGCCAGTCCAGCTGGGTGGGATTGGCCTCGGCACCTTTTCTTCCAGTCTCATCGAGAGACCGGACACAGGAACCGCCTCTCCTCCCCTCGCGGGGAGGAGAGGCGATGTTTCTTCAAGGCCCGAGCGCTCCCTCATCCTCGCGGCGCCGTTGACCGGCACGCGCGCGAACCTTACGTTCCCTTGCCCGGGCTGGCCTGGCGGACGCCAGTGTTCGCCTTCCTAGCTGCTGATCGAGGGGCGTGCGCCCCTCCAGTCCAGACCCGCCGATTTCCGACAGCGACCCAGCCGGACCACTCGAAGGCGCCTCGTCCGGCGACCGACCAGTCAGCCCGAGCGGGCCCGGATTCATGAACCGATCCTCGATCCATGTCGGTGTCCTGCCCGCGGCTGGCCGTGGCGTTCGCGCTTACCCGCGCACCGTGCGCATTCCGAAGGTGCTGCTGGAGGTCGCGGGCAAGCCGCTGCTCCAGCGCAACCTCGAGCTCATGCGGGACCGCATGGGCATCCGCGACATCATCGTCATCGTGGGCCACCTCGCCTCGCAGGTGCGCGAGCTCCTGGGGAACGGCGAGCGCTTCGGCGTGGCCGTCAGGTACGTGGAGGTGGCCGATCCGGCCGCGGGGCTCGCGGCCGGTCTGTGCGAGGTCGAGAAGCTGGTCACCGAGCCGTTCGTCACCATCCTCGGCGATGAGCTGTACCTCGACTCCAACCATGAGGACCTTCTCCCGCCTGACGAGCCGTGGGAGGCGGTGTGCGCGGTGCTCGAGACCGACGATCCGCAGCGCATCCGCAAGAACTACGCGCTGGACATCGAGGGCGGCCTCATCCGCCGCGTGGAGGAAAAGCCCGAGGCGGTCACCAATCCCTACCTCGGGTGCGGCACCTACGTGTTCCGGCCTTCGATCTTCGCGGCCATCCGCGCCACGCCTCCAAACCCGCGCAGCGGCCGCGTGGAGCTGACCGACGCCCTGGCGACCCTGATCGGCGCGGGCCAACCGCTCAGGCCCTTCATGCTCGCGGGCGACTACTTCAACATCAACTCGGTGGAGGACCAGAACTCGGCCAACTACCTGGTGCGCTGCCGCGAGCATCAGGCGTACAAGGTGAGCGTGGTCATTCCCGCCTGGAACGAGGCCGGCTCCATCGGCTACGTGGTTCGTGACTTCCGCCCGCACGTGCACGAGGTCGTGGTCGCGGACAACAACTCGACGGACGGAACGGCGCAGGTCGCGCGCGACCTCGGCGCCAGGGTGTACAGCAGGGCGCTGCGCGGCTACGGCGACGCGTTGACCTTCGGCATGGACCAGGCCGAGGGGGACATCCTCGTGCTGGTCGAGGCGGACCACTCCTTCCGGGCGAAGGACCTGGGCAAGATCCTCGAGTACATGAAGGACGCCGACATGGTGATCGGCACGCGCACCACGCGCCAGATGGTCGAGCAGGGCACCAACATGAAGGGGCTGGTGCGCTGGGCCAACGTCCTGGTCGGCAAGATCATCGAGGTGCTGTGGTGGAGCCAGGAACCGCGCTTCACCGACGTGGGCTGCACCTACCGCGCGATCTGGCGGGACGTCTACCTGCGCATTCGCGACCGCCTGACCGGAACGGGGCCGGAGTTCGCGCCGGAGATGATGATCGAGGTGCTGCGCCAGCACCGGCGCGTGATCGAGATCCCGGTGTCCTACTACCCGCGCGTGGCCGGCGCCTCCAAGCACTCGGCGAACACGTACCACCTGGCGAAGACCGCCTCGAAGATGCTGCGCACCATCTTCCGCAAGCGCTTCCTGCGCGGCTGAGCGCGCCGCCGCATGGCGGCGCGGGGCGGCGCCTTGAAGGAGAGAGACAGTCGATGGCGGGAGCGCATGGGAATCGAACCCACCCGAAGCCCTGTAGGAACTCCGCAAACGGCTTTGAAGACCGCGGGCGACACCAGCCGCCTTCCGCTCCCGTGTGCAGCGGCAGGGGGATTGTAGCCTTGAGGCCCGCAAGACAAGAAGCGGAACGGCGCGGCCGGGCGCGCCGCTGACGATCATGCCGGGCCCCGCAGCCTTGCTCGTGGGAGTCGACGCCGGGGGCAGCAAGACGCGCGTGGTCGTGACCGCGGGAGATCTCCACCCCCTCGCTCGCGCCGAGGGCGGCCCGGCGAACGCGGCCACGAGCGGCCCAGAGGAAGCGGCCGTGCGTCTCGAGGAGCAGGTCCGCCGCTTGCTCGCCCAGGCGAGCGGCGGCCAGGCTGCGGCGCCGCGCCTGCTCGCCTGCGGCGTGGCGGGCACCGGGCGCCAGGAGATCCGCCAGGCGCTCGAGGAGCATCTGGCGCGTACGTTCCAGCCGGCCGCGCTCCTGGTCACGAGCGACGCCGAAGCGGCCCTCGCCGGCGTGGACGCTGACCCGGAGCGGAGATTCGCGGTGGTGCTCATCGCCGGCACCGGATCGATCGCCTGCGGCCGCGGCGCGGGAGGCGAGCTGGTGCGCGCCGGCGGGCACGGCTGGCTCATCGGGGACGAGGGCTCGGCCTCCTGGATCGGCAGGCGCGCGCTGAGCGCGGTGCTCAGGGACGAGGATGGCAGCGGCCCGCGCACGGCCCTCAGCGGCCTGGCGCGCGCCTTGGCCGGCCTCGGACCCGCGGGCGACCTCGAGCCGGTTCTTCGCGCCGCCGGCGAGTCGCCCGCGCGCCTCGCCCGCTTCTTCCCGCTCGTCCTCGAGGCGGCCGGCGCGGGCGACGCGGTGGCCAGGCGCCTTCTGCGCGAGGCGGCCGCCGCGCTCGCGCGCCTGGCGAGCGCCGTGATCGAACGCCTGGACGCGCCGCCGGGGCAGGTGCAGGTCGCCCTCGCCGGTGGAGTCCTCGCCGCCGGCCCTCAGGTCGCGGGTCCGGCGGCGAGGCTCTTGCTCCTCGACCGTCCGGACGCGAGGATCGAGCCAGCCAAGTACCCGCCGGAGATCGGCGTCATGCGTCTCGCCCTCGCGCGCGCAGGTGCGCTGCCCACATGAGCGCAAGCCTGGAGTTCCTGAAGGAGATTCTCGCCGGCGACCGCTCCATCCTCGACGAGGTCGGGAAGGCGCTGCCGCAGATCGCGCAGGCCGCCGAGGCGATCGCCGAGCGCCTGCGCAAGGGAGGGCGGCTGTTCTACGCCGGCGCCGGCACCAGCGGCCGCCTCGGGATCCTCGACGCCGCGGAGATCCCTCCCACCTTCGGCACCAAGCCGGAGCTGGTCACGGCGCTCATCGCCGGCGGCGATCGGGCGATCCGCCGCAGCGTGGAGGGGGCGGAGGACGAAGCCGACGGCGGCGCCGAGGATCTGGAGCGCGCCGGCATGCAGGCGGGCGACGCGCTCGTGGCCGTGGCCGCGAGCGGCACCACGCCCTACGTCCTCGGAGCCGTGCGCAGCGCCACGGAGCGGGGAGCGCTCGGCGTGGCCCTGGTATGCAGCCCGGGCACGCCGCTCGCCGAGATCGCCGACATCGCCATCGTGATTCGCGCCGGCCCGGAGGTCGTGTCCGGGTCGACGCGCATGAAAGCCGCCACCGGCCAGAAGATCGTGCTCACGATGCTCTCCACCACGGTCATGAAGCTCCTCGGCCGCATCTACCAGGGCGAGATGGTGGCCATGGACCCGACCAATCACAAGCTGCGCGCGCGCGCCGCGCGCATCGCGTGCGACCTCCTCGGCATCGAGCCGGTGGAGGCCCGCAACCTGCTGGAATCGTCCGAGTGGAACTTGCCGATCAGCCTGGTGCGCGGCCGCTTCGGCCTCACGGTCGAGGAGGCGCAGGAACGGCTCGAACGCCACGGCGGGTCGGTGGCCGCCGCGCTCGAGGAGCAGGAGCCCGACCTTGAGCTTCCTTGATCTGCACATCCACGGCGCCTTCGGCGTCGACTTCCTCTCGGCGCGCAGCGCGGACCTGGAGCGGCTGGCCCTGCTGCTCGGCGAGCGCGGCTACGGCTCGTTCCTGCCCACCCTGCTGCCGGTCGATCTGGACGACCTGGAGGCCGCGCTGGAGCGGCTCGTTCCATGGCTGGCCGCGCGCGCCCCGGGAGACGGACGCGGCGCCGTGCCGCTCGGCGTGCACTTCGAGGGCCCCTTCCTCTCGCCGCTGCGCACGGGGGCGCTGTCTCCCGAGCGCTTCCTCGACGGCAAGAGCGACCGGCAGGTCGCGCGCTTCCTCGCGCTCATCGACACCGTGCCGGGCAGCCACATGGTGACGCTCGCGCCCGAGATCCCGGGCGGCTTCGAGATCCTCGCCGAGTTCGTGCTGCGCGGCTTCCTGGTGTCGCTCGGCCACACCGACGCTCCCTTCGCCACGCTCGAGGCGGCGCTCGCGGCCGGCGCGCGCCACATGACCCACTTCTGCAACGCCATGCGCCCCCTCCACCACCGCGAGCCGGGCCCCATCGGCTTCGGCCTGCTGCAGGACGGCGTGAGCGTGGACGTGATCGCCGACGGCCATCACCTGCACGCGGCGATGCTGCGCCTCATCTTGCGCGCCAAGCCGCGCGGCCGCGTCGCGCTCATCAGCGACGCCACGCCCGTGGCCGGTCTCGGCGACGGCGACTACAGCGTCTGGGGACAGACGATCTCGGTGCGGGGCGGCGCGGCGCGGAACGTGCGCGGCGGCCTGGCCGGCGCCGCGGCCCTGCTGCAGCAGGGCGTCGACCACCTGGTCTCGCTCGGCTTTCCCCGGGAGGACGCTCTCGCGTGCGCCACGACCGTTCCGCACGCCCTTCTCAACGGCCGGTCGTAGCCGCGCGCGCGCCGACCAGGCGCGGCCGCAGGCAGAAGCGCTGGGCGCGGTCGAACAGGACGAGAAGCGACAGGAGCAGCAGCACGGCGTTCTCGGCCAGCTTGCGGCAGACGTTCACCACGCCCTGGCCGCAGCCGCAGTCGAACTTGATCGCGCAGAAGGGCAGGTCCTGCTGCAGATCGAGGGCGCGCGACACGAGCGCGGCGCTGAAGAAGACGAGCAGCGCCGCGAAGAGCAGCGCGTTGCCGCGCACCGCGATCCCCAGCACGAGCAGCGCGCCACACAGCACCTCGACCCACGGCAGGAGCGCCGCGCAGTAGTTCAGCAGGTGGGGCAGGAAGGCGGGCGCCAGGTCGTACTCGCGCAGGGTCTTCAGGAACCCGACCGGATCCCGCAGCTTCAGGACGGCGAGCGCGAGGAACGCCCCGCCGACGATAAGGCGCGCCGCGAGCGCCAGCCCGCCGGCACCGAAGAAGGAGCGCGCCAGAGCCCTGCCGGCGCTCATTTCGGGCACTCCGCGATGTCGCCGCTGTCGCGCGCGCCGCGCTCGATCGGCATCCCCTGGCTGCACCACTCCTCCAGGCCGCCGATGTAGACGAAGAGGTTCTCCGGAGGGACCCTGAAGTGGAACAGGTCTTCCGCGGTCAGCTCGCTGTCGTTGCAGTCCCCGCCCTCGCAGTAGACCACCACCTGCAGGGAACTCTGGCACACGGGGACCACTTCGTTGGCGTAACGCTCCACCCGGTAGTGGTCGCACAGGTATGCGCCGGGGATGTGCCCGCGCTGGTATTCGGCCTCGCTGCGCGAGTCGATGAAGGTGTACGCGCCGTCCTGGTAGATGGGGTCGTTGTACAGCCCAAGCACGGCGGCGTGTTCAAGGATTTGGATCCCCTTCTTCGCCAGGCGCGCCCTGACCTCCTCCTTGGTCCGCTCGGACACGTCTCTCCCGCCGAAGTAATCGCGCCCGAGAGAAAGGCCCTCGGGGTTGAGCGCGTTGGCGGCCAGGGCGAGCGGCACGGCCACGGCCGCGACGACGGCGAACTCGAGCAGCGTGCGCTTCACTTCGTTCATCGGGAAACGTCTCGCGCGGATGGTACAGGCGCAGGGAGTATACCTGGCAGGCCGGCAGGCGAGAGGGTGCCGCACGGATGCACAACCCCATCCGCGAGACGGGCGCGCGGAGTATCCTGGAAGCCGCGATGAAGGCGGCGGCCCAGCGCGCGCCGGCCGGCGCTGCCCGGAGGGACGAGCATTGGACTTCCTCATCCATCACTTGCTGCAGACGAGCGCGCGCCGGCTGCCGGACAAGCACGCCTGCGTGCACGGCGAAGCGCGGCTCTCGTACGCCGAGTTCCAGCGGCGCGCCGCGGGCCTGGCCGCCGGGCTGCGCCAGGCGGGAACGCAGCGCGGCGACCGCATAGGCATCTGCTTGGAGCACTCGATCCCTCAGTGCGTCTCGATCTTCGGCGTGTCCATGGCGGGAGCGGCGTTCGTCCCGATCAACAGCCACCTCTTCCCCGAGCAGGTCGCGCACATCGTGCGGGACTGCGGCATGACGGGGCTGATCCTCGCGGGCGCGAAGGCGGCGAACCTGGCCGCGGCGCTCGGCGACGCGCCCTCGCTCAAGTTCCTGGTCGTGCTCGGCGGCGGGGAGACCCCGACCATGCCCCGGCCGGTCCACCGCTTCGAGACTCTCTCCCAGACCGAGACGCCGCCGGCCTGGCGCGACGTCGCCATCGGCAAGGACCTCGCCGCCGTCCTCTACACCTCGGGCTCGACGGGCAAACCCAAGGGGGTGATGCTCAGCCATGAGCAGGTGCTGGCCGGGAGCACGATCGTCTCGACGTATCTCGAGATCGCGGAGTCGGAGCGCATCCTCTCGCTCCTGCCGTTCAGCTTCGACGCGGGACTGAACCAGCTCATGACCTGCGTTCAACAGGGGGCAACGATCGTCCTCGCCACCTTCGTTTTCGCCAGGGAGATCGTCGAGCTGCTGCTGAAGGAGCGCATCACGGCGCTGGCGGGCGTGCCGACGCTCTGGAGCGTTCTGGCGCAGCCGCACTCCCCCCTGCGCGGGTACGCGTTTCCCGACCTGCGCTACATCACCAACACGGGCGGGCGCATGCCCGAGCCCGTCTTGAAGGCGCTGCGCGCCGCGCTCCCCGCCACGCGCATCTACCTGATGTACGGCCTGACGGAGGCCTTCAGGTCCACGTATCTCCCTCCCGAGGAGCTGGACCAGCGCCCGGGCTCGATCGGCAAGGCCATCCCGGACACCGAGATCCTCGTGGTGAACGACCGCGGCGAGGCGTGCCGTCCGGGCGAGGCCGGCGAGCTGGTCCACCGCGGCCCGACGGTCTCCATGGGCTACTGGGGCCAGCCCGAGCTGACCGCGCGCGTCCTCCGCCCCCATCCCTGGCTGCCGCCCGAGCTCGGTTCGGACGAGAAGGTCTGCTACTCGGGGGACCTGGTGCGGGCGGACGAGGACGGGTTCCTCTACTTCGTGGGACGGCGCGACAACCTCATCAAGTCCTCAGGCTTCCGTATCAGTCCAACGGAGGTCGAGGAAGTCCTGTTCCAGAGCGGGCGCCTGCGCGAAGCGGCCGTCATCGGCGTGCCGGACGAGGTCCTGGGGCAGGCGATCAAGGCGTTCGTCGTGCCGCAGGACGGAACATCGGCCGGCGCGGAGAGCCTGCTCGCGTTCTGCGCGACGAAGCTCCCGCGTTTCATGGTGCCCAGGGCGGTCGAGGCCCTGGAGGCCCTGCCCAAGACCCCGAGCGGCAAGGTCGACTACCCGGCGCTCCGGCGGCGCGAGGGTCTAGCGTGATGAAGCGCGCCGCCGCGGATCGACAGGATGCCGGAGCGGCCGGGCGCGGCGATGTGAGCATGTTCGTGGAACGGCTCGGCAGCGCGCTTCCGCCCGGCGCGAAGGTCAGGCTGCGCAAGGCCCTGCGGACCGCCGAGAAGGCGCTGGCCGACCTCCTCTTCCGCCACGGTCCCGCCGAGCTGGCGCGCGGTCTCGAGCGCCTCGGGATCAGGCCGGGCGACACGCTGCTGGTGCACAGCGCGTTCCGGCACGCGACCGGCTTCTCGGGCAGCCCACGGGACGTGGTCGAGTGCATGGTCAACGCCGTGGGCGGCGGCGGCAACCTGCTGATGGTCTCCATGCCGTACCGCTCGTCGAGCTACAATCACCTGCGGCAGGATCCCGTGTTCGACGTGCGGAGAACGATGTCCCAGATGGGCATCGTCTCGGAGGTCTTCAGAAGGCGGCGCGGCGTGCGCCGCAGCCTCCATCCCACCCATCCCGTCCTCGCCCTCGGCAAGGACGCGGAGTGGCTGCTGCAGGGTCACGAGGACGCGGCGGCCCCCTGCGGGCCGGCTTCCCCCTTCGGCAAGTTCCGGGAGCTCGGCGGCAAGGTGCTCTTCTACGACGTGCCCTTCGCCACCTTCACCTTCATTCACTACATCGAGGACCTGCTGGCCGGCTCGCTGCCCTTCCCCATCTACCGCAGCGAGGCCGTGGCGGCGCGGGTGATCGACGAGCAGGGGCGGCCGCGGGTGATCCAGACGCGCGTCTTCAGCGAAGAGGCGGTCTCCCGGCGCGACCCGGCGCTGCTGGAAAGGCGGCTGCTCGACCAGCGCCTGCTGCGCCGTGCGCGGGTCGGCCGCACGCGGCTGATGCTGGTGGAGAGCGAGGACGCCGTGCGCGCGGCCCTCGACATGGCGGCGGCGGGGGCGTGCTTCTATCGTCGGACATGAGGACGTCCTTGAGAATCTCGGCGCTCCGCGATCTCTACCGTCTTGGCGGCTCGCTGGTGCGAGGGGACCTTCTCCGCCTCTACCTGCGGGGGCGGCACCGCCCGCTTCCGGACGTGCGCCACCAGCTCGAGGCCGCGATCGCCTGGCTGTGCCGCGCCCAGGACGCCGCCGGCAACGGGGGCGTGTCCCGGAGCTACCTTCTCGCGTACAACCGCCGGTTCCGGCTCCGCGGCTGGCAGACGGCGTATCCGGAGACGACCGGGTACATCATCCCGACGATGTTCGACTACGCGCGCTTCTCGGGCCGCCAGGAGATCGTCGACCGCGCCGTGCGCATGGCCGACTGGGAATGCGACGTCCAGATGCCGAGCGGCGCGGTCCAGGGGGGAACGATCGACCGTGAGCCCTCCCCCGCGATCTTCAACACCGGCCAGGTCATCTTCGGCTGGCTGAGGGCCTGGAAGGAGACGGGGAACACCCGCTACCTCGCGAGCGCCGTCAGGGCGGGCGACTTCCTGGTGCGGGAGCAGGATCCTGACGGCGCCTGGCGGCGCAACCTGTCCCGCTTCGCCTCGCCGGCCATGCCGTCGTACACGTACAACACCCGGACCGCCTGGGCTCTCCTCTTGCTCGCGACCGAGAGCGGAAACACAGCCTATCGCGATGCTGCGCTCCGGAACCTGGAGCACGCCTTGACCGAGCAGGAGGCGAACGGCTACTTCCGCAACAACTGCCTGGATGACTCGAACCAGGCGCTGCTGCACACCATCGCCTACTGTCTGCGCGGGATCCTGGAGGCGGGCGTGGCCCTCGGCGAGCGCCGCTACTTGAACGCGGTCACCTTGGCCGTCCGGCCGCTCCTGGCGGCCATGCGCGGCGACGGCAGCCTTCCCGGCCGCTTCGACCCGAGCTGGACCCCCACCGTGTCCTGGAGCTGTCTCACCGGCCAGTCCCAGCTGGCCCTCGTCCTGGGCCGTCTCGGCCAGACGCTCGCGGAACCGAGCTGCCTGGAGGCCATGCGCAGGATCAATGCCTTTCAGCGCAGCACCCAGATCCTGGATCCGCGCCGTCCGGACCTGCACGGCGGGCTGTGCGGGTCGCACCCCATCCACGGAGGCTACGCTCCGTTCGAGATCACGAGCTGGGGAGTGAAGTTCTTCGTCGACGCGCTGTTCGTGGAGATGGAGACGAGCGAGGGCAGGAAGCTCCTGCTGGATCCGTGCGGCGCCACGGCGCCAGGGCCCGATCGCTCCGCGGCCGCGGCCGCGCCGCTCGAGTCCGAGAGCTCCCGGAGGGATGGCCGCGGTGCGGCTCCCGCGATGGGGCATGGAACGTGAGCGGGACGCAAGGCCTTCATCCCTGGCTGCGCATCGACGCCGAGGCGACCGTCGCCGCGCTGGCCTGCCGGCTCCGCGACGCGGTCCACGGGGACCTCCGGCGCAAGGGAGCGGTGGTCGCGCTGTCCGGCGGCATCGACAGCTCGGTCTCGGTCGCGCTCGCGGCGCGGGCCCTGGGGCCGGACCGCGTGCTCGCGCTCTTGCTGCCCGAGCGCGAGTCCTCGCAGAAGAGCCGCGAGCTGGGCGAGCTGGTCGCCGGGCAGCTCGGCGTCCCGCGCCTGGTCGAGGACCTGACGGCGCCGCTCGAGGCCATCGGCTGCTACCGGCGGCGGGACGAGGCCGTGCGCGCGCTCTTCCCCGACTACGGGCCGGGGTGGAAGTCCAAGATCGCCGCCGCCGAGAAGGCCGCGGCAACGGGGCGCTTCACCTGGTTCAGGCTCGTGGTGGAGTCGCCCGCGGGCGAGCGCCGCGAGAAGCGCATGCCCCTGCGCGAGTACCTCGAGATCGTGGCCGCCACGAGCTTCAAGCAGCGCCTGCGCAAGGCCGCGGAGTACTTCCACGCCGATCGGCTGCACTTCGCCGTGGTCGGGACGCCGAACAGGCTCGAGTACGATCAAGGCTTCTTCGTGAAGAACGGCGACGGCGCGGCCGACGTCAAGCCCATCGCGCACCTCTACAAGAGCCAGGTCTACGAGCTGGGCAGGTTCCTGGGCCTCCCGGAGCCGGTCCTGCACGCCCGCCCGACCACCGACACGTACAGCCTGGAACAGGGCCAGGACGAGTTCTACTTCGTTCTGCCGCACGCAACGATGGACCTCGTGCTGTTCGGGCTGAACCACGGCCGCGCTCCCGAGGAGATCGCGTCGGAGACAGGCCTCGCGCTGGAGCACGTCCGGCTCGTCCTGCGCGACATCCTCGACCGGAGGCGCGCCACCGCGCCTCTCCACCGCGCGCCGATCCTCCTCGCGCCCGTGCCCGAGGTCGAGGCGAACGCCGCCCCCTGAGCGGGCGGCAGGACCTTGAGGATGCAATGTGCGGTCTGGCCGGATGGTTCGATCCCTCCCGCGGCGCGCCGGACGAGGCCAGGCTCCGGCGCATGCTCGGCCTCCTGCGCCACCGCGGTCCGGACGGCTTCGGCATCTACCGGGGCCGGGGCGTCGGCCTCGCGCACGCGCGGCTGTCCATCATCGACCTCGAGACCGGGCAGCAGCCGATGTGCAACGAGGACGGCTCGCTCTGGATCGTGTTCAACGGCGAGATCTTCAACTACGTGGAGCTGCGCGGGGACCTGCTGCGCCGGGGACACCGCTTCAGCTCTTCGTCGGACACCGAGGTCATCCTCCACCTCTACGAGGACAAAGGCGTCGAGGCGCTCGCGGATCTCAACGGCCAGTTCGCCTTCGCCCTCTGGGACGCGCGCAAGCGCGAGATCCTGCTCGCTCGTGACCGCATGGGCATCCGGCCGCTCTTCTACGCGAGGCACGGCGAGGAGTGGATCTTCGCCTCGGAGATCAAGGCGCTCTTCGCCGACGAGCGGCTGGCGCGGGAGATCGACCCGGTCGCCCTGGACGACGTCTTCACGTTCTGGACGCCGCTCTCCCCGAGGACCGCGTTCGTGGGCGTGCGCGAGCTGCCGCCCGCCCATTGGCTCCGCGTCGGCGAGGGTGGGTGGACCTCCGGGCGCTACTGGGATCTTCCCGAGGAGGCGGATGCCCGCGACGTCCATCCGGAGAAGTTCTACGCCGAGGGACTTCTGGATCTGCTCGTCGATGCCACGCGCATCCAGTTGCGCGCGGACGTTCCGGTGGGAGCCTACCTGAGCGGGGGCCTCGACTCGTCCGTGACGGCGGCTCTGATCCGGCGCTGCGCGGCGAGCCCGCTGGCCACGTTCTCGGTCACCTTCCACGATCCGGAGTTCGACGAGAGCGCCAAGCAACGCGTCATGACCGAGTTCCTGAGGACGGAGCACAAGACCGTCGCCTGCGAGGAACCGGACATCGCGCGGGCGTTTCCCGAGGTGATCTGGCACGCCGAGGTCCCGCTGCTCCGGACCGCGCCGTCGCCCCTGTTCCTGCTTTCCCGGCTCGTGCGCGAGAACGACTGCAAGGTGGTCCTCACGGGCGAGGGCGCCGACGAGATCCTAGCCGGCTACGACATCTTCAAGGAGGACAAGGTCCGGCGCTTCATGGCGGCCTTCCCGGACTCCCGCCTGCGGCCGCTCCTGCTGCAGCGGCTCTATCCCTACCTGCGCCAGTCGCCGACGCGTTCGCTCGCCTACGCGCGCGCCTTCTTCGGCGCTCCCGCGTCCCCCTTCGCGGAGCAGTACCGCTCGCACGCGCCCCGCTGGAACCTGACCGCCGGCGCCAAGGTCTTCTTCTCCGAGGACCTCAGGCGGCGGGCGTCCGCCGAGCCGGCGGCCGAGCGCGTCGCGCTTTCGTTCGGCGCCCTGCCGGCGAACGCGCTCGGCCGGGCGCAGGAGATCGAGATCCGCACCCTCCTGCCTGGCTACATCCTGTCGTCCCAGGGCGACCGCATGCTCATGGCGCACTCGGTGGAGGGACGCTTCCCCTTCCTCGACCACCGCGTGGTGGAGTTCTGTCTAAGGGTGCCGCCGGTTCTGAGGTTGAAGGCGCTGCGCGAGAAGTACATCCTGCGCCGCGCCATGGCCGCTCTCCTTCCCGACTCCATCCTCCGCATGGTGAAGCAGCCCTACCGCGCGCCCGAGGCGCGCTGCTTCCTCGGCGGAGACGCGCTCGCGTCCGAGCTCCTCTCGCCCGAGAGCCTCGCGGCGACCGGGTTCTTCGACCCTCCCCGCGTGGAACGTCTGACGGCGAAGTTGAGGTCGACTCCGGTCAGCGGCTTCAAGGACAACATGGCGTTCGTCGGGATGCTCTCCGCGCAACTGCTTCACCGCCTGTTCGTCCGGGACTTCAGGGCAGAACGCGGGCCGGAGATCCACGAGGTGAGGCTTCTCGACGGAGATGCGCGCGGACAACCGCGGAGGTGAGCCTGGCATGAGCGTGGAGCAGGAGGTTCGAGACTTCGTGGTGCGGAACTTCTTCTACGGGGACAAGAGCGCGCCGCTGTCGGACGCCGATTCCTTCATCGAGCGGGGGATCATCGACTCCACCGGCGTGCTCGAGATCGTCCACTTCGTCGAGAGCCGCTACGACATCGTCCTGAGCGACGACGAGCTCGTTCCAGAGAACCTCGACTCGATCGCGCGCATCGCCCGCTTCGTGCGCGCGAAGCGGGCGCCGGCAGCCGACGGGCAAGCGCCGTGACCCGGTGCGACGCTCCTCCCCTCCGCGCCGTCCCCGGCGTATCCAGCAGTGGCTTTCGCGGGCCGACAGGCACGCGAAAGCCCACCTGCCTCTTCTGACCCACGAGCAGCCCCGCTTTGACCGCGAGCATCGAGGCAAGCCGTGAGCGGAGCGGCCGATTTCCCTGGCGCACGGGGCGGCCGCGACGGCGTACCACCTCGCACCCGACGTGCATCATCCAGACCCGGCGCCGGCATCGCC
>JACQZJ010000052.1:19671-31245 GCA_016213895.1 Planctomycetota bacterium | reverse complement strand
TTTTTTTGCGTCGAGACGGAACCGGGGGCGCGGACACTCGTTCCGCGCCCCCGGATCAGCCGGTCGTTGAAGCCGGGTCGACTACGGGCAGAAGGTGACGCCGACCGCGTTCGAGGCCTGGACGTCGCCGCCGTACCCGGCGTCGCGCACTCCGTACTGGTAGTAGTAGGTCTGGCCGACCATCCCGGTGGTGATGGTGATCAGGATCGAGCAGGCGCCCGAGGCGTTCGTGCTGCTGTAGGTCCTGAGGAAGTTCGGCGCGCCGATCAGCATGGTGCCCCACGAGTAGGGGACCGAAGCCTGGCTCTGCCCGGAGAACATCACGCAGAACTGGCTGGGCTTGCCGCCCGCCAGATCGATCGAGAAGGCCGGGTTGCCCACGGTGGGGCTGCCGTTGGCCGTGATCAGCGCCTGGGTGCCGGTCGAGCCGAACTCGCCGGTTCCGTAGTAGAACGGAGCCGGGCAGCCGATCGCGATGGGGTAGCCGTTCGAGAGGCGCGCGCCGCCCTCCCACACATGCACCGACCCGCTCAGGGCCGTGCTGGGGATGGTGACCGCCACCGCCGTGCCGCCGCCGGTGGAGGAGAGGTTGTAGACCGTGCCCGGAATCGACCCGGTGTTGGTGGTCGTGCCGGCCGTGAACTTCACGTCGACCAGCGAGTCGAATCCAGTGCCGTGGATGGTGAGCGTCCCGCCGATGGCGGTCGAGCCGGACAGGCTCGTGATGGTCGGCTTGCCCGCGGGGATGCTGCCGTAGATGTAGCCCAGGCCGGCCTGGTCGTCGCTCTCGATGGTGCGCTGCTGGTATCCGTTGTCGGAGCAGATATAGGCGCACATCGTGGAATAGGTCGAGCAGGATCCGCTGCAGCTCACCGTGGTGTGCCCAAGCCCCAGGGCGTGGCCGTACTCATGGGTCATGACCCCATCGATGTCTATGTAGGCGCCGGGGGTTCCCGGCCCGTCCGACCAGGTCCATTCATCGCAGAACGTGATCCTCCAGCCGTCGCTGATCGGAGTCTCGGTGAAGGCGAGCACGCCGCCGCCGCAGCTCCCGCCGGTGGTCCAGCCCACGGTGTTCTGGTTGGCGGTGCCAGCGGAAGTGGCCTCGCCCTGCCAATCCATGTCGAAGTTCTTGCCCGCGTCCACGTCGTCGGAGTTCCACGACGCCCCGCCCTTCCACACGGCCATGGCGGCGCCTAGCGCGCCGGGATAGAGAGGATCGGGCGTCGTGTTGTTGTTCGCCGCGGCGTCGCCGCAGTTGTCGTAGATGCGGACGTCGCGCTGGTAGCCGAAGCCGCTCTTGCTGACGCCGAGGCTCCCGCCGATCGTGGTGTAGGAGAGGCTGGCCGACGGCAGAGCGAAGAAGCCTGCCGCGAGCGCCGCGACGCCCAAAAGGGCGGTCTTGCTCGTGATGATCTTCATGGTTGCACCTCCTACTTCCTGTTGCCCTGTTCGGACTTCAGGACCTCGACCGCCTTCTGCGTCTTCAGCGCGAGGTCACCGAGCTTCGCGTTGTCGGGAATCGCGGAGCCCTGGCCCTCGCCGAGGACGATGATCTCCCCCTTGCGGTTCAGTTGCGTGCGGAAGCTCTCGGCGAAGGAATCGACCTTGAATGCGGCCGCGTCCACCTCCGTGACCCCCGCGTCCTTGCGCAGGAAGAGAACGAGCGACTCGCCCACCCGCATCTCGGACTCGGGCGGGCTGATCGAGAGGCGCTGCTCGCCGGCGCCCGGCACGAAGACCCTCAAGGTCTCCGCTTCGGTGCTGCCGGACACCAGGTCCCGCTTCACTTCAAGCGTCAACTTGGTGAACGCAATCTCTGGAGCAGCAGGGAGTTGTGTAGTCTCGGCCGCCTGAATCGTCGCGTAGACGACACGACCGTCCAGGTGTGCCTGGATCAGGCTGAGCTGCTGGCCAAGGTCGCGCGACACGACCGCCGCGGTCAACGGCGCGGTTGCCAAGGCCAGCAACGCGACCGCGGCGAGGAGAGTCGCTCTGGGTGAGGGAATCTCGATTCGCATGAAGGACTCCGATTCGCAAGGTTTCTCGGGCCGGCCGAACGGGGACCGGCAACCAGCGGGCAAGAAAACAGACGCTGAAGGCGCGACCTCGCGCCTTCAGCCCGCTGGTCAAAGTATAGCGCGGGTGCCACGCCAGCGCGAACGCGCATCCCCTCCTTTGTTACCCGCGCAATCACCGTTTTTTTTCACCTGCGCAAAGAGTCTTGCGATGGAACTACGCGCCGCGCCGCGGAATCCGCTGCCCGTCGCGTGCGCAGCCGGAGGGAAGTGGTAGCGTGCAGCGGCTGCTGAGGAGGTCCTCGAGGGGCCGTGGCGGCTCCAAGAGGTGGACGAGCGGGGCCTCGCACCTGCCGCAGTCCAGGAGGTGAGCGTTGGAGCGTGAAGATCGGGCAGCAGGTGCGCCGGCTTCGACGCCGCGTGACATCGCAGGCCTGGGCGGTTGTCTTGGACTGGCCAGGACCCTGGCCGCCGGGATCCTCAGCGGTGGAGTGGTTCACGAGTTCGCGAACCTGCTCACCGTGCTCGACGGGCTGCGACAGATCGACGCCCTGGGCGCTCCGCACCGGCCGAACTCCGAGCTGATCGAACAGCCGCTGGCCCGCTGTCACGGGCTCCTGGAGGCGTTTCGCGGCCTCTTCTCGGAGCGGGGAAGGGCCGAGGCCGTTCTTCCGGCGGCGCTGGAGCTGGCCGACCTGCGGGCGCTCCTCGTGGCGCGCCTGCGCGGAAGGCCCACGCGCGTCAGCGTGGAAGCGGGCCCCTCGCTCGTGCTTTCCGCCGAGGCCGGGACCGCCGCGCGCCTGGCCTTCCTCTGCGCGATCCTCGGCGTCCTCGAGCACGGCCGCGGGGCGGCGCGCTATCCGGAGGCCATCGAGCTCTCCGCCCACGGCCGCCAGGACAGGTGCACCCGCCTGCTGGCGCGGTTCTCGGACGCCGCCGAGGCGCCCGCTGACCATCCGGCCGCGGAGCTGGCCGGGACGCTCACCAGGGTAGCCGGCGACCTGCTGCGCCAGAGCGCCGGCCGCCTCGCCATCCGCAGCGGCGCGGCGGCGAGCGCGCTGCTCGTGGAAGTGCTGCTGCCCGAGTAGCGGCGGACGCCGAAATCCCCGAACGCCGGCTCAAGCGGCCCCGCGCCGCGGTACGATCGTTCACTTCTGTGACGCCAGCTCTCCGGAGCCGCCTGGAGAAAGCGGATGCTAGCCCGTCTCCCTCGTTGCCGCCCGGTCCTCTCCGCTCTGCTCGCGTTCGCGCCCCTGGTCGGGTGCGGCGGGGCCAAGGGTCCGCCGCCGCTGGCGGGCGAGCACCACTTCACCATCGTGCTCAGCCAGTCGAACTTCGGCAACATCGAGCCGTGCGCCTGCAACAACCGCACCGTGGGGGGCTTTCCGCGGCGTTTCGCGTTCCTGCTTTCCGAGCGCCAGGACGGTGCCCATTTGCTGACGTTCGACGCGGGCAACTCCCTCTTCAGCGAGAGGGCCATGGCGCCTTCCGTGCTTCCGCAGGCCAAGCGCAAGGCCGAGGCGGTAGCCGAGGCGTTCGCGCGCTGCGGAATCGACGGCATGACGTTCGGCGAGCTGGACCTCCGGGCGCTCGGCGGCTACCTGCGCGCCACCGTCGAGCGCTTTCGCCTGCCCATGCTCGCGGCGAACGTGCGCCTCAAGAAGACGGGGGAGCCGCTCTTCCAGGCGTACCGCATGTTCGAGATCGACGGCGTCAAGGTCGCCGTCATCGGGCTCGTGGCGCAGGAGTTGAAGCGCGTCGTCAGCCAGGAGAACGAAAACGGCACGGTGATGGTGACCGTGAGCAAGGACCAGAAGGCCCTGACGGAGGAGATGTTCGAGGGCCGCGACGTCGTGGTGGACGATCCGATCGAGGTCGCCAAGGACCTGGTCGAGGAGCTGCGCGGCGAAGCGCACCTCATCATCGTCCTCTCCCACCTCTCGCAGCAGATGTCGAAGAGCCTGCCTTCGATGGTCCCCGGCATCGACCTCGTGCTCGGCAGTCACGTGCCGGGGACGAAAAGCGAGTACTCCGTGGAGGGATCGTCCCTCTTGCTGAACGCCCCGATGAACGGAACCGGCCTGGCCGTGCTCGACATGACCATCCGGAACGGCGACCTCACGTTCGACGACCATACGGAGGTGACGCGTCACGTGGAGAGCCTGCCGAAGATCAGGCAGCTGCGCGAGAGCATCGCGGCCAAGTACGGCGGCGAGCAGTCGGGCGCGGACTCCGCCCCGGACGGCTCCGCGGAGGCCAAGCTGGCTCAGCTCGACGCGCTCATCGCTTTCAAGGAAGCGGCCGTGGCCGAGGCCGAGAACGCGAACTCCTCCAGCTTCGTCTTCCGCAGCGTGGTCCTGGACGGAAAGGAGCACCTTGACGACCCGGACATGACGGCCTACGTGCGGGACTACCGTCGCTCCCTGGCCGACCTCTACGCGGACACGGCCGCCCCCTCCGATCCGGCGATCAAGCCGACCACGGAGCGCGCCAGCTACACCCGCGTCGAAACCTGCGAGAGGTGCCACCGGCCGCAGACCGAATTCTGGCGGCAGACGGGACACGCGGACGCCTGGGAGACCATGCTCGCGCTCGACGCGCAATACGACCTGGACTGCATCATCTGCCACACGCTGGGCTACATGGCGCCCGGCGGCTTCGATCGCCCCGACCGCGTGAGCGGCTGCGAGGACGTCCAGTGCGAAAACTGCCACGGACCAGGCAGCCAGCACCTCATCGACGTCAACTTCCTGAAGCAGGGCAAGATCGTCGTGGAGCCGGGGAAGATGCCCTGCGAGAAGTGCCACAGCCAGGAGCATTCTCCCGACTTCAACCGCGAGACGTACATGCCGCGCGTCAGCTGTCCGCCCATCGACCGCGGCGAGCCGGTCATCCGCGGCGCGCTTGGCACCGCTCGCAAGCCGCTCGAGGAGCGCGTGCGCGAGAAGCCGGACACCAAGTCCTACCTCGCCCTGATCGACCTGGAGCTGCGCCTCGGGAGCCATGCGCGCGCGGTCGAGCTGGCCGACGAGGCCACGGCGCGCTTCCCCGCGGTGGCGCGCTTCGAGGTGGCGGCGGCCCGCGCCCTGGACGGCCTGGGCCGGACGGGGGAGGGGCTGGAACGGCTGCGCGCGGCCTACGAGAAGAACCCGCGGAACAAGCCCGTGGTGATGGATTTCATCGACCTGTTGCTGCACGGCAGCGATCCGGGCTGCCGCGACCCGCTGGCCGCCGACCTGCTCATCGACTGGGCGCTGGCGGAGTTCGGCAAGAACGACGCGGTGCTGCTGCGCTTCCAGGCGGAGTCGCAGCACGCCCAGGGACGCCTGGCCGACGCAATCGCGACCATGAAGTACATCGTGCACAAGCTGGAGCTGAAGACGGCGGAGCACCTCGGCCTGCTGTCCGCCTGGCTCGCGGAGCGCGCGGCGCTGGTCGAGTTCCAGCTGCCGCCGCCCTTGCCGGCGCCGCCCCCGTAGCCGGGGCCGCGGCCCCGTTCCGGTCCGGCCGCCAGCGCTAGCGCGGCGGCGCGGGCGCGGGCGCGGGCGCGGGGAGCCGCGAGCGGATCTCCTCCAGCCAGCTCGTGAACTCCTCGCCGAGCGTGTCGGGGAAGAACGGATCGATGCGCTCGACGACGGCCGCGGAGAGGCGCGCCGCGTGCGAGACCGCCAGTTCGTCCTGCAGCGCCGGCACGCCGCGCAGGCGCGCCAGGAGGAGCACGGCCACCACGACGATGGCGCCCCCCTTGACCGCGCCCAGCAGGGCGCCGAGGAGCCGATCGAACGACTGCAGGCGCAGGGTGGCGAGGACGCCGCGCAGCAGGAACGCGAGCAGCGTGCCGGCGATGAACACGGCGAAGAAGATGGCGAAGTACGCCAGGATCCGGTCGGCCGGCTGCCCAACCGAGAAGGAGTTCTGGACCCAGACCGCCAGGTCCGCGGAACCGTAGCGCGCCAGGCACAGGGCAGCGACGATCGTGCCGAGCCGCACGAACTGCCAGACGAACCCGCGGATCAGACCCATGAGGAGGTTGAAGAGCACGACGATCAGGGCGCCGACGTCGACCGGGCCCAGGGAGGCGAGGAAATCCCGCATTACCAACCGGCGATCCGCGGTCGGGGCCGAGGATCAGCCCTCCTGTTCCTGTTCCAGCCGCGGCGCCGGGCCGCCCGCGGGAAAGAGCGTCATCTGCCCGCGCGCCGGTCCCGAGACCAGCTTCTCCACCGCCTCGAACAGGTCGTTGAGGAGCACGGGCTTGGCCAAGCAGAGGCACCCCGTTCTCTTCAGGAACGTCGCCAGGTCGTCGCTCAGCGTGTCGCCCGTCAGGAACAGGATGCGGCCGGCGAGCTTATCGTCGAACTGGCGCACACGCTCGTAGAACTCCATGCCGTTCAGGCCGGGACGGTGGATGTCGGAGATGATGGCGTCGGCCGGATGGGAGCGCAGGTAGCGCAGCGCGGCCTCGCTGCGGTCGAAGGGCCGCACCGTGCTGCTCAGCCCCTCGAAGGCGTCGACCACGAGGGTGCGGCAGGTGGGATCGTCCTCGACGACCACGATGCGGCGGCCGTTGAGGCGCACCCTGCGCCGAGCGTGCGGCCGCTCCGGCCTCTCCTGCTCGCTCGCGCGGTGGATGGGGAAGGCCAGCACGAACACCGCGCCCGAGTCGCTCGCCTGCATGAGCTGGATGGAGGCCTGCTGCTGCTGCAGGATCTCGTGGCAGATGGACAGACCGAGGCCCGTGCCCTCGCCCTCCTCCTTGGTCGTGAAGAACGGCTCGAAGACCTTCTCGCGCAGGTGCTCCGGAATCCCCGGGCCGGTATCGCGCATGAGCAGCGAGACCGTCTCCTGAGTCGCGGAGGCCTCGAAAGTGATGCGGCCGCCTCTGTCGGAGGCGTACATGGCCTGCTCGGCGTTGCTGATCAGGTTGACGAGGACCTGCAGCAGCTGGTGCGGGTCGCCGGAGATCGGGGGCAAGGAGTCGGACACGTCGAGGTGCACCGACACGTTCTTGACCCGGAGATCGTGTCCCTTGAGCTCCAGCGCCTTGCGCACCAGCCGCGCGAGGCGCGCAGCGCCTCGCCGTAGACCTCCTCGACCGCCGCTCGCGACTCGCGCTCCAGATCGCGCATGAGCAGCAGCTGGGAGTAGCCGATGATGCCCGACAGAGGGTTGTTGATCTCGTGCACGATGCTCGAGATCATGCGGCCGGCCGAGGCGAGCCGGGCGAGGCGCAGGCATTCGGCGCGCGCCCGCAGCAGCTCCGTGACCTCCATGAGGAGCACCACGCGGCCGCCGCGCGCGCCCGGAACGGAGACGGCCTGGAAGCGCCGCGGATTCGGCAGGGCGTTCTCGCAGGCGAGGCTGCGGACGTCGCGGCCGTCTCCCGAGTGCACGGGAAACGCTAGGTCGAAGGGCATACCCACCAGGTCCGCCGCGCACAACCCGCCGCGCGCGGCCGCTGCCTCGCCGACGGCGCTGATCGTCCCGGCGTCGTCGACCAGGACGGTCGCGACCTGCGCGGACAAGGCGGCCAGGAAGGACTCGTGATCCGTCATGCCACCACCAGCCGAAAGCGCCTGTTCGCGGGCGCGCGCGCCGCGCGCGCGCCGGGAGCCGCGCTGCCCTGCAGTGGAGCGGAGCCCGGATCTCTCAGGTCCGCCGCTCCAGGCAACATACGACAATCATCCCGGCGGACGCACGCAAGGCCGAACTGGCCGCTCGGCGTTTTTTGGCAGGGCGCTGCGCCACTCGTGAAACCCGGGGCCGAGGTTGTGGACGGAGCGGCTTGACAGGGAACCGTGGCAGGGTAGAAGGACCCCTGATCTGGTCGCTTAAGGTATCCCCAGCGGGTCTGCTAGCCATGCCCACGAAGTTTGAATGTCCCTACTGCGGTGAGATGTTGTCGACTACCGAGGACCTGGACTTCCTCCGGACCAACAAGACGTGTCCGGAGTGCGAGGCGAGCCTCGATGACGAGGACCTCGATGTCCTGCTGTCGGAGGAAGACGACGACTACCTCGAAGAGGACGAGGAGGCCGACTACGAGGAAGACGAAGCGGTGGAGGCCGTCAACGACGACGATCTCGATAGCGGCTTCGACGACGACGCGGAGGAGGAGGAAGAGGAGCCCTGACGCGCCAGGCATCTGCCGCCGGTTGCCGCGCGGATCCTCCTCCCGGGCCAAGGGCGTGCGCGCCGCGGGTCTGTTCCCGACCTTGATCCTCGGCTGCGTGCTCGCCTCTTCTCTGGCGCCCGAAGCGCGCGCGCAGCACGGTCCTCCCGCGCCGCCGGCGCCCCCGGAGTTTCCCTTCCCTCCGGACCAACCGCGCCCTCCGGCGGCGGAGGAGCCCCCTTACGCCGACCGCCCGTCGACGCGGAACCCGCCCCCGCCCCCCGAGGCCGAGGGCACGGTGCCGCGCGTGGGCGGCCCGAACGTGGGCTGGTCGGCGCTGCTCTCCTCCCCGCCCGCCTGCGCCCTGACCGTGTCCGCAGGCATGGTCCTGGCCGGGACCGCCGGCGGGACGATCCACGCTTTTCACGCCGGAAGCGGCGTGGAGCTCTGGAGGACGGACCTGGGTGCGCCGGTCACGGGCCAGCCCGTGGTCGCCGGGGCCAACGTCTTCGCCGGCACTTCGACGGGCAACGTGATCGCCCTGGACGCGGCGACGGGCCAGCGCGGCCAGGTGGCGCGCTGCGGCGCGGCCGTGGCTGCTCCCCTCGCGACCGACGGCCAGCGGGTCGTGGCGGCCACGTCCTCGGGCCTGGTCAAGGTGTTCGACGCGGCGGGGCTCCTGCCCCGCACGCAGATCCAGCTCGGCGCACCGCCCGCGATCGCGCCCGCGATCGCAGGCGGGCTGGTGATCGTCGCCTCGGCCGCGGGCCGCGTGCAGGCCTACGACCTGGAGCGCGGCCTGGAGCGCTGGTCTTACCAGATGGTCGGCGGGACGGTGGGTCCCATGCTGGTCACCGCGGCGGCGCCGCAGCGCGTCCACCTCGGTTCCGCGGCCGGTACGGTCGTCGCCCTCGACCTCGCCAACGGCCGGGAGCGCTGGCGCTACTCGGGCAACGGGGTGATTCGCGGCCTGGCCGGCGCAGAGGGGCGGCTGATCGCGGCCTCGGCCGGCCTGACGCTGGTCGAGCTGGACCGGGAGACGGGCTCGCGCATCGGCACGTCGATGCTTGGCGGCGTGCCGGACGGCGCGCCGGCCTTCTGCGCGGCCGGCGCGGCAGTTGCCCTCGAAGGCGGCCGCGTGGAGCTGCTCAACGCCGAGCTGCAGCGCGTCGCCATGGTCGACCTGGCCGGCACGTACAGCGGGCCGCCCGTGGCTCAGGGAGAACGCGTCTACATCGGCCTGCGGCAGAGGCTGGTTTACTGCCTCAGGTTCTGATGACATGCACGGACGCGCCGGAGGCGGCGAGCGCGCTTTGCCGAACCCGCCGGCGCTCCTAGAATCGTGGCGGCGGCCGGCAGCCCCACCAGCCGCAGCCTGGAGTCCAAGATGACGCGCTTCACTTCCGTGCGGGTCCTGCTGGCCGCCGCCTTGCTTCTCTGGGCCGGCGGCGAGGCCCGGGGCGACACGTTCGTCGTGGCCCCGCCCTTCACCATCCAGAACGCCGTCGACCTGGCCCTGGCCAACACCTCGACCACCGACGCCATCCTGGTGCACCCCGGCACCTACCCAGAGGCCGTGCTGGTGGACTACACCGGCTCGAATCAGGAGGCGCTGCTCATCGCGCGCGCGGTGTCGGCCAGGCCGAAGATCACCAAGGGCGTGCTCATCAGGGACTCCCGGCTGGTGACGCTCTCCGGGTTCCGCGTGGATTCCACGCACGATGACGGAGTCGCCGCGATCCGCATCCTCGACTGCACGAGCGTGGCCGTGGTGGACTGCCAGGGCACGCCGGGCGACGACGGCGGCGTGAGCGCCATCAACACCTTCGAGGTCGTGGTGGGTGAGAGCGACTTCAGCGGCATGAAGGACGATGGGGGAGGGGGAATCGGCGTCGAGATCCTCGATCGGTGCGCGCACGAGGTGCGCAACTCCACCACCAGCGGCAATGACAAAGAGGGCCTCGTGATCGAGGCCGACCGCGTGCTCGTGCGCGGCTGCTCGTCGACCGGCAACGGCGGCGGGGGAGTGTCCATCGTCGGGCTGCGCAACGAGGTGCGCGACTGCGTGGTGAACGAGAACGGCGGCTACGGCGTGCACGCGGTGGGGGTGTGCATCGTCAAGAAGAGCACGATCAGCAGCAACGCGGGCGTGGGCGTACGCTACGGGGACGGCGCCACCAGCTACCACGGCGGCCAGATCACGAGCAACAAGATCCGCCACAACGGCAGCCATGGCGTCTCCTTGAGGGACGGCCAGGACGGCGTCCTGGTCAAGGCGAACTCCCTGGTGGACAACTCCGGCGCCGGCATCCGCGTCGCCGGCGACGGCTGCGTGATCCTGGACAACACGTGCCGGGACACGGTCACCTCCGCCGCCGACGGCCACGGCATTCACCTCACCGACTTGGCGGAAGGCAACTGCGTCGAGGAGAACAGCCTGCGCGACAACGACGGCGAGGGCATCTTGGTGGAAGGGGACGAGAACTTCCTGATCCTGAACGAGGCCAAGGGGAACGACGGCATCGTCAAAGCGGTCGGCGCATTGGACAACGACGGGCGGGGGAACACGACCGTCACCGGCGTCAACGACTTTCCGTAGCAGGGCGGGCTCGCGTCCGGCGACCGGAAACAGCGGCAGGAGATTCGATCGGAGGCTCGCACATGGCGTCACGTCTCGTCGGCAACGCGGTCATCGGCCAGTCGGGCGGGCCGACCGCGGTCATCAACCAGAGCCTGGTCGGGCTGGTGAGCGCGGCGCTCCACGCCGACGCGATCCGCGGCGTCTACGGCGCGCGCTTCGGCGTGAAGGGCATCCTCGAGGAGGACTTCATCGACCTGGGTCGCGAGACGCCGGAGACGCTCGAGCGCGTCGCCGCCACGCCCGCGGCCGGCCTGGGTTCGGTGCGCAAGAAGCCGACGCGCGACGAGTGCCAGCGCATCCTCGAGGTCTTCCGCGCGCACGACGTGCGTTACTTCTTCTACATCGGCGGCAACGACTCGGCCGAGACGGCGTTCATCATCGAGGAGCTGGCGCGCGCGGTCTCCTACGACATCCGCCTGTTCCACGTGCCGAAGACGATCGACAACGACCTGCGCGTCACCGACCACTGTCCCGGCTTCGGCTCGGCCGCGCGCTTCGTGGCCAGCGCCCTCCTCGGGGACGACCTCGACAACCGCAGCATCCCGGGCATCAAGATCGACGTGGTCATGGGGCGGCATGCCGGCTTCCTCACCGCCGCGGCCGCGCTCGCGCGGCGCGGCGAGGACGACGGTCCACATCTCCTCTACGTGCCGGAACGGGACTTCTCCATGGAGAGGTTCCTGGACGACGTGGGCGAGGTGTACGGCCGCCTGGGACGCTGCGTGATCGCCGTCTCCGAGGGCATCCACGACGCGGCGGGCGGTCTCATCGTGGACAGCAAGGAGCGCGACTCCCACGGCAAC
>JACQZJ010000052.1:0-19613 GCA_016213895.1 Planctomycetota bacterium | reverse complement strand
ACGCTCGGCTATCTGCAGCGCTCCTTCCCGGGCTTCGCGTCCGCGGTGGACGCGCGCGAGGCGCGCGCGGTGGGGGAGCAGGCCGTGGCCGCCGCGATCGGCGGCGAGCGCGCCAGCGGCTCCATCGCCATCCGGCGCCTCGCCGGGGCGGAGTACGCCGTGGACTACTTCGTGACGCCGCTCGAGACCGTCGCCAAGGTCACCAAGCAGCTCGACCCGGCATGGCTCAACGCGGCCGGAAACGGCGTGCAAGGGGGCTGGTTCGACTACGTCCGCCCGCTGGCCGGCGAGCTGCCGGCGGCCGACCGGCTCGCCGGGCACGCGGTGCAGAGGAAGATCCACATCGCGGCGGCACCGCGACCAGACTCGCTCGAGTCCGGGCGCGGACGCGGCGGCTCCGCCGCGAGTCGGTAGTTCGAAGTCCGGAGTCCGAAGGCGGGACATCCTGGCGGCGGCGCCGCAACCAAACGCAGCGACTCCCTGGGCGACTGCGCCTCAGAGAGCTGCGCGGCAATCGAGCATCGGGCGGCTCCCTGCTGCTCGACGCGGCTCAGCGCCGTTCGTAGACCACGCCGAAGCCCTGGTCGGAGTGGAGCCGGTACGTCGCGGCCAGGTACTCGACCACCAGGGGCAGGCGCTCCGCCATGGGCACGCCGTCCACGGGGTCGAGGCCGAGCAGCGCACTCGAGATCACGTAGCGCGGCCGCGCGCGCTCCAGGTCCGCGATAACCGCGCGCTGCATGGCGTGCGTGGCCGCGTAGATCGGCATCACGAAGCGCGTGGGGCAGTCCCGGTCCAGGAAGAAGTGGATGGCCCCCATGTTCGAGAAGCCGAAGACCGGCGCGCCGCGCGGCGTGCGCTCGTCGAGGAAGGACGCGAGCGCAGCCAGGGCACGCGCCTGCACGTCCGGGACGAGCACGTCGCCGGCGCGCGGCAGCGGAATCGTGCTGTAGCCGCCCCCGGGACCGCCAGGCAGCGCCTCCGACAGGCGGCTCCAGTGCCGCGCCATGCCGTAGAGCGGCGCGTGCGCTCCGATCAGCCAGGCGGCGAACAGCGCGGCCGGCAGCACGCGCGCCAGCGCCGCCACGGATGCCGGCCCGCGGCGCAGGGGGCGCGAGGCCAGGGCGCTCTCCGCCGCCACGGCCAGGATGGGCCAGAGCAGCGTCGCGGCGTACCCCAGGTGTCCCGGGTCCGACCTGCCCAGGGCGCTGCGGAAGAGGCTCGCTCCGGCCAGCGCCAGCAGCAGCTGGACGTAGCAGGCGCGCGTGCAGCGCCGGCAAAGCGCCAGGATCAACACCGCGGCCGGGACGCCGATGAAGGCGCCCGCGGCGAGCAGCGCGGCCACGCGGGAGTCGCCGAGCGCGGCAATGGCTCCCTGCGCGCGCACCAGGTCCAGGAGCGCGCGGAGCGGCGGAAAGGGGATTCCCCACACCGAGAGCTGCAGCCCGACCTGAGCGGCGCAGTTGCGCCAGAACGCGCCGCACGCGCCGCACGCGCCGAGGTAGGCGGCGAAGGGCAGCGCGCCGAGGAACGCGCCGCAGGCGAGCCAGAGGAACGGCGCCAGGCGCGTGCGCGCGGGCTCCGTGCGCCGGCCGAGCGCCTCCAGCGTCAGGAAGACGCCGATCGCCAGCGCGCCGCACAAGCCGCCGTCCAGGCTCCAGAACACGGCGAGGCTCAGGCACGCGCCGCAGGCCACGAGCGGCCAGCGCCGCCGGCGCGGCAAAGAGGCCCCGCCTGCCGCGCGCGCCTGCCGCAGATCCACCAGGGCGCAGGCCAGCGCCAGGAAGAGGGCGAGGAAGCGCGGGGCGAGAAGCAGGCCCTCGCTCGCGAGCGCGAGCGAGAGGAGCAGGGCGAACAGCCAGGAGCGCACGGCCGCGGCGAGCAGCAGGAAGAACGCGGCGTGCGCCGCAGCGTACATGAAGTTCTGCGCCAGGCGGTCTGCAGCGAGCGTCCAGCCGAGCAGCGCGAACGAAGCGAGCGGCCGGAGCACGTTCTGCACCAGGCCGTGCTGCAGGTAGATGTCCCGGTAGGGGACCTCGCCGCGCGCCGCCTCCGAGGCAGGCGCCAGCCACTCGCCCGCGTGGTAGAAGTCGATCAGCCCGTTCACGTCCCGATGAAAGACCAGCATCAGCACGAGCAGAGGCAGGAAACGCCGCACCAGGAAGCGCCGCGGCGCGCCTGCGTCCGCCGCCCCCGCGCCTGCGCCGCGCGCGCTCAGGACCAGGGAGCCGGCTCCGCCGAGCACGGCCGCCGCGATCGCGGCTCCCACCCACACCGCCGACTCCGGAGCCAACCGCCCGGCCAGCAGCCACACGCCCCAGCGCAGAGCCCGCGCCACGCGCGGGTCCAGAATCCGCCTGGCGGGGGGGCAATCCCTGCTCACCAGGCCCTGGAGGGCCAGAGCCAGGCCGAAGGCAGCGAACACGGACCCGGCCAGGACCCCCGCGACGCGCAGCCCGCTCAGAGCGAGCGGCAAGTCCGGCGGAACGCGCGGACCCACGGCAGCCGCCAGCACGGCGAGCGATACCCCGCACGCCAGCGGCCCTTCCGCGCCCGCAAAAAGCCGCCGCAGCGCGCAAAGAGCTCGCCCGAGACGCTCCCGCGTCCTCGGACCCAGCACCCAGGCAGCGAACAACCCGCCCGCGAGCACTGCCGCCGGCACAGGGCCTCGCGCCGACGCACCTCCGGACCAACCCGTTGAAAAGGAGCTCCACACCGACCCTGCGGCCAGAATCCCGCTCCCAAGCAGGAGGATCCCCGCGCCCCGGCACGCGGCCGCGCGCGCCGCCAGGAAGCCCGCCCCGGCCAGAGCCGGAACCAGGAGCAGCGCGTAGTAGAACAGCCCGATCTCGCAGCCCTTGTCTCCGCCCGCGCGCGAGAGCAGGCCGGCCACGTCCGGCGCCAGCGCCGTTCCCGGAAACCCAAACCGGCCGGCCAGGATGTCGGCCAGGCCCAGCGCCAGGAACGCGCTACCTGCGGCGAAGCACGCAGCCGCCGGCAGGTCGCCGCCGCTCGTGCTCGCCGCGTCCTGGGCCTCAGGCATGGATTCTCCGGGTCAAGCGCGCGCCCGCCACGGCGCCTCCGAGCCCCTGCCGATACGTCCGATAATGTATCTTCTGTTGCGTTCAGACCCTGGCGAGCCGGAATGCGTGCTCCTGCCGGTCCTCGAGCTTCTCAATCCCCGGCCCTTTCTCGACCCGCGGCCTGGCTCGCGGCAGCTCCGCTCACCGCGCGCACGCGGCAACGTACTCCATCAGGGACTGCCACTGGCGGTGAAGATCGTGTTCGTCCACTCCGTACGGGCTCTTGAAAAAGACCGCGAGGTGCGGGAGCGGCCCGGCCTCGCCGCGGCGCAGGGCGAGATCCGCGAGGCGCACGAGGTCCAGGACCAGCGGCGCCGCCAGGATGGAATCGCATCCCTGCCAGGTGAACTGCATCGACATGCGGAAGCCGAGGAAGCCCTCGAAGTGGATGAAGTCCCAGGCGGTCTTGAGGTCGTTCAGCGACGGAACGTAGTCGATGCCCACGCGCGTGTGCGGCCGGTAGCCGAGGATCTGCGCCAGGGCGCGGTCCTTGGACTCGACCTTGGCCGCGAGGTTCTCCTTCTGGGAGAGCACCTGCCCGTCGCGGTCGCCGAGCATGTTGTAGCCTTCCCAGGAGAGCACGCGCAGCGCGCGATGGCGGAACATGGGGGCGAGCGCGGTCTTCACCAAGGTCTCGCCGGTCTTGCCGTCGCTTCCCATGAAGGGAAGGCCCTGCTTCCTGGCAAGCTCCCCCACCGCGGGCACGAGCGCCGCGTTGGAGGGCGTGAAGTTCACGTACGCGCAGCCGCTCTGCAGCGCGGCGCACGCGTAGAGCAGGCTCGCGCGCACCGCCGCGCGGCGGTTCTCGTCCAGGAGCCGCGAGAGGGCGCGGAGCGTGGCGTGCTCCTCGCCGGTGTGCAGCGGAGGCTCGGTCGACGCGAGGTTCACCACGACCACGCGCTCCAGGCCCTCCGCCTGGCGGAACTGCTCGAGGTCCGCCGCGAGCCGCTGGACCAGAGCGGTGAGCCCCAGCTCGCCGAGCGCGCTGCTCGAGTGCGCGAGCTGCTCGATCGCGCTCCCGCTGTTCACCGCCTGGCCCGGACGGATGCGCCGCTCGGCCTCCTCCAGGTCGCTCGCGATCGCGCAGAGCCACTCGCCGCGGATCGAGCCGTTCTCCCGGGCGATCTGCGCCGCGGCCTCGGGCAGCGACCCCGAGCGGATCTCGTGCCCGCCGAAAATCATGTCCGCGGGAGAGACAAGCTCCAGGCGCTCGAACTCGGGACCGGCCGTGGCCAGCCCGAGCGGCTCGGCCAGGCCGCGCGCCACCACCCTGGTTCCGGCTATGACCGTGGTCGCGAGGCCCCCGCGCGCCCCGACCAGCCACACGCCCGTTCTCTTGCCCATCGGCCCAGGAGCCCTGTTGCCCGGGACGAGAACCTGCTAGAATGCCGGTTTCGTCAGATCACGGCGGGCGCCGGGCGCGGGAACCGGCCCGGCCCGCGGCGCCCCCTGGGCGTCCTATCCTATCGGGTTCTGCCCGGTCGCCGCCGGATTCCCCGGACGGCCGAGCGGTATCTGCCGAAGCCTCCCCTGAGCGGCTTGACAGACCACCACAGGTTGTTAGTCTGAACGAATCCGAACACACTCCATGGTGGTTTTTCCTGGCGAGGAGGCTGACGTGAAGTGCGACACCATCGCCTCGTCATTGAGGCGCGCAACTCAGGAAGAGAAGGTCAGCGTGGAGTTCGTCGACGGCAAGATCGTCGAGGGCGCCATTCTCTTCAACGAGACCAAGGGCTGCGGCAAAGTGATCAACGTGGAAGAGGAGGTCTCGGTCTTCTTCTTGCCTGAGCGTCGCGCCCCCTCCCGCGGGCCGGTGCCGGGCTTCCGGGCGCGGGACGCCGTCGAACGACCGGCCGTGCGCGCCTCAGGCCAGCGTCTTGTTCTCGACCGCCAGCCGTTCCAGCCGGCGGTAGAGCGTGCGCCGCGTCACGCCGAGGCGGCGCGCCGCCGCGGTCTTGTTCCCGGCCGCCAGCCGGAGCGCGTCCCGGATGGCCGCGGCCTCCACCTCGCTGACCTTCTCCTTCAGGACCGAGCCGTTGCGCTCCCTCGCCCTGCGCGGCAGGGGCTCGCGCAGGAACTGGAAAGCCGCGGGCGTCAGGGGCTCCTCGCCGCACAAGGCCACGGCCTGGCGGATCTCGTTGCGCAGCTCGCGCACGTTCCCCGGCCAGGCGTACGCGACGAGCGCCGCCCGCGCCCCGTCGGAGAGGAACGCCGGCGGAACGGCCAGGCGCTGTGCCTCCTCGCGGATGACCTGCTCCGCCAGCGGCAGGATGTCCCGCCGCCGCTCCCTGAGCGGCGGCACCTCGACGATGGCGCCGCGCAGGCGGAAGAAGAGGTCGCGGCGGAACGTGCCGGAAGCGACCAGCTCGCGCAAGTCGGACGAGGTCGACGTGATCAGCCTGAAGCTGCTGCGCCGTGCATGTGGCGATCCCAGCGGCCGGTACTCGCCTGTCTCCAGAACGCGCACCAGGCAGGCCTGGACCGCCAGCGGCACCTCGGGCACCTCGTCGATGTACAAGGTCCCGCCGTCCGCGCCGTCGAACACGCCGGGCACGGTGGCGGTGGCGCCGGTGAAGGCGCCGCGCGCGTGGCCGAAGAGATGCCTCATGAACAGCTCCTCGCGCAGCGCGGCGCCCGCTTCCGCCACGAACGGTCCGGCCGAGCGCTGCGAGTTGAGGTGCAGGGCGCGCGCGACGTTCTCCTTGCCCACTCCTACCTCTCCCTGCACCAGCACGGGCACGTCGGAGCGCGCCAGGCGGCGGATCTTCTCGAACATGGTCCTGAGCGCGGCTGACTCCCCCACCAGTCCCGCCCGCACCGGGCTGTCGTCCATCAGACAGCGCAACAGGGAGTTGGAAAGCACGGTCGCGCTCTCTGGCGACTGCGTTTCCGCGGAAGCAAGTTCGTGGGCGACGCCGTCGGACATGCTCTTCGCTCCTCCCGAGCGCTCGTTCCTTGCCGATCCACGCCGCCGCGCTTTCGTCACTGTGCAGTAGCGGCGTTACCGGCCAGTGAATGGCTCTGACGCCTCCGAGTCACACTGCTTGCCGCCGAAATGCGCGATTCTCGGGCGAAAGCCACTGTGCCCGCGCCACTTCGACCCGAGGCTGCCGCGTGCGTCGCGCGGCGCTCCAAGTGGAACGTGCCTTGCGATAGGCCACGCGACATCCGTTCCTTCCCTTGTGGTCCTCGCGCACCGGCATGCGCTCCGGGAAAGGGGGTTTCTCGCTTCCCGGGCGCCAAGGAGTCGATCATGAACAGGCTGATTGTCGCAGCTATGGTCCTCGGCGGACTGCTCTTCCTGGCGGGCGGAGACGCGACCGGCCACGGCGGCGTGTACCGCGGCCCCGGCGACACGGTCCCGCCCACCGATGGACCGGGTCCCGGAACGGGCGGCCCGAACAACGGCGGGCCCGTGACGCCGGGACCGGGCGGGGTCAACACGCCCGGCGGCACGCGCGGTCCGGTCACGCCAGGCGCCGGTCCGATCGGGCCCGGCGGAGGCGGTTCCGGTCCGCGCGCCCCGATCACGGGTCAGGGCCTGACCGGCAAGAGGGGCGGGCGGGGCGAAGGGTATGAGCAGTGGCAGTTCTGGTGGGAGAGCAACAAGGACCGCTATCTCGACCTGCGCGCGCGGCTCGGCGAGAACACGGTCGTGTCCGGCTCCGCGGGCTTCCTGACCGGCATGGGCCGCAAGGAACCAGCCGCCACCTCGCGCCGTCCCACGGCCGACGAGGTCAACCGCCGCCTCCTGCCGCTGCTGCGCGGCGTGCTGACCGAGAAAGACGCGGAGGTCGTCGACTCGGCGGTGCTCGCCATCGGCCGCACGGTGCGCGCTGGCTCGGCGGCGCTCGTGCTCGAGGACATCAAGCAGGTCCTCGCCAGCGAGCAAGACACGCCCCAGCAGTCGGCCATCCTCGCCCTGGGCGTGCTCGGCAGCAGGGACGCGGTCCCGTGGCTGGTCGAAATCATGAACGACACGCCGCAGGGCCGGAAGCTGCTCAACCGCACCGGCGCCATCCAGACCCTGCAGCGCTCCTTCGCCGCCGTCTCGCTCGGCTTCATCGGCTCGCCCGGGACGGTGGCGCTGCTCGAGGACTGCATCGGCAAGAACGGCAACAACGAGATCGACCTGCGCTCCTCCGCCATCCTCGCCCTCGGCCTGTTCAAGGAGGGCAAGGAGGACATCGTCCAGTACCTGGTCGGCCTGTTGCGCGACAAGGGCCTGGACCGCACCACGCGCGCCCAGATCCCGATCACGCTTGGCCGCCTGGGCAAGCCGGCCGCGGTCGCCGTGCCGCAGCTCCTGAAAGAGGCCAGGAGCCAGACCACCGACGTCCGCATGCAGGAGTCCTGCGTCATCGCCCTCGGGCTGCTCGGGAATCCCGAGGACAGAGAAGTCCTGGACGCCCTGTACGGCCTGATCGAGGAGGGCCGCAACCAGCAGGCGCGCCACTTCGCGTTCATCGCCCTCGCCCAGATCGGCGGCCGCGCGGCCCCGGACCCGGAGGCGCACGAGGAGCTGCTCAACCGGCTCAACCGCTTCCTGATGAAGGAGCTGGCCAGCCCGAAGATCAAGACCCACCAGCCCTGGGCCGCGCTCGCGCTGGCGCTGCTCGGCCGCGACTACAGCGAGACCTCACACGACCGCGCGCAGATCACGGCCAAGGTCGCCGAGGCGTTCGATTCGTCCAACAACGCCCACTACCAGTCCGCCTTCGCCATCGCCCTCGGCCTGCTGAACGCGACGCCGTACGGCGAGACTCTCTACAAGCGGCTGCTGGACACCAGCGACACGAACCTCAAGGGCTACCTCGCGGTGTCCCTGGGCATGATGCGCTACACGCGCTCCCTGGAGACCCTGCGCAACCTGGTGCTCGACAACCGCGACGAGAAGATGCGCCTGCAGGTGGCGACGGCGCTCGGCTTGATGGCGGACGTCGAGGCCGTGGGCACGCTGATCGACGGACTCAGGACCACGAAGACGCTCAGGATCGTCTCCTCCATGGCAAGTGCGCTCGGCCTGATCGGCGACAAGAGCGCCATCGCCTCGCTCGAGGAGATCATCACGGACCGCAACCTCCCCGGCCTGACGCGCGGCTTCGCGTGCGTCGCGGTCGGCCTGATCGGCGAGAAGACCGAGCTGCCGTGGAACGAGCCGCTTTCGGCGAACGCGAACTACCGCACGGTCATCCCGTCGCTGTACGAGATCGTCGACATCCTGTAGGAGCCTCGCCAGGAGCACCGCGGGCCGGCTCCGCGTTCGGGACCCGGCCCGCGTTCCCGTCGGCCGTTCCTGGACCATCCCGCGCTCTGGAGTTACCGGATGGTAAGGGCGTTACCGTTCGGTGAAGGAGGGCAGCCGCAGCCGCCGGCCTCCGGCCCTCTGGGGAAAGCGATCCAGGCCCGAAACAGGCGTTTCCGGGGCCTTTCCAGGCCCCACGGTCCCGAGAAACCCTCTCCCGAAGGGATGGAACGTCAGTTGCTTAGGCACAATTGAACGCTAGTCTGGTTTCCGTATTCCCCGTATGGTCTCGTGCGCGCTCGGAGCCCGGAGCCACAAGCTCCGCGAGAGCGACAAGGAGTCGGCAATGAAAAGACTGATCCTCGCCGCGGCCGTCTTCGGCGGGCTGCTCTTCCTGGCATCCAGGGACGCAACCGGCCACGGCGGCGTGTACCGCGGCCCCGGCGACACGGTTCCCCCCAGCGAGGGAGCAGGCCCCGGCACCGGCGGCCCCAGCACGGGCGGCCCCACCACCCCTGGTCCGACGGGACCCTCGACTCCCGGCGGCGGCCGTGGTCCGGTCACGCCGGGCGCTGGTCCGGTCGCTCCTGGCGGCGGCGGCTCCGGCCCGCGCGGCCCGGTCACGGGCTCCGGCATGGGCGGCAAGAAGAACAAGCCGGCCGAGGGGTTCGAGCAGTGGCAGTTCTGGTGGGAGAACAACAAGGACCGCTACCTCGACCTGCGTAAGCGGCTCGGCGAGGGTGCGGTCCAGTCCGGTTCCGCCGGCTTCCTGACCGGCATGGGCCGCAAGGAGACGGCTTCGCTTTCGCGGCGGCCGACCTCCGAAGAGGTCAACCAGCAGATCCTGCCGCTGCTGAGGGGCGTGCTGGGAGAGGGTGACCCGGACATCGTCGACTCGGCGGTGCTCGCCATCGGCCGCACGGTGCGCGCCGATTCGGCGGCGCTCGTCCTCCAGGACATCAAGGGCGTCCTCACCAACAAGAGCCCGACGCCGCAGCAGGCGGCCATCCTTGCCTTGGGCGTGCTCGGCAGCAAGGACGCCGTCCCCTGGCTCGTCGAGATCATGAACGACACGCCGCAGGGCAGGCAGCTGCTCGGCAAGTCCAACGCCGTCCAGGCCCTGCCGCGCGCCTTTGCGGCCATCGCGCTGGGCTACATCGGCTCGGCCGAGACCATCAAGGCGCTCCAGGAGTGCATTGACAAGAACGACAACAACGAGATCGACCTGCGCTCCTCGGCCATCCTCTCGCTCGGCCTGTTCCAGGAGGGCAAGGAGGAGATCGTCCAGTACCTGGTCGGGCTGCTCAAGGACAAGGGCATGGACCGCACCACGCGCGCCCAGATCCCGATCACGCTCGGGCGTCTCGGCGAGCCGGCCGCGGTGGCGCTGACGCAGCTGCGGAATGAGGTCAGGGCCAAGACCACGGACATCCGCATGCAGGAGTCCTGCGTCATCGCCCTCGGGCAGCTCGCCAAGCCCGAAGACATGGAGGTCCTGGACACGCTCTTCGGCATGATCGAGGAGAGCGAGAACGAGCAGGCGCGGCACTTCGCGTTCATCGCGCTTTCCCAGATCGGCGGCCGCGCGGCCAAGGACCCGGATGCACACGCGGAGCTGCTCGACAAGCTCAACCGCTTCCTGATGAAGGAACTGACGAGCCCGAAGGTCAAGACCCACCAGCCCTGGGCCTCGCTCGCGCTGGCCTTGCTCGGCCGGGAGTACAGCGAGACCTCCCAGAACCGCGCACAGGTCACCTCGAAGATCCTCGAGGCGTTCGAGGCGTCGAACAACCCGCAGTACAAATCCTCCTTCGCGATCTCGCTCGGCCTGCTCAACGCCACGGCCTCGGGCGAGACCATCTACAAGGAGCTGCTCTACACCAACGAGGCGGACCTCAAGGGCTACTTGGCGGTGTCCCTGGGCATGATGCGCTACACGCAGTCCCTTGAGACGCTGCGCAACCTGGTGCTCGACAACAAAGACGAGAAGATGCGCCTGCAGATGGCCACGGCGCTCGGCCTGATGGCCGACGTCGAGGCCGTGGGCACGCTGGTCGAGGGGCTCGAGGGCGCCGACGTGCTCGGCGTCATCTCCTCGATGGCCAAGGCGCTCGGCCTGATCGGCGACAAGACCGCCATCGCCTCGCTCGAGAGGCTGATCAAGGACGGCAAGGCTCCCGGCCTGGCGCGCGCCTTCGCCTGCGTCGCGGTCGGCCTGATCGGCGAGAAGACCGAGCTGCCCTGGAACGAGCCGCTCTCGTCGAACGCCAACTACCGGACGGTCGTGCCCTCGCTCTACGAGATTCTGGACATCCTGTAGCGGCGCGGCGACACAGAACGCGATCGGGGGCTCCGCCCGTCAGGGCGGAGCCCCTTTCGCGTCTCGCAGCCTGCCCGCGCCCCAGAACGCGGCCAGGAGCAGCGCGGCCCAGCCCGCGGCAGCGAAGCACAGGTCGCGCGCCACGCGGCGGTCGGCACCCCTGAAACGCTCCAGGTCACGGAGGATCCCCACCACGCGCTCCCTGCCCTCCTCCGCGCCGCGCTGCCCCGGCTCAAGCGAGAGGCAGCGCCGATACTCTTGCAGCGCATCCTCGTAGCGCAGCTCGACCTCCCGGATCGCCCCCAGCATCAGGGCGTTGTAGTAGTGCGGACCGTGCAGCTCCTCCGCACGCTGGAACAGGCGGGAGGACCGCTCCAGCTCCCCCGTGTGGTACAGGAGCCGGCCCAGGCCCCAGAGTGCCGCCCGCTCGTCCGGCTGGCGATCGAGCGCTTCCTCGTAAAGCGCGATCGCGCCGTCCACGTCCCCCTGCTCGAGAGCCTGCTCCGGCGCCTGCACCAGGATCAGGGCCAAGGCGAGCGACGCGCGCATCACTCCCCCGCCTCCTCCCGGACGAGCTGGCGCCTCGACCGGCTCAGCAGGTCGCGGTCCGAGAGCAGCTCTATGGACGAACGGTCATCGGTGAGCACCCGTTCGCCCGGATCGTACGCGAACACGCGATACGCGCCCGGCGCGCGCGCGGCCGCGGCGAGCGGCGCCAGCTCCGCAGGGCAGCGATCCCCGAGTGCCCTGGGATCGGGCGGCCCGTCCAATCCGGCGCAGAGCACGAAGTTCCTCCCCCCTTCCACGCGCAGCAACGCCACGCGGCCGAAGACCGCGGCCGCGGTGTTCCGGATGGCGCGCACCGGCGCGTCCTCCATCGAGAAGCCGCTGATGTTCGCGGCCAGGAGCCCGCCGCCCTGCAAACGGCCGCGCAGCGAACGGAAGAACTCCTGCGAGCACATCTGGAAGGGAATGTGGATCTGGTCCGCGAACGTGTCGACCACCACCAGGTCGAACGTCTGCTCCGTCCGGTCGAGGAACACGCGCGCGTCCTCGCCGCAGACCACGCGCAGGCGCTCGTCCAGCGGCAGCGAGAAGTACGCTTCCCCGAGCGCGGCGACCTCGGCGTCGACCTCCACGCCGGTCACCCGGACGCCCGGAGGAGCGGCGTAGAGCGCAAGGAGCTGCCGGCCGATGGTCCCGGCGGCGAAGCCCAGGATGAGCACTTCCCGCGGCCGCTCCGCGACGCCGCAGAGCGGCGGGAAGAGCCCGTAGTAATCGAAGTAGGCCCCTCCGGTGAGGAGCTGCCCCTCGACCGCGAGCGAATGGAACGAGCCCAGCCCTTCGTTCAGCCTGAGCGCGGTGAGTTTGCCGTCGCGCTCGACTCGAGCGTACTGGTAGCGGGTCTCGAGCTCGACCAGCACTTCCCCGGCCTCGGCCCCGCGGCCGACCGCTCGGCTGGCAAAGGACAGGGGCCCGAGCAGGGCCGCGCCGCCGAGGAGCAGCGCCGCGGCCGCCGCCCTCCCCCGCCGGCCGCACCAAGCCGCCAGCGCCGAGCCGAGGAGCAGCACGAACCCTGCGGCCACGCACGTCAGGCGCGAGCCGATGGCGGGGACGAGCCAGTACACCGGCGCCCAGGTTCCCGCCAGGCTGCCGGCCGTGGCCGCGCCCGAGATGAGGCCCGCGGCCCGCGCCACCTTGCCCTCGCGCGCCGCGCCGCGCACCAGGAACGGCGTGGCCGCGCCCAGGAGCACGAGGGGCGGCCCGAGCGCCACCATCGCCACCAGCAGGGAGGCCCGGCCGATCAGCGCGAACGCGCTGCCCAGCTCCAGCCCGCGCGGCAGGTAGCGATCGGCCAGGAACGCCACCTCGTAGGGCACGAGCGCGGTGAGGACCGCTGCCGCCGCCAGGAGCAGGGCGAGCACGGCGGCGCTCGGCCTCTTCTCCGCCAGGCGGCCGCCGAGGAAGTTCCCGGCCGCCACGGCGCCGAGCGTCACCCCGATGATGTTGCTCCACACCAGGATGGACGAGCCGAACCACGGGATGAACACGCGCGCGCCCGTGATCTCGAGGGCGAGCACGCCCGCCCCGGCCAGGAAGGCGATCGCCGCCGTGGGCGCCGCGCCCGGGAGCCGGGCCGCGGCCGCGGGCGGAGCGCTACTGGGGCACCTGGACTTCAATGAAGTTGGTGTAGACCTCGCCGTAGTTGCCCGACAGATTGTCGAACCAGATGGCCAGCGCGTGCTCGAGGTTGCGCTTCTTCGTGCCCTCGAAGCACACCTTCGGCTCGCCCTGCTCGGCGGCCGCGCCCTCCTCGCCGCCCAGGACCGAATAGAGCACCTTGACCGTCTTCCCCATGTCGACCAGGTCGTCGTTCAAGTAGACCGTGAACTTCTCGACGTTGCGCGTGGCCTTGACGTGGATCTCGTTCTTCGTGCGGACTACCTCCGCCTCCACCCGCACCGGATCCTCGGCGGAAACGGTCATCCGGTCGAGCTTCAGCCAGTGGGCGTTCACGTGCTCCTCGCTCCTGGTCTCGAACTGGATGCGCTCCGGCGTCGTGGTCTTCTTGGCGCTGGTGACCAGCGCGACCAGCGCCGCGATCCCCTGCTCGCCCGGGTCGCCGTCCGCGCCCGGCTGCGCCTCCACCACGTTCACCGTCACTCCCTTGCTCTTGGCCTCCTCGGCAAAGGTCGCGGCCAGGCTGGCCGTTTCTTCCGCGCCCTCCTTGGCCGGCGGAAAGAGCACCAGGAACGGCACGGGCCGCGCGTTGACCAGGAGGTCGGCGCTCGGCACCGCCTCCAGTCCGCGGAAGACCGCCGCGGTGCAGAGACCCGGGAAGGACGTGGCGTAGTCCGTGACCGCGCGCGCGGTGGCGCCGTGTCCCTCGATGAAGATCTTCAGCCGATCGACGTTGTACTTGAGCAGGACGTCGCGCAGGGAGAAGAAGGCCAGGATGCGGCCGTCCTTCGACTCCCACTCCACCCTGTCCTTGCCCAGGTTGAGAGGGACGACGACGATCCCCACCTTGGCGAGCGCCTCGGGGTAGGCGCGCTTCGCCCAGTTCTTCACCTCGTCCGGGCGCTCCATGTCCGGATGCAGGGAAAGGAAGACTGGATACGGCTCCTTCGAGGACGTGTAGTCCCTGGGCAGCCACAGGAGGTAGGACATCTCCTTTTCGCCGAACTGCAACCTGGCCTTGAACGACCTGTCGTAGAAGGCGCCCTTCTTCGGGCTCTCTTCCTCCCTGACCGGCGCGCCGCCGAAGACCCGGCGCAGGTCGGTCATGCTGACCAGGAGCGTCTCGACCCTGTTCGCCTTGGCGAGCGAATCGAGCTTGGACGCGAGCGCCTCGTAGGATTTGGGCTTGGCCTTGATGTCATCGTCCATGCACGCGCCGAAGTACTCGGCAAAGAGCTTGGCCAGCGCCTTGGTGTCCGGCCCCTTCAGCAGCGGCTCGTCCTGCGCCGCGCGGAGTCCCGCCGCGGCTGCGAGAAGGCCGAGAAACAGCAAGGTCGTGCGCTTCATCGACATGGCTCCGCGTCCCTCAGGGGGCATCCTGGTCTCGGATGGAGAGTCGCAACTCCTTCATCAACGGCAGTGTAGGTGCGTTTCTCCGGGGTGTCAACGCGAGTCGAGTGCATCGGACAGCAGCGTGCGCGCGTACCCGGCCACTGACCGGACGCGCGCGGGATCCCGGCCGAGGACCGCCTGGAACCGTTCTCGCGCCGAGGCGACGTCGCCCAGCCGCAGGCGCAGCACCGCGAGATTCTCCAGGCCGTCCAGGCTGCCCAGGTCCGCGGCCCTGGCGAAGCGCTCCTCGGCCTCCTGATAGCGGCCGACTCCTTCGAGAAGCAAGCCGTGGTCGTTGATCAGCCGCACGGAGTCCGGGAACGACTCCACGGCCGCGCGAAAGAGCGCGTCCGCCTCGTCCACGCGGTCGAGGCGCATGAGCGCCAGGCCGAGATTGCCGTGCACGTCCGGATCGTCCGGGTCGGTCTCGATCAGCACCTGGCCAATGCGCGCCACGGTCTCCCAATTGCCTTGCTGCGCGAACCAGGCCGAGGCGGCCTGCAGGCGGCGCACGGCCCAGACACGCTCCGGCACGTCCGCGCGCACGACCAGGAGCAGGTCATCGACCAGCCCGGAGAAGTCGTTCGCGCGGCCGCGCGCGTCGCCGCGAAACGCGAGCACGGTCGCGTCATCCGGCAGGAGCGCCAGCGAACGATCGTACGCGGCGATCGCCTCGGCGTGGCGCCCGCCGTCCGCCAGGGCGCGGCCCAGCCAGAAACACGCCTCCGCGTCCTCCGGGCGCACGGTGCACACTGCGCGCAGGGAGCGCTCCGCCTGCGCTGGATCAGCAGCGAGCGTCCGGTATGCGTCCCCCGCGAGGCGTTCATCGGCGCGGCCCTCCTCCGCCAGGGAGACGAACACCGCGGCCGCCTCGGCCGCGGAGCGGTGCGCCAGAGCCATCGCCCAGTGCACGCGGACGTCCACCCGCTCCGGAGCGAGATGCGCCGCGCGCTCCAGGTCCGCGACCGCTTCCTCCGGTCGCTCGCCGAACAGAGTGAGATAGCCCCGCAACGCCAGGGCGTCGACTTCTTCCGGCTCCTCGGCCAGAACCTCCCCGAGCGTCGCGCGCGCCGCTTCCGCCGCTCCCTGCCGGAACTGGGCATGAGCCAGGAACACGCGCGCCTCCAGACTCAGCGCCGCGTCCGCGCAGGCGAGGCGCGCCGATTGCTCCACGTCCGCGAGCAGCGACCGAACGTAACCGCCGCGTTCCCCCTCGGTGACCAGGCGGTCCGCCTCGGCGAGGGAGGCGCGCGCGAGCAGCAGCCGGTCGCCGGGCAGTTCATCCGTCAATCCGATCAGACGCGTGGCGGCGGCCAGCGCGTCAGCAGTGCGCCCGGCCGCGAGGTACGCCGGCGCCAGGGCGCGCAGGTTCGCCGCATCCTCCGGTCTCTCGGCGGCGCGCGCCTCCAACTCCTCCAAGGGCGGCGCGTCCTGCACCGGCTCCTGCGCAAGCACCCACGGCGCGCAGCAGAGCAGGACCCACCCGCAAAGGCGCGCGCGGCCGGCCCAGCGCCTCACGCGTTCATCGTGCTGGTCGCTCATCGTCTCGCCGCCTCCATCCTATTGCACTCTCTCTGGCGCGAACGGCATCAAAAAGCGTGCCGTTCGCGCGCCGGGCCGCCGCGGGGCAGGCCGCGGGTTTCCGGCGCGCTCCTGCCCGGCGAGCGGCTATCATCGCCCTTTTCGCCGTCCGCGTGCGGCTGAAGAGCGGAGTCCTCCGTCCCCGCGATGCGCACTGTCTCCATACTCGGTTCCACCGGCTCCATCGGCCACAGCACTCTCGAGGTGCTGCCCGAGCTCGCTGACACGCACCGCGTCACCTCCCTGGTCGCGCACTCCAACGCCGCCAAGATCGTCGCCCAGGCGCGCCAGGTGCGGCCGCAAGTCATCGGCTTGGCCGACCCGGCCGCCGCGCTACGCGCCGAGCGCGACCTTTCCCGGGAGGGCATCGAGGTCCTCTCCGGACCGGACGTGGCGGTCCAGGTCCTGCGCGCCACGCGGCCTGACCTGGTGGTGGCCGCGATCACGGGCGCGGCCGGCCTGCCGGCCAGCCTCGAGGCGGTGCAGGGCGGCGCCGTGCTCGCCCTGGCCAACAAAGAGGCTCTGGTCATGGCCGGCCGCCAGCTCACGCACCTCGCGCGCGCGCACCACGCTTCCATCGTGCCGGTGGACAGCGAGCATTCCGCGATCTTCCAGGCGCTGCACGGCGAGGACCCCGCCGGCGTGCGCCGGCTCATCCTGACGGCCTCGGGCGGCCCCTTCCTCGACCTTCCGCCCGAGCGCTTCGCATCCATCACGCCGGACATGGCTCTCCGCCACCCCACCTGGAAGATGGGCCGCAAGATCAGCATCGACTCGGCCACGATGATGAACAAGGCCCTGGAGATCGTCGAGGCCTGCTGGCTGTTCGCGGTCGCGCCGGACGCGGTGGACGTGCTGATCCATCCCCAGTCGATCGTCCACTCCATGGTCGAGTTCGTCGACGGCTCCATCCTGGCGCAGATGGGAGTGCCCTGCATGACCGTGCCGGTGCGCTACGCGCTCTCCTATCCGCGCCGCGCCCCGACGGCGAGCCGCTACTTCGACGCGGCCCGCTTCGCCACGCTCACCTTCGCCGAGCCGGACCGCGAGCGCTTCCCGGCGCTCGCCCTCGGCCACCACGTGGCCCGCCAGGGCGGCCTGGCGGGCACGGTCCTGAACGCGGCCAACGAGGTCGCGGTCGCCTGGTTCCTCGAGGGCAGGACCTCGTTCAACGCGATCACCGAGACCGCGGCGCGCGTCCTGGACCGCATGGAGAACGCGAGCGAGCCCTCCCTGGAGCGGATCGTCGCGGCCGATTCCTGGGCCAGGGCGGAAGCGGAACGATGCCTGCGCAACAACTCCTGAACCTCGCCTTCGCGCTGCCCGACTTCGGCACCGTCCTGCTCACCGTCCTCGGCATCGGGCTGGTGATCTTCGTCCATGAGCTCGGCCATTTCCTCTGCGCGCTGCTGGTGGGCGTGCGCATCGAGGTCTTCTCTCTCGGTTTCGGGCCGCGCCTGTGCGGCATGAAGCGGCGCGGCACGGACTACCGCGTGTCGCTCGTGCCCATTGGCGGCTACGTCAAGATGGCGGGCGACGCGCCGGGCGAGGGGGAGGGCAAGAAGGACGAGCTGCTGGCGCGCTCCGTGGGCGAGAAGGCGCTGATCTACAGCGGCGGCGTGGCCATGAACGTGTTGTTCGCGCTGGTCGCCTTCCCCATCATCTTCGCCGTGGGCGTGCCCATGTACCGCCCCGCCGCCGGCCACGTGACCCCCGGCGGACCGGCCTGGCGCGCCGGGATCGAGGAAGGCGACGAGATCCTGGAGATCAACGGCAACGACATCCTCGGCTTCACCGACGTGGTCCTCGAGGTGGCTCTCTGCGACCCCGACGCCACGGACATGCTCATCAGCCGGAACGGCGAGGAGCGGCTCGTGGCGCTCAGGCCCGAGTACGACGAGAGCCGCAAGAGCTACGCGATCGGCGTCAGCCAGCCCACGGACTACCGCGTCGTCGTCGCCGCCGAGGGCCCCGCCGCGCGCGCCGGCATGCGGGACGGCGACCGCATCACGGCCATCGACGGGGCGCCGGTGCAGGAAAGCCTGCTGCGCGCGCTCAGCCTCGAGGACGCAGACGCGGTGCGCCTCACCGTCCAGCGGGACGGCGCGAGCCTGGATCTCGAGATCCTCCCGGACTGGGAGGAGCTGGCGGACGCGCCGCTCATCGGCGTCAAGGCCTACGCCAACCGCGTGAGCGCGCTGCGCGGCCCGCTCGCCGCCGCGGGCGCGCCGCTCGCGGCCGGCGACCGGCTCCTCGCGCTCGACGGGCGGCCGTTGAATGACTTCGAGGACCTCAGGACGATCCTCGCCGCGCGCCCCGCGGACTCGCCCTGCCGCGTGCGCGGCGAGCGCTCCGGCGGCGAGTTCGAGGCCGTCCTGGCCCCGCCCCTCGCCCGCGCGCTGCTCGCCGATCTTGCCCTGACCTTCAGCGACGAGGAGTCCGAGTCGGTGCCGGTGCGCGTCATCCCCGGCTCGCCGGCCGCGCTTGCCGGCCTGGTGGACGGTGTACGCGTGCGCGCGGTGAACGGCGTGGCGACCAGGCGCTGGAAGGAGCTGCAGCAGGAAGTGCAGCGGTCCCAAGGCGGCCCGCTCTGCCTGACCGTGGCGGAAGGAGCGGGCGAGCGCACGCTCGAGCTCACGCCCGTGGCGCAGCGCCGGCGCGACTTCGGGTTCGACGTCGAGTACGCCCAGGTCGAGCGGCGCTACGGGCTCGGCAAGGCCTTCGTGGTCGGCATGCGCGCCTCCTGGAACCTCACGCGCCAGGCCTACCTGACCCTGCGCAAGATGGTGACGCGCGAGGTCTCGGCCGAGAACCTCGGCGGCATCGTGGCGATCGGCCACGTGTCCTACAAGTTCGCCGAACGCGGGCTGGCCATGCTCTTCTACTTCCTCGCGCTCCTCTCCCTCAACCTCGCGGTGATCAACCTGCTGCCCATCCCCATCCTCGACGGCGGGCACTTGACGTTCCTGCTCATCGAGAAGGTCAAGGGCTCGCCGGTCAACGACCGCGTCATGGGCTACGCCCAGGTGTTCGGCCTGATGGTGATCGTGTCGCTCCTGATCTTCGTCACCTACAACGACATCCGCCGCCTCATCGAGTAGCTGAACGCTGCATGCCGAGCGCTGACCGCTTCTTTTCCGGCCGCGGCTCCGCCGCGCCGGGGATCCTGCGCCTGGTGCGTGCGTCCATCGCGCTCTCGCCCCTCGCGGACGTCACGGCCGGCGGCTGCCTGGCCGCGGCCGCGGGCGCGGCGGCGCTCGGCGCCGCGACCGCGCCGGCCCTGGCCTGCTCGCTCTTCCTCTTCCTCTTCGGCATGGCGCAGAACGACCTCGCCGACCGCGACCGCGACGCCCTGCTGCGGCCCGAGCGCCCCATCCCGTCCGGCGCCGTGAGTCTGCGCGGCGCGCGCGCCGTCGTGCTCGCCACGGGCCTGGCCGCCCTTTCCTGCGGCCTCCTCCTGCCCCCGGCCGGCCGCTGGCTGGCGCTCCTCCTCTTCGCGGCGATCAACGGCTACAACCTCGCGCCACGCCACCTCGGCGCCGTCGGGCCGCTCGTGCTCGGCCTCATACGCGCGGGCAACCTGCTCCTCGGCGCGGCCGCCCTCGGCCCGCTGCGGCCGCTCCTGCCCGCGGCCGGCTGCTACCTGGCCTACGTCGCGGCTCTCTCCTGCGCGGCGCGCCTCGAGGACCGCGCGGCTCCCGCGCCGGCCGGGCGCTTGCGCGTTGCCGTGCGCGCCGCGCTCCTGGCCGCGCTCGCCGCGCCAGCGGCCGCGGCCCTCGCGCTCGGTTGCCTCGCCGGCCTGCCGGCC
>JACQZJ010000051.1 GCA_016213895.1 Planctomycetota bacterium | reverse complement strand
GGCACCTTGCTGGTCAGCGTCTACGCCGGGAGCCTCGTGACCACGCCCGTGCTCCTCCTCGTCGGGCCGGCGACCACCTCCCTGCCCATGGGCGGAGGCTGCTCGCTCCTGGTCGCGCCGCCCCACGCGCCCGCCTGGGTGGTCACGAGCTGGTTCGGCGTGTTCAGCGCGTACGCCGAGATCCCCATGGGCACGGCCCTCGGCACGCTCGCGGTGCAGGGCTTCATCCCGGACGCGGCCGCGCCAGCCGGCTTCCGCAACACCAACGCCGTGCTGATCGACGTGGAGTAGCCGGGACCGGCGGCGCGCACTCAGCGCGGGAGAGAGTCGAGCACGGCCTGCAGTCCGTCCCGCGGCCCGGCGAGCGTCGCGTCGCCAGAGAGGTCCCGCTCCTCCTCCGGGTCCGCCGCCACGTCGTAGAAGCGGCCGTCGCCGTACAGCTTGTAGCGCCCGCCGCGCACGAAGCAGCGCTCCTGGACCTGCGAGAAGACCCAGCGCCTGGCGCCGCCGGCGCCGGAACCGAAGAGCACCGGCGCGAAGCTCTTGCCGTCGAGCGCCAGGCCGGGAGGCGGCTGCGCGCCCGCCAGCTCGAGCAGCGTCGGCAGGAGGTCGCTCAAGTCGACGAGCGCGCCGCTCGTGCGGCCGGGCGCGATCCTGCCCGGCCAGGAGGCGATGAGCGGCACGTGCGTGCCGGCCGCGGTCAGTTCGCCCTTGCCGCCTGGCCGCATCTGCCCGCCGCGAATGAGACGGATCTCCTCGGGCGTGCCGTTGTCGCTCGTCACCAGCACCACGGTGTTCTCCGCCAGACCGAGTTCCTCGAGCGCGTCGACCATCCTGCCGATGACCTCGTCGGCGTACTTCACCATGGCGCGGAAGTAGCTCTCCTCGGGGTGCGGCTCCTCGGTGACCTGCGCCGGGTCGAGCTGCGCGGCCGTGGGCTCGAAGGGCGGATGGGGAAGGACCATGTTGTGCAGCGCGAGGAACGGCCGCTCGCGGTTGCGCTTCATGAAGTCGATCAGGAAGTTGGCGTACAGGTCAGGACCGTACGTCCCGGCCATGGACTTCTTGATCTCGCCGTTCTGGATGACGGAGGGCAGCCAGTAGCGCGAGGTGTAGACCAGCTCGCCGGTCTTGGGATCCTGGTCCATCCAGAGCCAGCAGCAGTACTCGTCGAACCCGCACTCGCGCACGTGCTCGGGCCGCTCGTCGAAGCGGCAGAGCTGCCACTTGCCGGACACGGCCGTGGCGTAGCCCGCCTCCCTGAGAAGCGCCGCGAAGGTGCGCTCGGCGGGATCGAGGAAGCGCGGACCGTTCCCGCCCTCCTCCAGGCGCTCCAGCATGTTGTCCGTCCAGCCCGTGCGGAAGGGGTAGCGGCCGGTAAGAAGCTGCACGCGCGAGGGGGTGCAAAGGGGCGTGGAGAAGGCCGCGTCGAAGCGCAGGCCCGCGGCGGCGAGGGCGTCGAGGCGCGGCGTCTGGTAGGTGGTGCCGCCGTAGCAGCCGGGCACGTCGGCTCCCAGGTCGTCGAGCACGATCACCAGGAAGTTGGGCGGCCCGCTGGTGCGCGCGGCAGGACGCCGGGTGCAGGCGTCGAGTGCGAGGAGGCCGAGGACGAGGCCGAGCGCCGCGAGCGCGGCAGGGAGCGCGCGCTCCCTTGCCGTCCGCTCCATCAACGCGGACACCGTCGTCGTCGACCTCATGCCTGCCTGCCGGCGAGCCAGTGTGCCAGATCGGCCGCCGCGAGGGGAACTCCTTCTGGCGCGGCCGCGCGCCGCGCGCGGCAGGATCACCTGCCGCGCCTCAGGAACGCGGCGCCGAGCAGAGCGAGCAAGCCGGCCGCGGCCGCGGCCAGGCCGGCGCTGAGCAGGCGCGGCCGGTAGCGGAACTCGACCGCGTGCTTGCCCGGGCCCACTTCAACCGCGAGCAGGGCGTGGTCGGCGATCAACAGCTCCGCCGGCTCTCCGTCGACGAGAACGCTCTAGCCCGGGTCGTAGCCCTCGGTCAGGACCACGAGGCCCGGGGCGGGCGCCTCGACCGCGAAACCGTGGTATGTCGCGGCGCGCTGCTCCGCGGCCAGGGGGATCGTCTCGCCTTCGACCGGCAGGGACGCGCGCGGCGGCACTTCGAGCAGGACAGAGCGCCGCATGTCGAACGCGCCCGCGGCGAGGAGCGCCAGCCGCTCGGACCGGTCCAAGACGACGCGCGCCCCGCCGCAGAAGAAGGCGCGCGGCAAGGCCTGCGGCCGCGCCAGCGCTCCAACCGATTCGTCCGCATGGGCGAACAGCTCCGGCAGGCCGCTGGCGGCCGGCAGCCCGGGATCGGCGTGGACGACGGTGTCCACTCCGAGCAGGTCGAGCAGCGGATGCCCCAGGCTCTCGCGCCGCGAGAGCGGGGCCGCCACGCGCGGATCGCGCCGGTCGAAGAGCCCGTCCTCGACGCAGGCGAGGAGGTCGGCGACGCGCGCCGAGACCATGGGCACCATGCCCTGCAGCGAGCGGATGTCGAAAAGCGTCGCGGCCGTGGCGGGCAGCAGGTTCGGGCCCGTGCCGAAGACCACGACGCGCCCGGCGCGCGCGGCGAGCGCCGTGGTCGTACGCGTGGGCGGGAAGGGCTCGCGCTGCTCCGGGAAGGGATTGAAGGCCCAGGCGAGCAGGGCCAGGTCGGCGGCGAGCACGACCGCGGGCAGAAAGCGCACCCAGCGCGCGGAGAGCAAGAGCGCGCCCAGCGCCGCCAGCAGGAAGAGCGCCTGGCGCACGGCTTGGCCGGCGAGCGACCGGGCGAACAGGTCGGCCTGCAGGTCGCTCTGCAGCACGGCCAGCCACGGCAGCAGGGCGAGCAGCGCCACGAGCACGACCGCGAACACCTTGGGCGCGGCGACCCTGCGCTCGGCGAGCGCGTCATAGGCGAGAGCGGCCGCGATGGGCAAGGCGCCCGCCACCAGGGCGAGGACGCGCTTGACGTTCCCGGCGGCCAGCCGCTCGAAGCCCGACCAAAGCGGCACGAGATACGGCGCGGCGAGCGCCGCCCCGAGGCAGAGCGAGGCGAGCAGCAGCAGAAGGCGCGCGCGGCGGTCGACGGCGCGGCGCAGGATCAGGGGCACGAGCAGGAGGATGACCGTTCCCGGGTAGAGGGCGTTCTCGACCACGTTGTTCTGCAGCGGCTCGCCCAGGAAGCGGCGCTGCGGCAGCCAGTCCTCCATGGTGTCCGCCGGCGGCTCGGGCTCTGCGAAGTCCGAGGGACGGCCGAAGAACTCGGGCAAGAGCGCTCCGATGAGGGCGGCGGGCGGCAGGCCGCGCCGCGCCGTGGCGGCCTGCGCTTCCTGGCGCGCGCGCAGCGAGCCGCGATAGGCGTCGAGCGTGATGGCGGTCTGCGGGGCCGAGAGCAGCACGCCGCAAGAGAGCGCGGCCAGAAGCGTCGCCAGCCGGCGCACGCTCCTGAGCTCGCGGTCGAGGAGCGCGAGGAACACCGCGCCCGCGGTGAGGATGACCCCGACCTGGGGGAAGCCGGCGAGCCAGATGAGCGCCGTGAACAGGGCGCCCTCCAGGAAGGCGCGGCGCAGGCGGCCGCGCCGCAGCCACTCGAGGGCCGCGAGCTGCCCGGGCCAGAAGCAGCTCGTGTAGAGGATCTGCGGCAGGTGCCAGTGGGTGTACATCCAGCCGGAGAGCGCGAAGCCCACGGCCCCGAGCGCGGCGGCCGCCGGCCGCGCGCCGAGCATGCGGCACAGGCGGTAGGCGAGCACGGCCGCGGCCACGAGGTGCAGCCAGAGGGCGAGGTCGAGGGCCGTGACCGCGCAAAACGGCTCGAGCAGCCAGCGCACCGGCGAGAACAGCGGAAACGGCATGTTCGCGGCCAGCGGATAGCCGAGGAGCTGGCCCGGGTCCCACCACGGGCCGTCGCCCCGCTCTTCGAGCTGGCGCGCGCGCATCAGGCCGGGCAGGACGAACCCGTCGATGTCCGGCGTGATCGGGTTGATGAGGGGCGGCGCGCCTTGCAGCGGCCTGGCCCAGGGCCGGATGTCGATGCGCGGATCGTCGATGGAGAAGGCGAGGGTCGAGCGCCCCTGGAAGAGCGGCTCGCGCAGCAGCAGCGACGCGCCGAGCGCGGCCAAGAGCAGCACGGCCGCGCCCTCGCGCCAGCTCCACCCTGGGTGCATCGCCACCTCCGGTTCCAGCGCAAGGAGTGTAGCAAGGCGCCCGCCAGGAAGGAGGAGAGCGGGCGCTACTGCGCGGGCGGCCTCTGCCCGTGGGCCGCGCGCACCACGGTGTGGATGCCGCCGCGCACCAGGAAGTCCCCTTCGACCTCCATCCAGCGCGGCGCCACGGCGGCGACCAGGTCGTCGAGGATGCGGTTGGTGACCGCCTCGTGGAAGTGACCCTCGTCGCGGAACGACCAGATGTAGAGCTTGAGCGCCTTCAGCTCGACACAGCGCTCGGCCGGCGCGTAGCGGATGCGCACGGTCGCGAAGTCAGGCTGCCCGGTCAGCGGGCAGAGACAGGTGAACTCCGGGATGTCGAAGGAGATCTCGTACTCGCGCCCCGGGCTGGGATTGGGGAAGGTCTCGAGCGTCTTCGTCGGTCGCGTTGGCATGGCGTCTTTCACCATACCCGAAGCAACGCGCGGCCGCGAGGCGGCGCCGCCGCGCCGCTACTCCTCGAAGAGCATGGCGCAGTGGGCGACGGTGTCGGCCGTGCCCGGGAAGGTGGACTGGTCGTAGCGCAGCAGGCGGCCGCGGGCGCCTGGTAGGAGCCGCAAGAGGACGTAGAGCGACGAGAAGCCGCACACGCGCCGGCGGTCGCCGGTCGCCTGATGATGGCGGAAGAAGCCCTCCGCGTCGCCCTGCTCGGCGAAGGCGAGGAGCGCGCGGTCCTCCTGCTCGACCTGGGCCGCCTCCTGCGGCGAGAGGCCGCGCTCGTCGCCATAGCGCGGGCCGAGGTGCGACAGGTCGATGGAGGCGGCGTAGCAGACGCGGCGGCCGCGGCGCTCGATCTCCGCGCGCATTCCGTCCACGAACCCGCGCACGCGCGGATCGGCGTACGGCTCGGCGCCGGAGCGGATGAAGGGCTCGAACGACCCGACCAGCACCGGCAGGAGCCGGGGCGGGGCGGCGGCCTCTCTGGCGAAGAGGTGCAGGAAGAGCGCCTGGAACTCGACCGAGTGCTCGCGCGCGTGCAGGATCTCGGCGCCGAGCATTTCCGCTTCGCCCAGGCGCGCCACCAGCGCCTCGACCAGCTCGAGGTCCGTGGGCACCACGCCGAGCGGCGTGGCGTAGCTCTGGCGCGTGAGCACGAAGAGGTCTTCTGCCGCGCCGTGGCCGGTGCCGAGCACGACCACGGTCTCCGCGTCCGCGGCCCGCCGCGCCCGCTCGGCGTGCACCAGCTTGCAGGAGGCGCCGCCGAAGCGCAGGTCGATGTGCGG
>JACQZJ010000050.1 GCA_016213895.1 Planctomycetota bacterium | reverse complement strand
CCCGCCACCGAACCCTGAAACTCGAAGCTAGAATCGACCATGAGGCTGGTCTCCTTCTGCACTCGACGAGTGCGCATGAACTGCTTGCAGACGCGACAGCGTACTGCGTCACGCGGAGGCCGGCCTCCCCATCACATCTCCACCCATCCCGCGAAAGGCGACGCGTGCAACGCGAACTCCATCGCTGGCGAGCGCGCGGCGCCGCAGCCCGTCTTCAAGGACACGACAGCGGCCAGCTGCTGGCTCACGCCTTCAGGAGCGCGTCCATCTGCAGCACCGAATCCCGGGCCTTGTCGAAGAAGCCCGGGCCGGCCTTCTCGTCGGCGCGGCGGAACTCACGTTCCAGGTTCCGGTTCTCGTCAGCGGTCAGGAGCGCCTCGGCGCGTTGGTAGATGCCGTGGTCTTCGGTGTGGATGTGCTGGCGCAGCATCGAGATGTAGGCCGCCAGGTGTTCGAGCAGCTCGCCGGCCTCGGTGGCCCTGCCCAGGTCGTACCCTTCCTTCGCACGGTCGATGGCGGTCACGTGGTCGCGGCCGTTCTCGTGCTGGTTCCTGAGCGCGCCGATGGGCCCGTCGAAGTCCCCGCCGTGCTTCTGCGCGAGCAGCGTGAAGAGCTGCAGCTCCTCCTTGAAGTGGTGGTACTTGTCGACGAAGTCGCGGGAGAAACGCACCGCCAGCTCGAAGACCTGCTTGGGAACCCGGCCGCCTTCCTCCATCGTCTCTCGCGCCTGCGAGAGGACGGTGAGGTACTGGCGAATCAACGAATGCTCGGCCTTGAGCGTCTCGAGTGGCTTCATGGCTGGACCTCGCAGGTTCCTCGGAATGCTGCGACCGTAGGTCCATCCAGCCGCGCGGTCAACTCGCAAGCGGCCGCCGAAAACGAATTTCGGACGTGAAGAGCGGTTATTCTCGGCGGCCCGGGGAAGCTACGGTTGGGCCGGCCTCTTCAGGTCGAACTTCCGGACCTTCATGTAGATCGAGGCGCGCGAGATGCCGAGGCGCCGGGCCGCCTCCTCCTTGTTCCAGTTCGTCGTGCGCAGAGCGAGCTCGATCGCGTCGCGCTCGAGCTCCGCGATCGTCTTGAGGTACGCCACGGCTCCGATGCCTCCGGACGCCACGGATGCCTCGACCTCCCTGACGCGCGCCTCGGCCTGGTTCGCGCGCTCGTTCGCCTCCAACTCCGCCTCGCGCGCGCGCAGGCCGGCCGCCGCCGCCAGGGCGAGCGCGACCACGAGAGCGTCGTGGCCGCCGTTCTGCCGCGATCCGTTCTCATGTTCCAGGCAGAGCGCCCCCGCCAGCCCTTCCTTCACGTGGAACGACACGAGGAACGAGCAGTTATCGGCTTCGATCCGCGGAGCCGTGCTCGCGCCCTGCTTGCCTATGTTGCTGGCCACGCGGGCCGCATGCTTGCGATGATCCTCCGGCACCGGGTAGGAGACACCCTCGGAAGTGCGCCCGGTCTCGGCGACCACGGTCGTGCGGTCCATGAGCATTGCGTGTGCTTTCGCCGCTCCTCCGAGGAGAATGCTGGCGTTGACCAGCTCCTCCAGGAACTGCTGGCGATCGCTCGTCGCGCGCACGCGATCCAGCGCGCGCTGGTACCTGTTGGTCCACTCGAATGCCGCGGTCCCCGGTCTTTCTTCGGTCATCTTGCCACCCCTCCCTTGAGATGCGGACAACCACTCCAAACGACACCGACCTCGAAACCGCGATCGAGGCCGTCTACCTCCCGAACCCCCTTATCATACGAGGGTTACTCTCTTATCCACAAAGGAGGAGCTGCCGGACCTTCACAAGTCCCTTTCTCTCCAAGGAAGCGGCAGCGTCCCCCTGGGCAGCTTTCAGCTTCCAGAAGTGAATAGATTCTGGATCGCTTCGTCAAGACAACCCTCGCCAGCCTTGCGAATCCACTCGCTGGCGTCGGGCAGCCTGAGCCTGGGAGCGTCGATGGAGCCGGTGATCTGGAAGATGTCGGAAGGCCAGGCCGCGCCGTGCCGCTCGATGAAGTCGTTGTCGAAGATGCTGCTGGCGGGAACCACGAAGTGGATCTTCCCAGACCAGTGCGCATCCCCGGCCATGACGAAGGTCCGATCCGCCAGCAGTATCTTCACGGGTTCGGCGCGGAGCATCCCGCCTTGGAAGGAGATGCCGGCGCTGATGCCCTCGATGCGCCGTGAGCCTGATGCCACGGCGGGCGCCCGCAGGCGCTCGAGCAGGGTGGATCCCTCGACCTCCCCGGATCCGATGTCCAGGCGCCCCGCTCCCGTCATGGTGGAAAGCCATTCCGAAAGGCCCCGGCCCACGCCCTCGACCTCGACCTGTCCGGACAGCCTCGCCGTGGACTTGACCTTCCAGCAGCCTCCCTCCGCGGCGAAGACCGCGGTCGCCGCTCCGGCGAGCGCGGCTGGGAACGCCTTCAGGGCGAGGTCGCTGCCCGTGGCGCGCAGCCGCAGCCGCGGGCGCGCGGCGCCTCCGGTCTCGAGACTGCCCGTGGCCTCCACCCTGCCTCCGCCGAAGAACGCTCCCGAGCAGCGTTCCAGGCGAACGACTCCGTCCTCGAGCGCGGCGTCCAGCCGGAAGTCGGTGAACTCGTTGCGCTGGATGGCCGCGCCGGGAGCGCTCAGGCTCAGCGTGCCGCTGAGAGCCGCCGCGGGAGCGCTCGCGCGCCGCGGCCAGGAGACGCGCAGGCGCGCGCTCAGTGGCCGGCCGCGGAAGAAGTAGTTGTCCTCGATTCCACCGGAGGTCTCTGCGTAGCGCAGGTCGAAGTCCTGCGACTCGAAGGCGGCGGAGCAGGCGACCTCCTCGGCGCCCGCGTCCGCGCGCAGGCGCAGGTCCACGCCGCCGGCCACGAGCATGGGCGGCGCCAGGCGCAGGTTCATCAGGAACTCGTGGATGACGTGCGCCTCCTCCCCCGTGAAACGCAGGTCGCAGGCGAGGTCCGCCAGGGAGCCGTCCTGCGCCAGGCGCAGCATGCCCCGTCCCTCGACCTCCAGGAAGCGCGTGGAGAAGAACAGCCCCTCGAGCGCCACGCCGAACGGATCGGCGAAGACGTTCACGTCCGTCTCGGCATAGGTCTCCCCCAGCCCGAGGCTGCGCTCGCGCGTGAGCTGCGAGGCCAGGCCCTCGCCCGAGAGCGCGACGTGCATGGCGCCGTTCGCGCCGGGCCGAAAGGAGATCTCCACGTCGCCGCCGATCGTCTGGACCGGGAGAACGGCGAAGGCCAGGGGCCGGGCCTTGAACGCGGCCCGACCCAGGTTGATGCCCGCGCGTCCCTCGAGATCGCCGGCGAAGCCGGCGCGCGAGATCGAGATCGAGCCGCGCGCGTCCACGTCGAGCAGCGAGCTGGACAGGCGGAAGGAGTCGAAGACCGCCTGGCGGCGGTCCAGGTCGATGGAGCAGCCGCCGGCGATCGTGATCAGCGAGTCGGCGACGGGGGCGCCCGTCACCCAGGGAGCGGCGGCGAAGAGGAGCCCCCGCACCGTGCCCTGGCCGGCCACGTCCGCGCGCCGCCCGGGACCGAGGAGCCCGTTCAGATCGAGGTCGAGCTGGCCCTCCAGCGCGGCGCCCTCGACGAGCGCGCCGAGGAGCGGGGAGAAGCCCGCGAGACTCAGGTTACGGGCCGCTAGGTCCAGGCTGGCGCAGCGCGTGTCCCCTTCTCCTTCCACGGCGAAGCGCAGCCGCAGCGCGCCCGTGCCCTGCGGTCCCTCGATGAGCCCGCCCCCGGCGATCACGCGCGATCCGTCCTGGGCCATTGCCCACTCCAGGTCCGCCTGCGAGAGGAACGACGTCTGTCCGCTCTCGCGATCGCTGACCTCGAGCGCCGACTGCCTGGCGACGACGCGCAGCGGCGCAGAGAGCGCGCGGCGCAAAGCGGTGCGCCCTTCCGCGCCGAGGGACTCGCCCAGGTTGGTCTTGCCGCCGGGCGCGCGGATGACCGAGAGCGTGGCGCCGGAGAGCGACAGGCTCAGGGGCGAGCGGCCGGTGAGGAGGCTGAGCAAGGACGTGCCGAGCACGACCTCCTCGGCGTGGAAGAGCGGCTTGTCGGCGAAGCCCGGCGGCGAGCCCAGGGTCGTTCTCGTGAAGGTGGACGGGGCGAGCCAGCGGAGCGTCGCGGCCTCGACGTCGACCGGCACGCCGCAGCGCTGGCGCAGGAGGAACTCGAGCGCCGGACGAAGCGCCCGCGTGGAGAGGAGGGTGGGCGCGAGCGCCAGCGCCGCCAGCACCACCAACAACGCCGCCGCGCCGACGATCCAGCGCCGCCGTCTCCTCCTCGGGACCGATGGCGCTTGCTGCCTCAAGTCGACTCTCCATCCCCGCTGCGCGGCCGCCTTCACGCCTCCACGTAGCGCCTGCGGAACGCGACCTGGGCGCAGCACGAGGCCACGGCGCCGAAGGCGAGCAACACGCCGAGCTGCCCCAGCATGGTCGGGTCGGTCCAGGGCTTCCCATGCCAGAACATGCCCTGGAAGGCGGACATCGCCCACCAGGTGAGGGTGCACTTCGCCACGATCTCGCTGGCGAGCGGGAGGTCGAACATCTGGATCGGGAACCAGGCGCCGCCCACGGCGGACATCACGAGGATGATGATCGTGGAGAGGCCCTCGGCCTGACGGGTGGTGCGGGCGAGCGAGGCGATCAGCATGCCGAACGCCGTCACCGAGAACACCAGGGCGGCGGAGAGCACCAGCAGGGTCAGGGGATCGCGCAGCAGGCTCACGCTGAAGACCAACTCCCCGACAGCGAACATCACGGCGAGCTGCAGCACGCCGATGATCGCCGTGAACAGGAACTTCCCCCAGAGGATCGAGCGGCGCTGCATGGGGGAGAGCAGCAGGCGGCGCAGCGTCCCCTGCTCGCGTTCCTGGATGAGCAGCGTGCCGCACGCCACCAGGCCGAACATCAGCATCATGACGCTGATCCCGGACACGTTGTGGGCGAGCATGTAGCTCAGCTCCTTCGGCCGGTCGGGCGGCTTGATGTCGACGTTTCTGACCGGGACCAGGCCGCGCATGACGGAGGAGAAGTCGAAGGCCGCGGGCTCCTCGTCCGGCGCGGCGGCCTGCAAGAGCCCCTCATCTTCCGCTTCGACGAAGAGCGCCTCCACCGAGCCGGAGAACGCACGCGAGAGCGTCTGGATGCGCTCGCTCCACTCGTCGGGCAGGCCGGCCAGCTCGAGCGCACGCGCGGTCATGAGGGGCGCCGCCTCCTGCGGATCGGCGGCGCCGAGGAAGCTCTGCATCAAGGCGATCGAGACGAGCTGCGCTTCGAGCGTGCGGTCCGGGTCGCGGTACATGGTCAGCGCCGGGAAGCTGCCCGCGTCGAGCGCGAGCTCGAAACCCCGCTCGATGACCAGCGCGTGGTGCGCTTCCCCGTCTTCGACCTTGCCCTTGAGGTCGCCGGCGGGCGCCGCGTCCTCGCCTTCCCGCGGCCGGATGCTCAGCATGGTGTTCTCGCGCAGGGCCGCGAGGAAGGCGCGGCTCCTGTCGCTCTGGTCGAGGTCGGCCACCCAGAGCGTGGTGCTCGACATGCCTCCGGAACGGCCGAAGGCCATCTTGTAGACGAAGCCGAAGGCGAGCACGAGCACCACGGGCAGGCCAAAGCCGAGCAGCATGCCGGTCCGGTCGCGCAGGTAGAGGCGCAGGTCCTTCTGCGCCAGGGTCCACGTCGCGTGCAGCGGGTTCATGTGTCGCGCAGCTTCTTTCCGGTGAGCTTGAGGAACACCTGCTCGAGGTTCTCCCCCGGGATGCCGGCCTCCTCGGTGGTTGCGCGACTGCGGATCGACGCCCACCGTCGGCTCGTCGAGGATGATCAGCTCGGGGTCATGCAGGCAGCCGATGACCAGGTTGAGGCGGCGCTTCATGCCGCCGGAGTAGGCGCTCACGCGGTCCTCTGCGCGCTCGGCGAGCCCGGCCAGATCGAGCGCGCGCTCGACCGCGGCGCGCGCGCGCGCTCCCCCCAAGCCGGCGACGGCGGCGAAGAACTCCAGGTTCTCGCGCGCCGTCAGGCCGTCGTAGAGCGCCAGCTCCTGCGGCACGACCCCGAGGCGGCGGCGCTGCTCGGCGCTGCGATTCGGGGCGAAGTCGGCGCCGGCGAAGCGCAAAGTCCCCCCTTGCGGGCGCTTGAGGCCCGCCACGCAGCAGATGGTCGTGGTCTTGCCCGCGCCGTTCGGCCCGAGGAGCCCGAAGATCTCCCCGCGGCCGACGTGAAAGGACACCTGGTCCGCGGCCTTCAGGCCGCCGTAGGAGTAGCAGAGATCGTGGACTTCGAGCAGCACCGAGGTCGCGGGCGGAGGCAAGGGTCGGTCTCCCGGGTTATCGCGCTGCGCGGGCGTGAGGCGGCTCAGGAGATCGCCTCACGCTTCAACTGGATCGCCTGGAGCAAGGCATGGTACGACTCCGCGAACTTCTTCACGCCGTCCTCCTCGAGGAAGTCCGTGACGCGGGCGAAGTCGATGCCGAAGCGCTCGATGGTGCGGAAGCACTGCAGCGCCTCGTCCAGCCCGGCGGAGATGCGCACTTCGGGCGCGCCGTGGTCGCGGTAGGCGTCGTATGTCTGGGGCGGCACCGTGTTGACCGTGTGCGGAGCGATCAGCGCCTCGACGTAATAGACGTCGGGCAGCGCCGGGTCCTTGGACGAAGTCGAGGCCCAGAGCGGCCGCTGGGCCTGCGCCCCGCGCGCCGCGAGCTGGCGGAAACGCGCGCTGTTTCGCACGACCTCCTCCCAGGCGCGATAGGCCAGGCGCGCGTTGGCGATGGCGAGGCGCGAGCGGCAGGCGCGCAGGCGCGCGACGTCGGCCGCCGCGAGCGCGGCGCACTTGGTGTCGATCGCCTGGTCCACGGCGCCGTCCACGCGGCTGACGAAGAAGCTCGCCACGGACGCCAGGCGGTCCACGGGGAGGCCGCGTGCCGCGCGCCGCTCGAGCGCGCCCAGCCAGACCTCCATCACCTCGCGATAGCGCGCCTCGGAGAAGAGCAGGGTGACGTTGACGTTGATCCCCTCCTCGAGGCAGGCCGCGACGGCCGGCAGCCCCTCCTTCGTGCCGGGGATCTTGATCATGACGTTCTCCCGGGCGCAGGCCCGCCACAGGCGCTTCGCCTCGGCGATCGAGGCCTGCGTGTCGCGCGCCAGCGTCGGGGCGACCTCGATGGACACGTGGCCGTCGCGACCGCCGGTCTGCTCGTAGACCTCCCGGAAGCGGTCGGCGGCGCTCTGGATCTCGGCGACCGCGATCTTCTCGAACAGGGCCGGAGGGTCCAGGCGCGAGCCCGCGGAGCGGATGTCGGCGTCGTAGAGGTTGGACTTGGCGATGGCCTGCTGGAAGATCGTCGGGTTGGAGGTCATCCCCCGCAGGCGGTCCTCTGCGATGTAGCGCGCCAACGTCCCGGATTCCATCAGGTCGCGCCGGATGTAGTCGTACCAGACGCTCTGCCCGAGGTCGCAGAGGCGCGCCAGGGGGTTCTGCTGCATGTTCGTCTCTCCTTGGCGGCGAGGATCGCCCGCGCGCGTTTATAGCGGCCGGCGGCCGCGCAGTCCAACGACCTCAGGCGCCGGGCTTCCGGCGCAACGCGGCCGGCAGCGTCATCAGGAAGAAGAGCAGGGCGGTGAGCAGCACGATCCAGACGATGCGCAGCGGCCAGCGGCCGAGCAGGTCGAGAGGCGTTGGGTTCTCCGGGACCGATGGGCCGGTGTAGAAGTAGGGAGTGGCGAAGACGGCGTTGAAGAGCGTCACCGGCGCCACGAGCGCGGCCGTCACCGCGCACGCGCCGAAGAAGCCGCGCCAGCTCGGTCGCACGCGGAACGCGGCGAGGTTGACCAGCGCCGCGCCCACGATCTGCCAGTGGCGGAGCCAGAAAGCCCAGAAGCTGATCGCGGCCGGGCTCGCCTCGAGGTCGGGCGTGAGGAGGCCGAGCGGGCTCAAGCCCAGGCCCCAGTAGTAGACGAGCTGATGCCGCAGGCGCCGCGGGTCGCCGCCGGAGAGGAGCGACCAGACCGCCGCCATCCAGGCGGCGTCGCAGAGGTGCAGCGGCAGCGAGGTGGCGAGCTCGAAGCGGCCAGGCGTGACCTTGCACGCCAGCCAGGCCGTGTTCAGCAGCAGGATGAAAAGGCCGAGCGCCAGGCGGAAGCCGCGCTCGCGCGGCGTGTCGCGCCGGCGGCGCGCCGCGCGTATGGCAAGCAGCCAGCCGGCCGCGCACAGCAGGAGCATCGCGAAGTGCGTCTTGCCGTACGGCGCGAATGGTTCCATGGTCGGTTGCTGCCCTCGGGGCCGTGGGCGCGCGGTCCAGCGTCCGCTGAAGCGTAGGGTCCGAGCGGAGAGCGGGCTACGGCATTCCCGGCGGCGCGGCGCTGGCCTACTTGTCGTTCTTGAAGGAGTAGGCCGAGACCTGGCGCTTGACCGTGCCGCTCGCGTCGCGCAGCTCGCTCGTCCCGGGCGGGCCGGCCACGTCCTCGGTCAGGGTCACGATTCCGGTGCCGTCGATGGAGAGGGTCGCCTTGGCGTAGGTGATGACGATGACGTCGCCGACCGCGGCGATCTCGCTCGGCTGCGTCACCTTGTAGCTGATGGTCGGCGAGGGGAAGGTGATCGTGGAGCCGCTCTTCAGCCCGCCCTTGAGCGTGCCCTGCAGGACCGTGCCCGTGCCGTCCATGGTGAGCGTCCAGTTGGTGCCGCCGACGAGCTGGGCGGTGGCGCCGTGGAACGGTCCGATGGTCCCGGTCCAGGACAAGTCGTCGCCCGTCAAGATGGGGAAGGTGAAGGCCAGCTTGAAGGCGCCGTTCAGCGAGGGCTGGCTCGGCAGCGGCTCGGGGTTGTCGCGGAAGCCGAAGGCGGCGACGAGCGGCCTCTCGGGTCCGTGGTGGCCGGGGGTCTCGTCGAAGGAGGAGGGCGCGGGGAGCTGCTGGGCGACGCTGCTCGGCAGCGGATAGACGAGAATGCGCGTCGCACCCGCCGCCGTCGCCTGGGTGAAGACGACGCGCTCGGGCTTGTTCTCCTCCATGCGAATGCGGCCGAGCGCGACGTTGGACCAGCCGGCGGGCGCGGTCACGTCGTCGTACGATGCGAGCGGCGCGCCTGTCTCGCCGCACGGCGCGGCCGGAGGCTGGAACACCAGCAGGCTCTCCTTGCCGCCTTGCGCGCGCCGGATGACCACGACCTCCTCGGCGCCGTCTCCCTGCAGGTCGGCGCCGGCGATCGCCACGTTGGCGTCGAGTGCGGCCTGCCCGAACGTCTGATCGGAGCGGATGGGCGGGCCCATGGGTTCGCTCTTGTCCGGGGGCAGCCGGCGGATCTCCAGCACCTGCTCCCCGCTGGTTCTCTCGCGCACGATGAGCAGCTCGTCCGCGCCGCTGCCGTCCGCGTCCACGGCGCCGATCAGCAGCACGCGCAGGTCGCCGGCCGCGCTGCCCAAGTCGTTCTTCTTGGTCGAGAGCAGCGCCTTGCCCGTGTCTCCCCAGATGTAGTCCGGCATGCGGTACACGCGCAGCTGCAGGCCGTGGTCGGAGGCGTCCACTCTCTCGCGCACGAGCAGCAGCTCGTCCACGCCGTCGCCGTCGAAGTCGGCCGGGAAGTGGTGGCGCACCGGCCGCTTGCCCTGCGTCTTGGGGAGCTTGGTGTCGCTCAGGCAGAAGGCGCCGCAGAAGTCCGCGGCAGGGCCGTCGCTCTTGTACATCCACAGCGAGAGCGGCTCGCCCTTCTGGGCCTGGTTGACGCGCAGCAGAGCCACGCGATCGGGCTTCAGGTCGGTCGCCGCGGTCGAGGCAAGTGCAATCAGGAAAGCACAGAGCGAGACGTTCATGGAACCCTCCGTTCTGGTGGACGATGAGGCTGCGGGCCGCCGCAAGAGGCGCGCCCCGCCGGCCGCTGGCGCGGGACACGCTGCAAGCCCCGTGCCCAACGCCAAGGCGGCGAAAACAGCCGGATTCCGGCGTCTGGACGCGTAACGATGCGGCCGTTGCGTTACGAGACGGGGACAGGGAGGAGCCACGAGTAACGCCGGCGCGGGCGCGCGGACTCCAGGAGGCGCCCGCCCCCGGCCGATAGAGCGCCAGGCCGGCCTGGGAACGCACCCAGGACACGACACCACCCAGCGCGCGCTCCTCGACTCTTGGAGTCGACTGCGAGGCACTCCCGGCGCGGACCTCCGCCCGGGCGGGGAAGAGGCGCCAATGCGTCTTCACCCGGGGCATGCGCGGTTCACGGTCGCGTGACGCGCAAGTAGGAGCGCGCGCAGCAGATGCCGGGCCGGCCGCCTTTGCTCTTGCCGCGGGACCGCAACGAGAATCAAGGCTGCGGGCCTGCCGCGGCCTACGGACTCGTTCAGGACAGCAAGCCTTGGCAGCGCACCCGCAGGCTGGCTCGGATCCGCCTCAGGGACTTCCGCACCGCCGAGGGCGAACGCGCCGCGCGGCGCGCGATTTCCGCGGTGGGAAGGCCAAGCAGCGACTGCCAGAGCGTCCAGCATGACCTCGGATCGAGACTACCGAACAGGTGGAGCACCTCGTCCAGCAGCAGCGCGCGGCGCGCTGGGTCCGCAACCGGACGATCATCTTCCTGGCGCCGGATCCCATCCTTGGCAGCCGCGGTTCGGGCGCGCAGGTGCCTCCAGATCTCCGATCGGACGTAGAAGCTGAACCAGCTCCAGAACGACCTGGAATGGCGGCCCCGGAATCGAGGCCAGGCCGCCAGCGCACGCAGCGCGCCCGCGTGGACGATTTCGCAGGCATCCACGCGCGCCCCGGCGGCGCGCGCCCTCCAGGCTACCTCGGCGCAGAGGTCGCCGTACAGCAGTTGGACCAGCAGCAGGAGACTCCGACTCGTTCTCGGCTCCCCGAGCAGGTCCGCGACGCAAGTCGGTGTCGCCTTCATAGGGCGCCTCCCCGGCGCCGCGATGCCCTCGCGTCTTCGTCCTCATGATGTATGTCCACGGGCGGTGCAATTGCACCGCGCGCGTGGCGGGAGAGCCGAGAATCGCCGCGACGGAGGACAAGAAACGTGGAGAATGCGGTCACGATCGGTCCGCGAGGACTGCCTCTCTGTACGAGGCCGCTGGATCGCTGGCGGCGCTTCCTGAGCGCTGGTCTCTCCACCACGCTCGGGGTCCAGCAAGGAGAACCGAAGGGAGAATGGACATGCTGCTCAAGAAGATCGTGGCGTGGATCGCGGCGCTCATGCTGCTGCCGCCGGGCGCGGCTCTCGCCGACCCGCCGTGCGTGCCTGAGGGCGGGGAGGTGGCGGTGGACTTCAGCAATCCGGACGTGGGCCCGGATGACGCCATCGACTCAGCCCAGGGCTACGAGCACGACGTGTTCTCGGACGACGAGATGGGCCAGGCGGAACTCGGCACAGGCTCGGGCACCACGCTCAAGGTCGGCAACAAGGGCGGCTCCCTGAGCGGTCCCAATGGCCAGAGCATGAACGGCGGCACGGAGGGAGACTGCATCGAGGTGTACGTCGAGTGGAAGGTCAGGAGGACCGTCACGCATACGCTCACGTACATGCACTTCGATCTCCCCGGCATCCACGGGACGACCGAGACCATCACGTGGCGCACGTACGAGATCTACTACATCAGGTCCGGTGTCCAGGACGTGTGCCCGTGCTGAAGCGGAAGCGCGTCTTCCTGGCCGCGGCCGTCCTTCTGCTCTTGATGGCGGCCTCGATGGCTGTCCTGCTGAAGCCGGGCGAGTCAGCCGCCATGGTGCCGGCCGCGGCGCCGGGCGGCAGGAGGGCATTTGCGCCGCCCGAGCTGACGCTGCCCGTGCGCGACGGGGTTCTTGCCGAGCCCGGAACGGCGGCGGACGCGCCGGCTGCGGCAGGCGAGCCGGAGACAGCCCCGCAGGGGTACGGCGCCGTCCGGGGCACGCTGTTCGATGACCGGGGAAAGCGGCTCCCGTACCGGGTCGTGGTGTTCCTCCAGCAAGACGGACGCCTGCCATTCACCTCGGCGACGGTGAGCGACACGACCGACAGCGAGGGCGACTACTGGAGGGAGCGCCTGCCGGCCGGCCAGTGGGCGGCCGGGATCCGCGGGGACGGGGCCTACAACTCGACCTTCACGAGCCTGGCGGCGCTCACCATCTGGAAGGACCAGGTCACGACGCTCGACCTGTTCCTCCCCGGTACGAGGGTTCTGTCCGGGAACCTCACGCACGTGCATCCCGGTGCGGCGCTGTGGCTCACGTTGCGCATTGCGTGCAATGGTCAGGTGGTCGCGCGCGGCGAGGCGGTCAGCCTCGGCTTTCCCAAGGAGGCCCTGCCGGAGGGGCCGCCAGATCCGCTGCCGCCGAAGTTCCTGCCGGGATACTTCCGCTTCGAGGGCTTGTACCCCACGAAGTACGTGCTCTCGGCCGTTCTCGCTGCCGAGTTCCCGGAGGTGCTCGAGAAGCTGGTCAAGCCGTTCGAGGTGGAGGTGGACCTGAGCGCGGGAGATGAGGCGCTGCCGCCGCGGTCCTTCACGCACCTGGACTTCGGGCTGCCCTTCGATCCCTACGCGGAAGGCCTCGACGTCGCGGAGGCCGGACGGAAGGAAGGCGCCGAAGCCGCCGAGAAACGAGGGCCGTAGCCCGGCACGGGGTTTCCGTCCCGGGCACGGCAGCCGGCGAAGAGGGCCGCTACTCGTGCCGCCAGGCTGGCGCCCTCTTCTCGATGAAGGCGGCGATGCCTTCGGCCGCGTCGTGCGTGGACATCAGCTCTTCGAGGTAGAGGCGCTCCAGGCGCGGCAGCACCTCGTCAAGGTCCTGGAGGAGCTTGAGGCGCGCGGCGCGGCTCGCGTGGCGGAGCGCAGCGGCCGAGAGGGGCAGCAGGTGCTTCCCGTGCCACTCCAGGGCGGCCTGGGCGGGATCCTGGGCGATCTCGTCGACCACGCCCAGGGCGAGCGCCTCGTCCGCCTTCAGGTTGCGTCCGCTGAGCAGGATGTCGTCCACCGCGCCCTGGCGGCAGCGATGGGGGAGGACGAGCGACGCCATGGGCGCGAACACGCCGAGCTTGATCTCCGGATTGCCGAACTGGGCGTCGGGCGAGGCGAAGACGCGATGGCAAAAGACGGCCAGCTCCATGCCGCCGCCGAGGCAAAGACCGTTCACCGCGGCCAAGAGGACGCGGTTCGTGTCCGCCAAGTCGCGGAACAGGCGATGGAAGGCCGGCAGCATGCGGCCGACGCGCTCCGGGCGGTGCTCGTCGACCGACGCCCCGAACGAGAAGTGCCTGCCCTCGCCCTGGAAGAGGACCGCGCGCAGAGCAGGCTCGCGGGCGGCGGCATTCACCGCCGCGCCGAGCGCCTGGATCATCTCGGTGTCGATGATGTTCGCCTTGGGGCGGGCGAGCGTCACGCAGAGCAGGGAGCCGCCTTCCAGCAGCTCCGTCCTGACGGGAGAAGAGGTCTCGCTCATGCTTGGTCCTCGGCCACGGCGCGCGGCAACGCGTTCAGCGCTTCTCCGCGTTCGCCGGCAGGATCGACTCGGTCAGTTCGTGGCCCCACTTCTCGCCCTGGGCCAGCGCGCGGCGCAGCTTGATGAAGTCGGCCTCGCGGTTGCGGCCCACGGCCTCGTTGAAGGCGCGGAAGCCGGCCCGCCCCTCGGTCATCATGTTCATGCCGAGCCAGGCGCGGTTGCTCTCGCGGTTCCTGTCCCAGTGCTCGAGCTTGTGCTTCCTGACCGACAGGATGGTCTTGGTCATGCAGTTGGGCATGGTGTAGAGGAACTTGGTGACCAGGCGGTCCACCGCGCGGTCGAGATGCGCCAGGTTGATCTTGCCCGCCTTCAAGATCTCCTTGCCCTTCTCCTTGCCGTCGCCGGCGAGCGGCTTGCCGAAGACGAGGCGGCCCGCGTCATCCACCCACTGGCGCGTCTCGACCAGCGGGTTCGGCACGACCTTGCCCGCGACCTCGAGCACCGGCACGACCTCGTGCACCAGGCCGAGGCGGTGGGCCTCGTAGGCGGTCCATGGCTCGCACAGGGTGCAGCTCACCATGGCGTGCTCGATGCCGACGAAGAGCGGCAGGAAGTCGGTCGAGCCGCCATCCGGGGCCGAGCCGTGCTTGGGGCCGGCCTGGCCGAACTGCGCCAGGTCGGAGGCGACCGTGACGTCGCAGGCCATGCCGATCTCCTGGCCGCCGGCGATGCGCATGCCGTTGACGCGGCAAATGACCGGCAGGTCGCAGTGCAGGATCGCGGTGACCATGTCGTTGAACAGACGCATGTACTGCATGTACTCGCCGGGCTGGCCGGCGTAGTACTCGGCGTACTCCTTGGTGTTGCCGCCGGTGCAGAAGGCGCGGTCTCCGGAGGCGGTGAACACGGCCGCCACGGCGGCGCGGTCGTTCGACGCCCTGCGGAAGGCGAGGATCACGTCCTTCACCATCTCGGTGGTGTACGAGTTGAGCTGCTCGGGATTGTCGAGGATGATCCACGCGGAGTGCAGGCCCTCGACCGGACGCCCGGCGGCGTCGAGGACCGGTCTGTCCTCGCAGCGGACCATGCCCGAGCTGGACTCCGCGGGAAGGTCGTGGTTCTTCCATTCCATGGTCTTCTTGTCCTCCAATCCGATCAGCTTGCGAAATCCGGGATGAGCACCGGGCGCCTGCGCAGCTCGTGGCGGCGCAGCCGGGCGAAGACGTCGTTGATGTGGCTCATGGGGAAGGCCTCGACGAAGGGCTCGACCGCGACCCTGCCGTCCAAGACCAGGCGCAAGAGCTCGGGGTAGCGCTCGGGCGCGCAGCCCCACGTGCCCTCGGCGCGCGCGGCGAACGCCATCACGTTCGACAGGCGCACGGTGACGGCGCCTGGATGGAACCCGACGATGCCGAGGTAGGCGCCGTGCACCAGCAGGTTGAAGGCCGTCTCCTGCCCTGGACCGGTGCCCGAGGTCTCGAAGACCTTCCACATGACGCCGGGGAGGCGCGCCTCCTTGGCGATGTCGCGCACCTTCTTCTTCAGGTCCTTCGCCTCGTGCTCGCGTGCGTTGAGCGTCCACTCCGCGCCGTGCCTGGCGAGCAGCGCCAGGCGTTCGGCGTCAACGTCGATGGCGAGCACGCGCGCCCCCAGGGCGCGCGCGATCTGCACGCCGAAGCCGCCGACGCCGCCGGCGCCGACGAAGATGGCGAAGTCACCCTGCTCGAGCCCGCTCTTCCGCACCGCCTCGTAGGCCGTGGAGACGGCGTCCGCCACCACGGAGAGGCGCGCCAGGCCGGCGTCGTCCACGCTCCCCTGCGGGACCTCGCACAGGGCGCGCGCCGGCACCAGCACGTGGCTGGCGAAGCCGCCGTGGTCGTCGTTGCCGGGGAAGAGCTGCGCTTTGCAGATGTCGCCCCGGCCGCGCCGGCAGAGGGCGCACTCGCCGCACGGCATGACGGCCGGCACGATGACGCTCTGGCCGAGGAGCGTCCGATCACCCGGCCCCTGCGCCACCACCTTGCCCGCCACTTCATGGCCCAGCACCAGGGGCAGCGCGTGGCGCACCGGCACGCCCTCGAAGAGGAAGCCTAGGTCGGTGTGGCAGACGCCGCAGCCCGCGACCTCGACCAGCGCCTGGCCGGGTCCGGGATCGCCGATGTCGCGGCTCGAGAGGGCGAGCGGTTCGCCCACGGCGCGCATCTCATAACCCTGGATTCTCATGGCGGGCCCGCTCCTTTATGGCCGCTCGCGCGGAGACGGCGCGAGCCGTCACCTGAATACCAGTCCTGACGCCAGGATCAAGAGCCGGCCGCCGAGCTCGTGCTCCATGAGGGCGCGGAGCCTGCCCGGCACGGCCCTGCACCCCGCGCGCGCGAGCGCTCTGCTGGCGCGTTAGCGCAGGATCATCAACGCGGCGAAGCCGGCGATGAGGAGCGCGACCACCACGCCGACGGCCACGTTCGCGCGCATGGTCCAGTCGACCGGCTCCTGCTCCACGCGTTCGCGCAGGTGCGCGCGCGCCTTCAGCCGCTTCTCCTCCACGTACTCCACGTGGCAGCTCGGGCAGAGCGGCTGCTGTCTTCTGGTGAAGTGGATGGGCTCCGTCTTGAGGATGGAACCCTCGCACCGGCTACAGAACTGTAGCGTGCTCATCGCGTCCCCCGCTTCTCCGAGGCCCGGGCAGGAGAAGGGTGCCGAAGGCGCCGGCCTCAGGATGCTCCGATCGCACCACAAGCGGGCCGCCGCCGTCAACGGGTCTGCCGCTCCTGCCCGGCCAGGACCTCGTGCGGCAGGGGCGCGCCGCGGAGCCAGGCCGCGAGCGTCGCCAGCACCTCTTCGTTCAGGGCGCGGCCGAGGCCGTCGTGGTAGCCGGCGGAATGGGGCGTCAAGAGGACGTTCTCGCGCGCGGCCAGCTCGGCCAGGCGCGGGCAGGGCTCCTGTTCGAACACGTCCAGGCCGAAGCCGCCGAGGTGCGGCGCGGCGAGCAGGTCGTCCAGGTCGACGCACTCGCCGCGCGCGGTGTTGATGAGGATGGCGCCCGGCCGCATGCGCGCCAGGGCGGCGCCGTCGATCAGGCCGCGCGAGGAAGCGGTGAGGGAGCAGTGCAGCGTCACCAGCTGGCTCTCCTCGAGCAGCCGTTCTGGCGCGTCCAGATCCGTTCGCGCCGGGTCCGCGGCCAGGACGCGCGCGCCGAGCGCCTTCCAGGCTGAGATCGCGCTCTGGCCGATGACGCCGCAGCCGAACACGCCGACGGTCAGGCCGCGCACGAGCGGCGTGGGGGACTCCTTGACCGCGGCGCGCGTCCAGCGGCCGCTTCCCGTCGCGCGGCTCAGCGCCGGCAGTCGGCGCAGCAGGGAGATCCCCATGCCGAGCGCCGCGTCGACCACCGCCTCGCGGCGCGCCAGCGGACAGCGGCCCACGGCGGCGCCCCGCCTCCGCGCCTCGCCCAGGTCGACGTGGTCGTAGCCCGAGGTCGTCGTCACGACCAGGCGCAGCGCGGGCATGGCCGCGAACTCGGCCGCTCCCAGGCGCGTCTTCGAGTTGACGACGGCGACGGCGGCGTCGGCCGGCGCGGGAACGCCGCGGCCGAGGGAGGCCACGGAGAAGCCGAGAGCGGCCAGACGGCGCTCGAGCTCCGCCTGCTCCGCGGCCGTGAGGTGCTCGGAGGGCCCGAGGAGCGCGCACTTCATGAAGGGCGAGTGCACCGCGCGGCGCCGGCGCTGTCAAGGCGCGCGCCGCTCTGCGCTACTCCAGGCCCGCGGCGAGGAAGAGCGCCTCCTCGGCCGCGTGCAGCCCGTCGTTCCGGCGCGCGAAGGCGAGAAGCTGCTCGGCGAGCTTCGCTGCGTCCCCCGCGCCCGGCGCGAAGAGCTCGTCCAGCTCGCGGCTGGCCTGCAGTTCGCGCTTCACGCCCGCGTCGCGCGCCAGCTCCTTCAGCTCCGCGGCGGCCGCCTCGCCCAGGGAGTGGCCCGCGAAGCGCGCGCTGATCTCCTCGAGGCGCGCGAGCGCCGCCGCGTAGCGCCGCTCCTGCCGCGCCGCGCCGGCCTCGGCGCGCAGGTGGCGCTCGACCTCCTGGGCGCGCCGCACGATCAACTGCGCGTCGGCGGCCGCGCCCTCGCCGTCCCGCAGGGATGCCTGGGTCCTCTCGGCCTCCGCCAGCGCCTTGCCGAGCTTGCCGGCGCCGAACGCCTTGGCCGCGGGAGCGAGGCCGCGCGCCACCTCCTGCTGGAACAGGCCGGGATAGCGCACCTTGGCCAGCTCCTTCTTCAGGACCTCGTCGTAGCCGAACCCGCCTTCCCAGATGACCCTGCCCTCCACGCCGATGACGTACGTCTTCGGCAGCTTGCGGCAGTCGTAGCCCCAGCCGAACGGCGCTCCGGTGTCGAGCAGCAGGAAGTCGGACTCGTCGAGGATGGGGTTGGGGAAGGTGACGCCGTGCCTCCTCAGGAAGGCCGCGACCTTGCGCTCGGAGTGGTGCTGCGCCTCGACGTGGAAGAAGTGCAGGCCCTGGTCGCGTCCCTCGTCCCACATCTTCTGGAGCTGTGGCAACTGCCACACGCAGGGCGGTCAGGTGATGCCCCAAAACTGCAGCACGATGACCTCGCCGAGCAGTTCGCGCGAGTCGATGATGCGCGGCGCGTTGATGCAGGTCCTGGCGAGGAAGGGGGGCGCGAGCTGGCCCATGAGGGAGGTCTCGGCGGCCGGCTGCTGGGCGACGCCGGCCGCGGCCAGCAGGGAGACCAGGAACAGAGGGTTCATCGGCGCGACTCCCGCGCGGCGGCGGCGACGACAGTGTAGCCGGAAGCGCCGGCAAGGCGCACGGGAAAGGCGCGGGTTGCTAGGGCGGCGGCGCAACGGCCTGCTTCTTCTCGACCTTGGCCCAGGAGTCGCGCAGCGTGACCGTGCGGTTGAAGACCGTGCGGCCGGGCCCGCTGTCCAGTGGATCGACGCAGAAGTAGCCCAGCCGCTCGAACTGGAAGTGGTCGCCCGGCGCGGCGCTCGCCAGGCTCGGCTCGACCAGGCAGCCGCGGAGGACCTGCAGCGAGTCGGGATTGAGGCCGGCGGCGAAGGCCTCTCCCGCGGCGACGTCCTCGGGATCGGGCTTCAGGAACAGGTGGTCGTAGAGGCGCGCCTCCGCCGGCAGGGCGTGCGCGGAAGACACCCAGTGGATCGTGCCCTTGACCTTGCGGCCGTCCGGCGCGCGGCCGCCGAGCGTCGCCGGGTCGTAGGTGCAGCGCAGCTCCACGACCGCGCCGCTGCCCGCGTCCTTCACCACTTCCTCGCACTTGATGATGCAGGCGTAGCGCAGGCGCACCTCGCGGCCCGGAGCGAGGCGGAAGAACTTCGGCGGGGGATCCTCGCGGAAGTCGTCCTGCTCGATGCACAGCACGCGCGAGAAGGGCACCTTGCGCGTGCCGGCCGCGGGATCCTCCGGGTTGTTCACCGCGTCCAGCTCCACCACCCGGTCCTCCGGCAGGTTGGTGAGGACGACCCGTAGGGGACGCAGCACGCCCAGCACGCGCGGAGCGCGCGCGTTCAGGTCGTCGCGCGCCGCATCCTCGAGCCAGGACATGTCGATGGTGCTGTTGAACTTCGCCACGCCGATGCGCGCGCAGAAGGCGCGGATCGACTGCGGCGTGTAGCCGCGGCGCCGCAGCCCCACGAGTGTGGGCAGGCGCGGATCGTCCCAGCCGGAGACGCGCCCCTCCTCGACCAGGCGCAGCAGCTTGCGCTTGCTCATCACGGTGTGGGAGAGGTTGAGCCGGGCGAACTCGATCTGCTGCGGATGGTGGATCCCGAGGCGCTCGAGATACCAATCGTAGAGGGGGCGGTGGTTCTCGAACTCGAGCGTGCAGATGGAGTGGGTGATCCCCTCGATGGAATCCGACTGGCCGTGCGCGTAGTCGTAGGTCGGGTAGATGCACCAGCGGTCGCCGGTGCGGTGGTGGCTGGCGTGCAGGATGCGGTACATGACCGGGTCGCGCATGTTCAGGTTGGGCGAGGCCATGTCGATCCTGGCGCGCAGCGTGCGGCTGCCGTCGGCGAACTCGCCGGCCTGCATGCGCTCGAACAGGTCGAGGTTCTCGGCGACGGGGCGGTCGCGGTACGGGCTGTTCCTTCCCGGCCGGGTGAGCGTGCCGCGATGCTCGCGGATCTCGTCCGCGCTCAGGTCGCAGACGTAGGCGTCGCCCTGGCGCACGAGCTGCACCGCCCAGGCGTAGAGCTGGTCGAAGTAGTCGGAGGCGAAGAAGAGGCGCTCCTCCCAGTCGAAACCAAGCCAGCGCACGCTCTCCTCGATCGACTCCACGTACTCGACCTCTTCCTTGGTCGGATTCGTGTCGTCGAAACGCAGGTTGCACAGGCCGCCGAACTCCTGCGCGACGCCGAAGTTCAAGCAGATCGACTTGGCGTGCCCGATGTGCAGGTACCCGTTCGGCTCGGGCGGGAAGCGCGTGTGCACGCGGCCGCCGAAGCGGCCCGACTTCTCATGCTCGCGGATGATCGCCTGGATGAAGTTGGCCGCCTCCGGAGGAGCGCCTCCCCGCCCGGGACCGCCCGCCGCGCCTCCGCCTGCCGAGCCCTGAGAAGACGTCATGTTCTGTCCATCCGTGTCGAAAGTCCGTGTCCGCGCCAGCTCGGCAAGGGTACCAAACGGCTCCGCACCGCGCGCTCCGCGCGGTGCACCCATTCCGTGCGGTCGCGGTCTCCTGGCCGCGAGCGCCCGCCTGCATCTGGCGCGGCTGGACCCGACGGGCGCACCGGCCACCTCACGCCTCGCACCGCTCACGCCACGGAACCGCCGGCATCGCCTCCGCCTCGACCAGCCCCTTCTCGTTCCTCGCGCACGCGATGCACCGGGAGTCGCGTGTCCGGCCCCGGATGCCAGGGAAACGGCCGCGCCGCTATACTCTGCCTCGATGGACGACCGCAGCGCCGTTCCTCTCCTGATCCGCGCCCTCCGGCGCGAGCCCGTGGAGCGCACTCCCATCTGGATCATGCGCCAGGCTGGCCGCTACCTGCCGGAGTACCGCGAAGTGCGGCGCGAGGCCGACTTCCTCACCCTGTGCCGCACCCCGGACCTCTCGGCCAAGGTGGCGCTCGACGCGGTGGCGGCCCTCGACGTCGACGCCGCGATCCTCTTCTCCGACATCCTGATCCCGCTGCAGGCGATGGGCATGCAGGTGGCGTTCCCCGAGTCCGGGCCGCGCATCGACAACCCGGTGCGCTGCGCGCGGGACGTGGCTGCCCTGCGCATCCCGGACCCGGAAGACGACCTGGGCTTCGTGGCCGCTGCCGTGCGCACGCTGCGCCAGGAGCTCGCGCCCGACAAGGCCGTCCTCGGCTTCGCCGGCGCGCCCTTCACGGCGGCTTCCTACATGGTCGAAGGGCGCTCCAGCCGCGACTTCCTTCTCCTCAAGTCGCTGCTGCTGCAGGAGCCCATGACCTTCCACCGCCTGCTGGAGAAGGTCGCCGAGGCGACCATCGCCTGCGTCCTCGGCCAGGTCGACGCGGGCGCCGAGGCGATTCAGCTGTTCGACTCCTGGGCCGGCTGCCTCGCCCCGGATGACTACGAGGAGTTCGCCCTGCGTCACGCGCGGACGGTGTTTGCAGCGCTGCGCGACCGCGGCGTGCCGTCGATCCTCTTCGCCAGCGGCGCCGCAGGCTTCCTCGAGTGCATGGCGCGGAGCGGCGCGGACTGCATTGCCGTGGACTGGCGCGTCGACCTGGGCGAGGCCTGGCGGCGGATCGGCCACGACCGGGCGATCCAGGGCAACCTGGATCCGATCGTCCTGTTCGGCCCGCCGCCGGCCATCGCGCGCCGGGCGCGCGCCATCCTCGACGCGGCGCAGGGACGCCCCGGCCACGTGTTCAATCTCGGGCACGGCATCCACAAGGACACCCCGGTGGACCATGCGCGCGCGCTCATAGCAGCCGTGAAGAACGCCGCGGCGCGCTGAGGCGCGCGTCCCCCGGCGCGCGAATCCGGCGCCTAGCTTGATCTTTCTCCTTCGCACCGTACATTCTGCTGCAACTGGTCTCGAGTTGGGAGCGCCGCGCGAATCCCAGCTCCCGGAGAAGCCGCATGAGAATCGCAGTTGTCGGTACGGGCTACGTCGGCCTCGTCGCGGGGACCTGCTTCGCGGAGAGCGGCAACACCGTGATCTGCGTCGACGTCGACGAGGAGAAGATCAGCAAGCTCAAGGCCGGCCAGATCCCCATCTACGAGCCCGGTCTGGAGGAGATGGTCAAGAAGAACGTCGAGGAGGAGCGGCTCAGCTTCACGACGGACATCGACGCCGCGGTCAGGGAATCGCTGATCATCTTCATTGCCGTCGGCACGCCGCCGGAGGAGAGCGGCAGCGCCGATCTGCAGCACGTGCTGGAGGCCGCGAGCGCGATCGGCAAGGCGATGAACGGCTACAAGATCATCGTCGACAAGAGCACCGTGCCGGTCGGCACGGCGCGCAAGGTCGCCGCCGCGGTCGCGGCCGAGACCACGCACCCGTTCAACGTGGTGTCGAACCCGGAGTTCCTGAAGGAGGGGGCGGCCATCGACGACTTCATGAAGCCCGACCGCGTCGTCATCGGCACCGATGATCCGCGCGTGGCCGAGATCATGAAGGAGCTGTACTCGGCCTTCGTCCGCACCGGCAAGCCGATCGTGATCATGGACGTCCTCTCGGCCGAGCTGACCAAGTACGCGGCCAACGCGATGCTCGCCACGCGCATCTCGTTCATGAACGAGGTCGCCCGCATCTGCGAGCTGGTCGGGGCGGACGTGACCATGGTGCGCCAGGGGATCGGAACGGATTCGCGCATCGGCATGCCGTTCCTCTTCCCTGGGTGCGGCTACGGCGGCTCCTGCTTCCCCAAGGACTCGCGCGCGATCATCGCCACGGCCAGGGAGTACGGTTACGACTTCAAGATCATGAAATCCGTCGAGGAGGTGAACGCCAGGCAGAAGCGCGCGCTGTTCGAGAAGGCGCAGCGCTTCTTCAACGGCGACCTCTCGGGCAGGACGTTCGCGGTCTGGGGGCTCGCCTTCAAGGCCAACACGGACGACGTGCGCGAGGCCTCGGCGCTGGTCTTGATCGAGGAGCTGCTGCGGGCCGGCGCCAGCGTGCGCGCCTCGGATCCCGAGGCGATCGAGTCGGCACGGCGCGTGCTCGGCGACCGGATCACCTACCACGCGCGAGCGTTCGACGCCCTGCGCGGCGCGGATGGCCTGTTCGTCGCCACGGAGTGGGTGGAGTTCCGCAACCCCGACTTCGAGAAGATGAAGGAGCTGATGAAGGTCCCGGTGATCTTCGACGGCCGGAACCTCTATCGCCCGGCGACCCTGGCGGAACTCGGCTTCAAGTATTTCCGCATCGGTGCGCCCGGCGCGGAGTAGCGTCGCCGGTCGCGCGGCCCGAGCAGGGAGCGCACCGCTCCCGCGTCCGCGGCCGTCACTCGGCACGGCCTGCGGGAGAAGGGCGTGGCCTGCGGGAGGCTCTCAGTCGTTGCGGTAGCCGCCGCCGCCGCCGCGGCGGTCGTTGCCGCGACCGCGGTCGCGCGGCGGGCCGCGTCGCGGCGGGCCTCCGCGCCCGCGTCGCGGCCGGTCATCCCGCGGCCGTTGCCCAGTGGGGCCTCTCCGACCTTCCAGTTCGCCCGGCGGGCGATGCGTCGCGCCGACCTCGCCATGAAGCGCGTCGCCTCGAGCAACTCCTTCACGCGGATCTCGTCCGTGGAGAGCAGCCCGATCACGCTCTCCGCCGAGGATTTGAGGTTGTCGGCGATCTGTTCGATCTTCTGCCGCGAGATGGTTTCTTCGCCTTCGTTTGCCTGGTTCATTGCTCCTGAGATGCCTCCACGGCGCCCTTCATCTGGTCGGAACTTGCTCTTTCAGAGTCGCTTCGACCTCCGGCCGACTGGTCATGAGCTTGCCGCGGCACGGCAGACCCGTGCGGCTGCGGCAGCCAGGAAGTCTTGGCCGGTCGTCAATCGTCTGACACTGCAGTAGCTCGAGTCCTTCCGATTCGGGGCCCCGATGCCCACTTGCTCCCCCCTACTCGCCCCTTTGGCGGCATCCTAGCAAGGCGCGGCGTCCGGCGCGCAAGAGGAATGCGCGCCGGACGCCCGGAAAGCCGCGTGTTTCTTCCCTGTGACACGCGGTAATCAGTCCTCCTCGGCAGGCTCGGGCTCGGCCGGCTCGGGCGCGGCGAGCCGCGCGGGGGCCTTCATCTTGCCGAGGGCCTCCTCGACCTCAGGGGACCACCACGGCTGGTCCTTGTTGTCCGCCGAGAACCTGGCGCGGGTGCGGTTCACGATCTCCTGCGCCGTGTCCGTGTCGCCGCCCTCGAGCGCGTCCAGGGCGGCGAGGTCGGCCGCGCGCACCGCCTGAACCGGCAGCGCCGGGTAGCGGTCGGCGATGGACAGCCAGGCGCTGCGGGCCTTCTCGGCGTTGCCGCGACCTGCCTCGACCTTGCCGATCCAGGTGAGCGACTTCACGGCCTCCGCCTCCTCCACCGGGAATTCGGCCAGGACCCTCTCGTAGGCGGCGATGGCCGCCGCGGCGTCGCCCGAGCGGCGCGCCAGGTGGCCGAGCTCGTTCAGGGCGCGCGCGGCGAAGAGCGGCGCGTCCTTGCCGTAGCGGAGGGTGGTCTCGAACGCGGCGCGGGCCCCGGGAGCGTCCCCCAGCGAGCGCTCGATCTCGCCGATGCGAAAGGACGCCTCGGCGCAGGCGGGACCGTCCTCGCCGTAGAGCTCCAGGACCTTCTGGTACTGCGCGATCGTCCCCTCGAGGATCGCGCGCTTCTCCTCCCCGCTGGTCTTGTTCGCCTTCCTGCGATCCTGCTTGGCGATCTCGAGCTGCGCCTGCGCGCCCAGGCTGTCCTTCTCGCCGGCCGGAAGCGCGGCGGACGAAACGGCGGGGGAGAACGACATCAGGCCCGCGAGCGCGAGCCCTGCGAAAGAAACGACCATGGCGACCTCCAGTGTTGCTGGTGACGAATCTGCAAGCCGCGCGCCGGCGCGGCGGACTGGTGCGGAGGTCGGTGCGCTCGGCGGGGGGTTACAGGAAAACGCGCCTTGATCGCGTCGCGGCTGGCCGCGCCCGGCGGGCGCGCCGCGCGCGGCATGGAGCGTGCGCCACGACGGGAGGCCGCTCAGGCCAGCGCGTTCCCCTCGGGCGCGCGGACGAGCGTGGCGTCCGTGCGCAGGCCGGCGTCGCGCGCCGGCGGAGCGCGCAGGTCTTCCTCGGACGGCCCCTTGATCGGCAGGGTGAAGCAGAAGCGGCTGCCCTGGTTGGGCCTGCTCTCCACCCAGATGCTGCCCCCATGCCTCTCGACGATGTTCTTGCAGATCGGCAGTCCCAGGCCGGTGCCCTGCGGCTTCTCGGTGAGCGTGTCCCCGACCTGCTTGAAGCGGTCGAAGATCTTCTGCTGGTCCTGCGGCGCGATGCCGATGCCGTGGTCGCGGACCACGACCGCGACGGTCTCCTCCTGGCGCTCGGCCGCCACCTCGACGCTGCTGCCCTCGTGGGAGAACTTGACCGCGTTGGAGAGGAGGTTGGTCATCACCTGCAGCAGGCGGTCGCGGTCGCCCTGCACCTCCGGCACGCTGCCGCGGCGCGTGACCGTGGCCTTGAGGCGGTGCTCGTCGAGGATCGGGCGCAGCGAGCGCAGGGCGTCCTCGGCCAGCTCCAGGAGGTCGACGCGGCGCAGGGACCACTCCACGTCGCCGGACTCGATCTTCACCATGTCGAGGATGTCGTTCACCAGGTGCGTGAGGCGGCCGCGTCCTCGTCCTGGAACTCGAGCAGGATCTCGGCGTAGGCGCGGATCGAGGTGAGGGGCGTGCGGAACTCGTGCGAGACCGAGGAGAGGAACTCGTCCTTCATGCGGTCGAGGACCTTCAGCTCCTGGAGCGCCTCCTTGAGCGCGTTGGTCCGTTCGGAGACCTTCTGCTCCAGGCGCTCGTTGGCCTCGACCAGCTGCCCCTTCATGTCGCGCAGGTCGCGCGTGGTGCGGGCCAGGGCCTGCGCCAGCGCCCCGAGCTCGCCCTGGTCCGGCAGGCTGCCGACGACGATGTCGAAGTCACCGCGTCCGATCATGCGGGTGGTCGCGATGAGGCGCGTGATCGGCCGCAGGAAGGAGCGGACGATGAAGAAGGAGGCGACCACGCCGAGCACGACCGAGGCCAGGACCATCCTCAGGATCTGGTCGTGGGCCTGAGCGATGCGTTCGAGGATCGGCTGGCGCGAGAGGCCGAGGCGCACCGTTCCCGCCGCGGAGCCGCCAGCCGCCGGCGCCGCCGCGCCCGGCGCGGCGGCGCGCATGGCGATCGGCACGTCGAACTCGGAGATCGGCTCGCCGTTCTGCACGCACACCCGGAGCGGGCCGTGCGTCTCGGCGCCGAGCGTCTTGCCGGACGGGGGGATGTCCACCGGATCGCGGAACCAGATGCCGAGGATCTCCCCGTCGCCGGCGAACACCGTGGCGTAGCGCACGAACGGCTCCTGCTGCAGCTGCTCCAGCAGGCCGCGCAGGCGCTCCGCGCTGCCGCAGCTCACTTCCAGCGCGGCGTTGCGAGCGATGTTGCGCGCCAGGATGAACCCGGTGCGCTCGTGCAGCTCGAGCAGGCTCTGCTGCGTGTTGCGCTTGACCAACACGCCCATGAGCGCGGCCGTGAACGCCACCAGCGCCACGAACGCGGCCGTGAGCCGGAATCTCAGCGTTGACGTGAAGCGGAAGTCGAGCATCGCCTGCCCGCGACCGGAGGACGGTGTCCCTGACGGCGAGACTTATCGGCGCCGCAGGCCCCGGCCCTTGACGAAAACCGCGGAAAGCCGCGGAGCGGTCAAGGCGGCGGCCGCGCCGTCACTCGATGGCCAACGAGTCCACGACCTGCTCGAAGGCCTCGAGAGCGGCGTCGTCGCCGCCGGCCGCGCGTACCACGTATAGCGTGTCGTCCAGCAGCAGGGCGGCCGCGCGCCAGGCTTGCGCCTCGCTGCCGCCGGTCGCGACCGCGCCCGTGCGCCCGGCCATGCGCCGCGGCACGCAGAACACCGGGGCGCCGCCGCCCGCCAGCTCGGCCGGCAAGGCGTCCAGGGCGAAGTCCGGGCGCACCTGGCGCGCGACCACGCGGATCACGCCGGCGCCGGCGCGGCTCAGCTCCGCCAGGACGAACTCGTTGGACATCCCGCCGGCCCCGGGCGCGCCGTCCGCGGCGCTCCACCCCTCTGGAACGGCGAAGCTCAGCCCCTCGACGCGGTCGGTGAAGCGCCCGTTCTCGATCGCGCAGCGCGGCCGCGAGGCGTCCACCTGGCGCATGACGCCGTCCCGCGAGTACTCGCGGATCTCCAGGTCGATGTTGCCCAGGCCCGCCAGCACGCCGAGCAGCCCGGCGGAGAGCCCGCCCGCCCTGAGGCTCGTCACGCCGAAGCGCAGGTGCGTCGGGTCGACCACGCCGCGGCCGATGGTGCCGTCGAGCGCGTACCAGGCGCCGTCGATCCACACCTCGGTCCAGGCGTGCCCGCCGAAGATGCCGCCGGCGTAGACCAGTCCCATGGCCACGCGCGCGGGTATGCCTGCGGCGCGGCACAGGGCGGCGAGCAGCACCGCGTGCTCGGAGCAGTCGCCCGCGCGCGTCTTTGCCACCTCGCTCGCCGAGGCAAAGACCACGTCCAGGCTCTTCTGCGTGATCGTCTCGAACACCAGGCGCTCGAGCCGTACGGCCGCGTTCCAGGCGTCCTGCTCCTCGCCCACTCCCTCCGCGGCCAGGCGCAGCAGCAGCGGGTCGTCGGACTGCAGCATGGGGTTGGGCTCGAGGTACTCCGCGAGCTCCGGCGCGGGATCCTCGAGCGGCCGGCGCTGCCGGGGCGTCTCGGGCGGCACGCGGGCCGCCACGCGCAGCAGGACGGCGCCCGAGTCGGCTTCCCGCGCGACGATCTCTTGGCGTTCGTCCTCGAGCGGCGGCAGCGGTCCGCCCGCCTGCTTCGGCGCGACCCGGTAGAGCACGGACTCGAGCGAGCGCGGCCGCGGCAGGCGCACGTTCGCCTGGATCATCGAGCGCTCGAACACCTCGGCCGAGGCGGCGGACCCTTCCGCCAGGAACGCGTCCACCCGCTCCTTGCTGGCCAGCTCCGAGATGATGGTCAGGCCGGCCATGCTCATCGAGGTCTTGAGGGCGAAGCCCTGCTCGTCGATCCAGGTCGTCACGTCCGGCATGCCGGCCTGATCGAAGCGCGTGACCACCCGCCTGAGCCGGCGCGTCTCGCCGCCGAGCGGGACCTCCTCGACTCCTTCGACCGTGGACGTGACCAGGGACGGTTCGCCGAGCATGAAGTCGAACTGATGGAAGCTGGTGCTCTTGCCCGGCGCTTCCCCAAGCGCGGCCGTGCGGCGTTCCACCTCCTTGGGGCCGGGAACGTCGGCCGGCCAGTCGATGGAGGAGGGGCGCGTCGCGCCCGCCGTGGTCACCGTGAACTCGAGCGCGCCGTCCCGCACCACGCCCTCGTAGGTGGGATCTCCATGGCGGCGCCCATGCGCTTCAGGCGCAGGTGGGTCTCGATCGTGGTCTCGAAGCCGCCGGCCGGGTCTTCCGCCGGCCGCGTCAGCGCGTGTGCGCAGCCCGATTCCTGGCCGTCGAGCAGCGCGATGTGCCACGACTCCTGGGCGGCCGCGCGCGGCAGCAGGGACGCGAGGAGAAGCAGAAGCAGACGGAACGGGCCGAGGCGCTGCATGTTCGATTCCAGTGCGGCAGAAGGCCGAGGGTGCGCGGATTGTACGCGCGCGCCCCTCGGCCTTCTGTCGTCTTGCAGCCTTCGAGCCGCACGGTCCTGCCCCGTGAGCGAACCGGGAACGCGCGACGCCGAGGCCCCTCACTCGCCGGCCGCTCGCAGCGCGGCCGGGGCCGGATCAGTTTGCGATGGGCATGCCGCCTTTGCCGCTGGACTCCCCGCCCGCCACGGTCACCTTGGCGCCGCCGCCGTGGTACCCGGGCGAACAGAGGCCGCCTCCGGCGTGAGCCCCTTCAGTACCCGCATTACCCTTGGCATTGCCGCCGGAGCCGCCCACCTCGTTCTGGCCCCCGGGGTTGCCGCCCTCGCCACCCTGAGCGATCGCCGTCTTGCCGCCGACCTTGTTCTCGACTTCTGCATGCCCGCCCGATCCGCCCGCCGTGCCGCCATCACCGCCCTCACCTCCCAAGGCAATCGCGTCGCCGCCTTTCGACGTGGCCTTGGCGTCGCCGCCCTTGGTACCGCCTGGGTTCGTTCCGGCAGGAGCTCCATCGCCAGCGTTCGCCACCGCGGCTCCGCCCGGCAAGTCGTTCGACGCGGTTGCGTTCCCGCCCGCGCTGGTCCCGGTCCCATCCGCTCCGAGTGCGACGACCAGGTCTGCCGACCCGCTCACCGTGCCGAATCCCACCATCACCGTCAGGCCTCCGGCCGTCACCGTGGCGTTGCCGCTGGACATCCCGCAGTTCTGGAGGCACGTGTCCAGGGCGTCCGCTGCTCCCGCCACGGCATCCGGGTTTGAAATGGTCGTCTCGCCGCCCGCCTTGGACGCACCCACCGCCGCGATGAACGCAGCCGCGCAGTTGGCGATGCACTCCTCCTTCGTCAGGTCCACCTGCGGATCCGTCTCGACCACAGGATGACTCACCCACCACTGGTAGAGGCCCGACGGGAACCAGATGTCGCACCGCAGCTCCAGGGAGTCGCCCACGGTGGTGAAGCCGATCGAGGGCAGATCCACGTCGATCCGGTACATGCGGTCGTGAATGAAGCCCTCGCGCGTCTCGTCCCACACCACGGCCTCGGTCACGATCGCCGCCGCGGTCACGTCCACGCCGTTCTTGAGCACGGTGGTGACGCGGTCCAGCACGGTTGCACCCTCGATTCTGAGGTAGAACGACACCACGTTCCCGTCCACCGCGGTCACCCAGGTCGTGTCGCCCGTGCCGAGCGTGACGGGTGGCGTGATCGCCATGCCGCGCAGGATCAGGGACTCCACTCCGTTGTTCCACACCTGCGCCGCGAGCACCAGCGCCGTGGTGTCGAACGCGAGGCTCGACAGGTCCAGCCAGTAGCGGTGAACGAACCTCTCGTAGACGAGGTCGCCGTTCGCGTCGACGGCCACCACGACGGACGACGACTGCACCACCGCGCTGGTCACGTCCGTCTCGCCCTGCTTGATCGTCAGCTCATCCCCGGCGACGTCGATCTCTGTCGCGACCACGTCCACCACCACGGGTCCGGCCAGCGGCTCCACGAACAGCGGACTTCTGATCTCCACCGTGGTCTGGGCGCAGGCCACGGACGAAAAGAGCGCGGCGGCTGCCGCGAACAAGGAACTCCTCGACATGGACACAGCCCTCCTGCACCTGTGCATGATGTACCCTTTCCATCCCCCTCGAAACCACCGCCTCCACCCGGGGGGGGGGGCGGACCTCCGGGCTTCCTCGGAACCCCTCCGGGAAGCCTCCTCCAGGCAAGGTCAACATACGAAGGACGTCTCGCGTGTGTCAAGCGTAGAACCCAACTCGTTGGCCCGAGCGAACGTAAGTCGGTTCAGGGAGACGATCCGACTTTTTCGACTGCGGAAGTTGGGCTGGCAGACCGTTGGAAAAGTCATCCTGCCTGCGGCGGCGGATCTCTGCGTCGCGAGATCCTCGGCGAATCCCCCCGATTCGCCTCCGGTCTCGCTCCTTGATCTCGGCCGCGATACGCTCGCCTCGGCGACGGAGCACTTTTTCAACGGCCTGCTAGACTGACCGGTTGCTGAACCAGGTCCAGAAGCGAGCGAGAGTCTGGCATGAGCAGCTGCATCCCGGACCGGAAGTCCAAGGTCACGGCGCCCTCGATCCGGGCCATGAAGGGCCGGACGAGGATCACGGCCATGACCGCCTACGACTGCCCGACCGCCCGTCTGGTCGACGAGAGCGGCATGGACATCCTGCTCGTGGGGGACTCACTCGGCCCGACCGTTCTCGGCTACCCGAGCACCCTGCCGGTCAGCCTGGAGGAGATGCTCGCGCATTCCCGGGCGGTGGCGCGCGGCGCATCCCGGGCCCTGCTCGTCGGGGACCTGCCGTTCGGCAGCTACCACGAGTCGGTGGAGCAGGCCCTGCGCTCGTCGATCCGCTTCGTGAAGGAGGGGAACGTCGAGGCGGTGAAGATGGAGGGGGGCGTGGAGCGGACCGCGGCCATCCGCGCGGTGGTGGAGGCCGGCATCCCGGTCATGGGCCACATCGGCCTCAGGCCGCAGGCGGTGCATCAGATGGGAGGGTTCCGGGTGCAGGGCAAGACGGCGGAGCAGGCCGAGCGGCTGCTCGCGGACGCCGCCGCCGTGGCCGAGGCGGGCGCCTTCTCTGTGGTGCTCGAGGGCATACCCACGGAGCTGGGTGCGGAGATCACGCGCCGCATCCCGATTCCCACGATCGGCATCGGCGCCGGCCCCGACTGCGACGGACAGATCCTCGTGTTCACCGACCTCGTGGGCCTGACCAGCGGCCACGTGCCGAAGTTCGTGCGCCGCTACGCCGAGGCGGGCGCGGTGATCGCCGCCGCCCTGGCGGCCTATCGCGAGGACGTGCTCGCCGGGCGCTTCCCTTCCGCCGAGGAATCCTACGGCGCGGCGCCGCCGCCGGCCGCGCAAGAGAAGCAGGCTCCGGCCAGGAAGGCGGCCGGGTCCGGGCGCAAGGCCGGGAGCTGACACGGGAAACGTAAGACGTGGGTGGGCCGGCGGCGTCCGGCTCCTTGCGCGCGCGGCGCATCGCAGGCTATCGCCCGCAACCCGACCTCACGACGGACGCCTTGCCCAGGTTCTCATCCCGTCACGCCGACGGAGTCACGGGTGTTTTCAGTTCAAGCGACCCGCGTGAAAACCGCGGCGTCCGGATGAGCCTCTCCTGCGGAGAGGCTCACAGCCGGCGCAGCGCGGCCGTGGGGTTCATGCGCGCCGCCCGCCAGGCGGGCAAGGCGCCGCCGGCCAGGCCGAGGAGCAGCGAAAAGGTCACGGCCACGACCAGGACCTGCGGCGTGACGCGGAAGGCGAAAGCCACCTCGGTGAAGGTCTGATAGTTGGTCGTGCCCGTCTCGATGCCGTTCAGCGGCAGGGTCATGAGGCAGCCCGCGGCTCCGCCGAGCAGGCAGAGCAGGACCGCCTCGGCCAGGAAGGCGCAGAAGACCGCGGCCGGGCGGAAGCCGAGCGCGAGCAGCACGCCGATCTCGTGGGTGCGGGCCGCGAGCGCGGCGAGCATGGTGTTCGTGGCGGTGAAGATCGCCGCCACTCCCATGATGAGCGCCAGCACTCCTCCCAGCCAGAGCAGGGCGGCCGACATCGCTCGCGTCTGCTTGGTGAGGTACTCGCGCTCGGACTCGACCATGGCGTGCGCTTGTTCGTCCTTCTCCACGCGCGCGGCGAAGTCCTCGAGCGCCACCCCGGGCTTGAGCAGGGCGACGATGCGGTTGTACACCGGCCGCTCCAGCGCCGCGCCGATGCGCTCCACGTCCCCCCAGATCTCCGAGGCGAAGGGCCCGTCGCATTCGAACACGCCGACCACGCGAAACGGCGTGGTGTTGAAGACGATGACGTCGCCGACCTGGCAGTCGCGCACGCGCCCCGAGAGCTTCGCCCCCACGATCACCTCGTCGGAGCCGGGCGTGAAGTGCCGCCCCGCGACGAGCTTGAGCGCGGCGCCGGCCAGGCGGATGGAGAGCGGTTGGATGCCGCGCACCGCCACGTTCGTCTCCCCGCCGTCCACCTTGAAGCGGCGCACGCCGAGGTAGCTCTCCATGGACGCCAGCGGCCGGCCGTCCTCGTCCTCGGCGATCTCCGGGCTCGACTTGACCAGGGCGTTCGCATCCTCGCGGTCGAGGATGCTCGAGCCCTCGTCGGTGGAGCCCTGGCGCATGATCACCGCGAGGTCGGCGCGGCCCGAAGCGGCGAAGAGCCGCTCGAAGCCCTGCTGCAGGGCGAGCACGCCGGAGATCACGGCGACCGTCGCGCCGATGCCGAGCACGGTGAGGAGCGTGGCGGAGCGCCGCACCAGCATGCTGCGCAGGTTGTAGGTGAGCGGAACGAGCGCCATCCTTCACGCCTCCATGCGCATGGTCTGCACCGTCGAGAGCCGGCTCAGCCGCCAGGCCGGCACGCTCGCCGCGAGCACGCCGATGGCGAGGGAGATGACCAGGCCGACGACCGTGGTCTCGCGCGACACCGCGAATCCGGGGAAGTAGGCGCCGAGCGCCTGGGCCATGGGCTCGGACACGGCGTGCGCCCCCAGGATGCCAAGCCCGCCGCCGGCCAGGGCCAGCAAGAGCCCTTGCAGGAGAATCACCCAGAAGGCCGCGGCGTTGGTGAAGCCGAGCGCCTTCATGATGCCGATGTCGCGCACCTGCTCGCGCGCCGACATGAGCATGGTGTTGACCACGGCCAGCAGGATGGCGAGGAACACGCCACCGCCCAAGGAGCCGACGAAGAGCGGGATGTTGCCGACCATGGACACGAACTGTGCCTGGAACACCGCCTCTGAGCAGCTTTGCACCCGCTGCGGCCCGTTCTCGAAGAGCGCGTCGATGCGGCCCATCACCGCCAGCGGGTCCTCGCCCTCCTTCACCTTCACCACGAACACGCCGATACCGGGCGGGCCCTCGACGCCGCCCTCTTCGCGGCTCTGCTGCAGGTAGTCGTAGTGGAAGAAGAGCGACTTGCGGTCGACGTTGGAGGAGTTGGAACGGTAGATCGCGGCCACCTGGAAGTCCCAGACGCCGCCGTCCACGCGCGGAAAGAGCCCGCCGATCAAGGGGATCGACTGGCCGATGTCGAAGTCATAGGCGCTGGCGAGCTGGTCGCCGATGATGCACGCGCGCCGGTCGGCGAGGAAGTCCCGCGCATCGCCCTTGATGATCTGGATCTCCGGGTACATGGAGAACAGGAGCTCCGAGTCCGTGGCGAACTGGGCGAAGAAGTTCGCCGGCTCCTGGTAGTAGCCGCCGAACCAGGTCCAGCCCATGACCTCCGCGACTCCCTCCACCTGCCTGATCTTCTCCTGGTAGCTCTCCGGCAGGAACACGAACAGGCTGACCGCCGACTGCACGATGACCCGGTCCGACTTGGCGCCGCGCACCCCGGCGTCGAGCGCGACGACCAGCGAGCGCAGCAGGCAGAGGAGGAAGAGGGCCACCGCGAGCGAGAGCAGCGTCAGCAGGGAGCGCAGCGGGTGCTTCAGCAGGTTCCTGGGCACGAGGCGCAGCGGCATGGTCAGTTGCCTCCGCCAGGCGCAAGGGCCGCCTCGCTGCGGTCGACCAGCCGCCCCTTGTCGAGGTGGACGACGCGGCGCGCGCGTTCGGCGGCCAGGCTGTCGTGCGTCACGATCAGCACGGTCTTCCCGAGCTCCGAGTTGAGCCGCGCCAGCAGGTCGAGGATCTGGTCGGCCGACTCGCGGTCGAGGTCGCCGGTCGGCTCGTCCGCCAGGATGAGCTTCGGATCGGTGACGATCGCGCGCGCGATGGCGGCGCGCTGCTCCTGCCCGCCCGAGAGCTGGCTGGGCCGGTGGTCGGCGCGGTCGGCCAGCCCGACCAGCTCGAGCGCGTCGTCCACGTGCTTCCGGCGCTGCTTGCGCGAGAGCGGGGCGAGCAAGAGCGGCAGCTCGATGTTCTCGCGCGCGGTGAGGACCGGGATGAGGTTGAACCCCTGGAAGACGAAGCCGACCGTCTCGGCGCGCCACGCGGCGAGAGCGGACCCGTCCAGAGCCTCGATGTTCGTGCCCGCCACCTCGACCTGGCCCTGGTCGGCGTGGTCCAGGCCGCCGATCAGGTTGAGGAGCGTGCTCTTTCCTGAGCCCGAGGGGCCCATGAGCGCGCAGAACCCGCCGCGCGCGACCTCGAGGTCGAGGTGGTCGAGGACGACCAGCGACTCGCCGCCCCGGGTGTAGATCTTGGTCACGCTGGAGAGCGCGATGATTCGCTCTGTCATGGTTCGGCCTTCACGGTGACTTCTTGACGCGGACCCGGTCGCCGTCGCCGAGCGACGGCGGCGGCGAGCGGACGACGATCTCCTCCTCGGCCAGCCCTTCCTCCACCGCGACGCGGTTCGAGCGGCGCGCGCCGAGCGCGACGCCGCGGTAGCGTACGATGTCCCCTTCGAGCACGAACACGCCCGTGCCGCCCTCCCGGCGCGCGAGCGCGTCGCTCGGGATGAGGAGCATGTCTTCGGCCGGGGCACCCTCCTCGGCCTTCGCGGCAACGGCTGCGTCCCCGAGGAAGACCACGCGCACGCCCATCTCCGGACGCAGGCGCTCGTCGCGCTCAGCGAACGAGACGCGCACCTCAACCGTGGCCTTTTGGCGGTTCGCGGTCGGCCAGATGCGCTCCACCACGCCGGCGTAGGGAGAGTCGGGGTGGGCGTCGAGGAAGATCTTGGCCGTGCCGCCGACCTGCACCGCCGCCAGGCTGGTCTCGGGCACCTCCGCCTGCACCTCGAGGGAGCTGAAGTCGACCATGGTGGCGACCGAGCCGCGCGCGCTGCTGCCTGCCTGCGAGTTGGGCGAGACCACTTCGCCGACTTCGGCGTCCTTCAGCACGACCACGCCGTCGAAGGGAGCGCGGATGAAGGTCTTGTCGAACGTGGCCTGCGCCTGTTCGCAAGAGGCGCCGCGCACGCGCACCCCGGCCTCCGCCTCGCGCGCCGCAGCCCGCGCCACCTCGAGGCGCGCCGCGCCCTGCGTCAGGGACGCGTCCGCCGCCGCGAGGTGCGCCTCGGCCGCCTTGAGACGCGCCCGGGCGCTGTCGCGCGCGGCCTCGGCCTCGTCGAGCGCGCGCGGGCTCTCCACCCCATCCTCCACCAGCTGCCGAATCCTCTCGTGGTTCAAGTCGGCGAGCTTGAGGTCCGCGCGCTCCGCGTCCAGGTCGGCGGCGGCCGAGGCTCGCGCCGAGCCCAGGCGCTCGAGGTCCGCGCCGGCCGCGTCCGCCTCGGCGCGGAAGCGCTCGAGCGCGGCCTCGGCCGCGGAGAGGTCGGCCTCTGCGACTCTCAGCGCCGCCTCGTACTCCTCGGAGAAGAGCCGCGCCACCACGAACCCTTTCTTGACCGCCTGGCCTTCCTCGACGTTCAGCTCGACGATGCGGCCGGCCGTGTCGGCGGAGAGCGCCGCGCGCACCTTGGCCACGATGTAGCCGTTCGCGGCCGTGCCCGCCACCGCCCCCGCGGACGCGGGATCGGGCCGGACGACCCTGGCCGTCTCGACCTCGGGCAAGCGCAGCCGGTCGGCGAGCTCCATGAGCGGCCGGCGGAAAGCCCAAGCGGCGAGGCCGAGCGCGAGGAGCAGCGCCGCGCGGCTGGCAAAGCGCGCGGCGCGCCAGCGGCGCACGCCGCCCGCGGCGGGCCGGCTGCTGCTGCGATCGATCTTGAGGCGGTTCAGGTCCACGGAGGCTCGCCCGGAGGCCAGGGCGCGGAAGCGGCAGGAGCCGGCCGAAACGAACTCGCGCCGGGCACGTTCCTTTGCGCTGCTGGCCGGGGGCGGAGAATAGCAGATCGCCGAGGCGGATCCCTCCCTTCTCCCGGGTCGCTTCCGCCTCGCGCCGCTCCTCGTTCCTCGCGCGCTCGATGCACCGGAAGTCGCGCTGCCGCACCCGATCCCGGAGGAACGGCTGCGAGGCCTCGCCGGGTGCACTCATTCCGTGCGGTCGCGGGCCTTGGCCCGCGACCGCCTACCTCAAGTACGTTGCTTCACGCAGGCCCATCCCGGCGCACGCACCGGGAGGGCGCGCTTGCGGAGCGGTGCGGCGTTTTCCTGGGAGAGGAGGGGGCCGCGGCGTCCAAACCACTCACGCCTCGCTCACCTCACGCCGCCGAACCGCTGGCATCGCTTCCGTCGCCATCGAGGCACTCCTCGTTCCTCGCGCGCTTGCTGCACCGGAAGCCGCCCCGCCCCCTCCGGGTCCCAGGAAAACGGCCGCGACGCTCCTCACACCGTCCTTCCTTTCCCTGCCGCCGGGTGGCGCCAAAGGTATACTCCCTTCTCCATGTCGGACAAGCTCAAGAAGGTCCTGGTCGCCAACCGCGGCGAGATCGCGGTGCGCGTGCTGCGCGCCTGCCGCGAGGAGGGCATCCCGACCGTCGCCGTCTTCTCCGACGCCGATCGCAGCGCCCTGCACGTGCGGCTCGCGGACGAGGCGGTCAACATCGGACCGCCGCCAGCCGCGCAGTCCTACCTCGCCGGTGAGAAGATCATCGCGGCGGCGCGCGCGTGCGGCTGCGACTCGGTCCACCCGGGCTACGGCTTCCTCTCGGAGAACGGCGACTTCGCCGACGCCGTCACGGCCGCGGGCCTGATCTTCATCGGCCCGCCGGGCCGCGCCATGCGCGAGATGGGCGACAAGGTGCGCGCGCGGGCGCGCATGCACGCCGCGGGCGTGCCCATCGCCCCCGGCTCCGCGGGCGCCGTGGACGACCTGGCGGAGATCAAGCGCATCGCCGCCGAGATCGGGCTGCCGGTCATGATCAAGGCGGCGGCGGGCGGGGGCGGCAAGGGAATCCGCGTGGTGCAGGACGCCGCCGATCTCGGCAAGGCGTTCGAGCTGGCGCGTTCGGAGGCGGAGAAGGCCTTCAAGAGCGGGGCGGTCTACGTGGAGAAGTTCCTGGACAAGCCGCGCCACGTCGAGATCCAGGTGCTCGCTGATCGCCACGGCCACGTGATCCACCTCGGTGAGCGCGAGTGCTCGATCCAGCGCCGCCACCAGAAGATCATCGAGGAGACGCCGTGCGCGCTGGTCGACGAGGAGATGCGCCGGCGCATGGGGGAGGCGGCGGTCAAGGCCGCGCGCGAGGTCGGCTACGAGAACGCCGGCACCGTGGAGTTCCTGGTCGACGCGCGCCGCAGCTTCTTCTTCCTCGAGATGAACACGCGCCTGCAGGTGGAGCACCCGATCACCGAGACGGTCACCGGCATCGACATCGTGCGCGAGCAGCTCAGGATCGCGGCCGGCCGGCCGCTCTCCCTGGCGCAGGAGGACGTGACCTTCCGCGGCCACGCGCTCGAGGCGCGCATCTGCGCCGAGGACCCGGACAACGGCTTCCTGCCGGCCGTCGGGATCATCAAGAACCTCGACCTGCCGGGCGGGGGGAGCGTGCGCGTCGACGCCGGCTTGTACGAGGGGATGAAGGTCGACGTCTACTACGATTCGCTGCTCGCCAAGCTGGTGGTGCGCGCCAACGACCGCGCCGAGGCGATCGCGCGCATGAAGCGCGCGCTCGCCGAGTTCCACGTCACCGGGGTCAAGACGAACATCGGCTTCCTGCTGCGCGTGCTCGAGATCGGCGACTTCCTCGCCGGCGAGTACGACACCGGCTTCATCGAGCGCCACCGCGCGGAGCTGTTCGCACCACCCTCCGACGGCGCGGAGCGCGACGTGGCGCTCTTGGCGGTCACGCTCGCGCACGAGCTGCGGCGCCTCCGGTCGCTGCGCGCCGAGCGGCGCGGCGGCGGCGCCGGCGGCGAGATGTCGGCGTGGCGGCGCGCTGGGCGCCGCGAGGACTGAAGGAGGCGGCGGAGAGAGGCGTGCGCTACTTCGTGCGGATCGGCGGCAAGGAGCTGGAGGTCGACGCGCGCGAGCAGGCGCGCGGGCTCGAGATCCGCCTCGTGGGCGGCGTGCACGCGGTGGACACGGCGGTGGTCGAGGCGGGCCTGAAGTACTCGGTGCTGGTCGACGGCCGCTCCTTCGCGGTGTCGGTCGACGGCGACGGCCGCAAGCTCGCGCTCATCATCAATGGCCGCGCCTACCAGGTCGAGGTCGAGGACGAGCGCGAGCGCATCGGGCGCGCGATCGGCAGCGGCGGCGCCAGTGGGGGAGGCGTGGTCGAGAGCGTGATGCCGGGCATCGTGCGCCGGGTGGAGGTCGCGCCCGGCTCGCGCGTGAAGACCGGGGACAGGCTGCTCATCCTCGAGGCGATGAAGATGGAGAACGAGATCTGCGCCGAGATGGACGGCGTGGTGGAGAAGGTGCACGTGGCGGATGGGCAGACGGTTGAGGGGGGCGCGCCGCTGGTGACGCTCCAGGCACCCGCGGCGGCGGGCGGCGCCACGGCCTGACGCGCCCGCGGCCGGCTCGACCAGCGGGCCGCGCGCGTCACTTGCCCGCGGCGTCGATCTTGATTCTGACGATGCGGCCCTCGCGCATGCGCTTCACCTCCAGCCGGAACTCGCCGCCGGCGGCGAACCTCGTCTCCACGTCGCCCGCGCCGTGCACCGGCACGCCGTCCACCGAGCGGATGATCTCGAAGCGCTTGAGACCGGCGACCGCGGCGCGGCTGCCCCGCTCGACCTTCGAGATGATCACGCCCGGATCGGCGGGGGCCACTTGGAAGTAGCGGCGCACCTCGAAGGTGAGGTCGCGCACGGTGAGGCCGGCCGCCTCCGATTTGCAGCGCGACGCCGACTCGAAGTGCGGGGGGCTCTCCTCGACGACGAAGGCCATGGGCAGGACCTGGCCGTCGCGGTACACGTCGGCCGTGAACGGCGTGCCGAAGCCGATGTCGGTGAGGGTGCGCAGCAGCTGGTTCTCCAGCGAGCCCCACGGCGCGGCCATCCGATCGAGGTACTCGTCGGAGATCTGGTCCATCATCGACCAGATCTCGCCGGACAGCCCGCCGAAGTCGCCTGAGCCGACGTTGACCTCGAGCGGCTTGGGCTGACCCTGCACGTGCATCCTGACCAGGATGTCGCCCATCGCGATCCCGGCGCGCGCCGCCGGCGAGTCGGCGTACACGTAGCACACCAGCGCGCCGCTCCTGCCGTTGTTGGTCAGGTCGCCGACCTGGTTCATCCGCGCCAGGTCCTCGTTCATCGGCTGCAGCTCGACTCCCAGCCAGGCGATGCGGTTCTCGTCGGTCTCGGGCAGCGGCCTGTTCTCGGGATCGAGGCTCTGCGGCAGGTCGTCCAGTACGCGCTTCAGCTCCGCCGCGGACCACAGGCCGGCGGCGCGCCACTGGCCCGAGGAGCGGCCAGCGGCGATCTTCTCGCGGCGCGCCAGCGGCGCGGCGAAGAGCTCGCCGTCGAGCGTGAAGAGGAAGTCGAGGGTGGCGCCGGAGCTCGATCTCTCGAAGGCCTCGGCTTCGATCCTGCCGCGACTGGCGTAGGTGGTGGGCTGCGCGCGTCCCTGCCAGCCGAGGGCGTATGACATGACCCGGTCGTGGCTGTGGTACGCCGTGCGGTTCTCGCCCAGCATGCTTACCTCCGCGCGCAGGAGCAGCTCGCCGCGCGCGGCCGCGTCGTGGGTGGCGACCAGGCGCGCGGCGCCTGGCAGCGGCCGCTCGAGCCGCGCCAGGAGGCAGCCGAAGTCCTTGAGCGATCCGGCGAACTCGGCCGCGACCGCGCTTCCGTCCGGGGGGAAGACCTGGACCGACTCGAGACGGGCCGTGATCGCGGGATTCAGGTACGCGGGCACGACGACGATTGAGTCGCTCACCAGGATCCCGCTCCCGTGCCACTCGGTCATCTCGCCCGAGTCCCTGCCGCCGAAGGAGAACCGCGAGGAGCCGCCCTTGGTGCTCGGGCTGCGGAACCGGAGCGAGACCCGGGGGAGCGCGGCGCCGGCGGCTCCCTCGAACTCCTTCAGGCGGCGGGCCATGTCATCTGCCGAGACGATCCGCCAGTCGCGCGGCGAGCCCTGCCAGGACCCGTCGAGCGGCAGCTCGGAGTGCATCGCCACGCCCGCGGCCGCGCCCGACTCGGCGACGATCAGGGCATCTCCCGGCAGCAGCGCGAAGTGTCCGACCCCGGGGCGGACCGAAACCAGCTCGCGGACCGCTCCCACGTCCAGGCCCCATTCGCCGTCCCGCAGCACGCAGCGCGCGAAGCAGAGCGGAGCGCCGGCCGCGCGGTCGAAGACCAGGGGCTTCCCGTCGGAGACAGGCTCCTTCAGGCGCAGGAAGAGCGCGCTCCAGTCGCGGGCGAGTCCTGCCGGCGCCGCCTCGATGACCCGCTCGCCGGCGCGCACAGTGATTCCCTTGATGAAGCGCGCGTGCAGCATGGGATCGACGGTCAGCACGAGGTCGGGGGCGAGGAGATACCCGGCGCGCACCGCGGGCCGCTCCTCCCGCACCAGATCCTCCCAGCTCCCCCAGCCGGCCGGGTCGCCCCCATGATCGCCGACCGGGGACTGGCGGAACGTCGTGCCCGGGGAGGCGCCTTTGTCGTACTGGAGCGCGAACTCCACGCGCACGAACGAAGGAAGCAGCTCGCCGGCGAGGCGCGCCATGACGCCGGGGCGCGCCTCGAACGCGTCCTGGGCGAGGGCGGGCGCCGCGAGCGACGCGATCGCGACGAACGGCCAGAGGGCAAGGAGGACGCGCAACGGGATGATCGCGAAACGGCTCATGGCGCCCTCACTCCTTCGAGTAGTCGCGGGCGAAGTCGAGAACGAGCTGCCGCAGCAGCCCGTTCCTCAGCACCGCGACGAGAACCCTATGGCTCGCGTCGACCTGGGCGAGGAGCTCCTGGTGCACGCGCCGGGCGTCCTCCAGCGTCACGACCTTCTGGCCGGCGACCTCCAGGAGGATGTCGTAGCCGCGCAGCCCGGCCTCGGCGGCGTTGCCGGGCTGCTTCACGGCGAACACGAACACGCCTTCCCGGCAGTGGAAGTGGAGGTCCGGATTGTCGAACTGGTTGATCGCCTTGACCGTGAAGTCGAAGCGTTCCAGGGCCAGCTCCTCGCCCTGGACCTTCCCCTTCTCGCGCGGCGTCAGCTCGACGACCAGCTCCTCGCCGTCGCGGATGACGCCGAGCCGCGCCGGCTCGCCCAGCGGCAGCAGGCGGATGCGGCGGCGCAGGGCCGGCAGGTCCTCCTCGGTGAGCGCGACGATCGGATCCGAGTTGATGCTGACGATGCGGTCGCGCGCCTTGAGCCCCGCCTGGCTCGCCGGGCTGTCTGGGTCGGTCTCGGCGACGATCACTCCCGCGTCGGCATCGAAGTAGCTGTCGCGGTTGAAGTCGCGCAGCGGCTGCAGCTGCAGGCCGGTCCAGCTCCACGCCATGCGGCCCTCGTCGCGCAGCCGCGGCAGGAGGAGCGCCACCGTCTCCGCGGGGATGGCGAAGCCCATCCCTTCGCCGGCGTTCATGCCGCGCGCGTTGATGCCGACGACCTCCCCCGCGGTGTTGACCAGCGGGCCGCCCGAGTTCCCCGGGTTGATCGCTGCGTCGGTCTGGAGCCAGAGCGAGTACTCGCTGACGCCCTCCAGGAAGCGGCGCGTGCACGAGACGATGCCGATCGAGACCGAGCGGTTCAGGCCCCAGGGAGCGCCCATGGCCATGACGAAGTCGCCTTCCTTGAGCGTCCCGGAATCGCCCAGGGCGGCGCAGGGGAACGTCTCCGGATCGCTGCACGCCAGGCGGATGACGGCGAGGTCCGTGTCCTGGTCGCTGCCGAGCACCTGCGCGTCGGCGTGCCGGCCGTCGCTCAGCAGGCAGCGCACGCTGGTCGCCTTCTCGATGACGTGCCAGTTGGTGACGATGTCGCCTCGCGGCGAGATGAGCACGCCGCTGCCGCTCACCTGCCGCGACTCCTTCTTCCCCTCCTCGTTGTACTCCTGGAGGCAGCGGATGTAGACGACCGCGGGAAACACCCGCGACTTGGCGCTCTGCACTATCTGACGGAAGTCCGGGTAGCGTGCGACCGCCGCCGGGAGCTCCTCCGCGACCGCCGGATCCTGCTGCGCCGCCGCCGGCCGCGCCAGCACAAGGACGCACAGCGCCGCGGCCAGGGACCATCCTGCTTGCCTGGGCATGGGAGCCTCCCTCCTCGCCGGTCGCGTCGGCCGATCGCGATGCCCGCCGGCCGGGTGCCAGGTTTCCAGCGTGGAGGTGTAGAGTCATTGGCGCGGCAGGTCAACGGATCGCCGCCGGAGAACCGTGGAAGGGAGCTGGTAACATCGACGGGGACGCTGCTCGGCCCGCCGCGGCCCGTTGCGGCGGGCGCGGCCGCGCCAGGAAAGACAGGAGGTTCGCATGACGGGTTGCGTCTTGCTCCTCGCTCTTCTTCTCGCCCCGCAGAGCGAGGACGCGAACGCGGCGCTGGCGGCGCCGCGGCCGCAAGCCGAGAACGACTTCGGGCCGCATCTCGCCGCGCACCTCATGGCGCAGAGCGCGCGCGGGCTCGCGGGTCTCGAGGAAGCGGCACGCCTGCATCGCGCGGACCTGAGCGACGCGGGCTGGCTCGAGGTGCAGCTCGTGCCCCTGAAGCCCGGCGCCATCGATGCCCAGCTCCTCGCGGCCCTGGGAGTCGATGTCCTTTCCCAGAAGGGCGGCGCCATCGCCGCCCGCGTGGACTTCGATCTCCTGCCCTTGCTCAAGCAGGCGGTACCGGGGATCGCCGCCCTGCGCCTCTCCCCTCGGGCGGAGCCCTGCGCGAGCGAGGGCGTCGGCCTGATCGGCGCGGACATCGCCCACGTCGCGGGCGCCTCCGGCCAGGGCACGCGCCTCGCCATCATCGATGTCGGCTTCCAGAGCCTGTCGGCGATGATCGCCGCCGGGTTCCTGCCCGAGCCCTGGTTGAAGAAGAACTACACCGCTTCCGGGCTGGAGCAGACCACCGCGCACGGCACGGCCGTGGCGGAGATCGCCTACCAGATGGCGCCCGGCGCACAGCTCATGCTGATCAAGATCGCCAACCTGGCGCACTTCGAGAAGGCGATGGCTTTCGCGGCGAAGAAGGGGGCGGACGTGGTGAGCACGTCGATCGGCTTCCCCACGGCGAATTTCGCCGACGGCACCGGGGCGGCCGCGGCCGCGGTCAAGCAGGCGCGCAAGCAAGGAACGCTCACCGTGGTGGCGGCCGGCAACTACGGCGACGGCCACTGGCTGGGGCCCTGGGCCGACGCCGACGAGGACGACTTCCTCGAGTTCTCGCCGGGCGACGAGGGGCTCACCTTCGCGGCGCTGGCCGGTGAGGGCGTGACCGTCCACCTGGTGTGGGACGACTTCCCGGCGTCGGCCATCGACATCGACCTCGCGGTCTACTACCTCGGCACGGACGCGGTGCCGCTGCCTCCCGGCCCGAGCACTCTGGTGGACTACAGCACTACGGTCCAGGACGGCTACCAGATGCCGTTCGAGACCGTGTCCTTCCAGGCCGCCATCTCCGGCAACTTCGGCGCCTTCGTCAATCGCGTGAAGAAGAAGCCCGCGCAGGCCGCGCTCTTCGTGTCGCACGCGGTCAAGGACGGCAACAACTTCCCGGCCGGGAGCGTGTCCGCGCCGGCGGACACGAGCAAGGCGGTGGCCGTGGGAGCGGTCGCCAAGACGCTGTGGGCCGGCGGGCCGGTCGAGGCCTTCTCGTCGCGCGGCCCGAACACCAAGGGAGAGCCCAAGCCGGACGTCGTGGGCCCGGACCGCACCAGCAGCGCCCTCGCCGGCTACAACCCGTTCTGGGGCACCTCGGCCGCCACGCCGCACGTCGCGGGCGCGGCTTGCGTGATCAAATCGATGCACCCCGGCTTCTCCGCCGCCGAGCTGGAGTCGCGCCTGCTCGGCTACGCCCTGCCCATCGCCGGCACGCCCAGCGACATCGGCCACGGCAAGGTGGACCTGCGGTCCGATTTCTTCCCCCCGGCTCCGGACCCGCCCGCCATTGACGCGGGCGCGAGCTCCGCCGCGGCGACCTCGCTGGAGATCGTCGCCGCGCCGCCTTCTGACGCGACGCCGCCGCTTCAGTACCGCTTCGACTACCTGGGCAAGAAAGGCCAGGGCGGCAGCGACGCGGACTGGTCGGCTGCCGCGAGCCACGTCGACGCTGATCTCGTTCCGGACCGCGTGTACAAGTACACGGTGCAGGCGCGGGACGCGGCCGTCCCGGCCAACACGACCGCCTGGTCCGCGGTCTTCAAGATCCGCACGCAGGCCGAGACGCCGCCCGCTCCCTTGCTCGTCGCGACCGGATCGACCTGGGTCAAGCTCGAGATCGAGCCGGGCGACAATCCGTCCTCCGTGGAATACGCGCTGTTCAACGCCAGCGCGGGCGCCTACGTGCGCCCCGACGGGCACGCGGCCGGTCCCGCGGCCTTCTACGCTTCCGTCGAGGAGTGGGCCCCGGTCAAGGTGAAGGGGCTCGCGCCCGGCACCGCCTATCAGTTCGCGGCGCGGGCGCGGAACAGCGCTGGCGCGGAGACCGGCCTCTCGGACCCGCTCGACGTGACCACGCAGTGAAGGCCCACGCCGCGGCGGCGCGGTTCCGCGCCTACTTGAGCTTCTTCCTCAGCTCCTCCGCCTGCTCGCTGTTGCCGCCCTCTTCGTAGGCGCTGATGAGCGCGGGCAGGATGTCGTTCCGCAGGGCGGCGGTCATCTTCAGCTCCTCCGCCGCCTGCCTGGCCTTCTCGAGCATGTCGAGCGCCAGCGCCTTGTCGAGCAGGGAGGGCACGGTGCCGTAGGCCCAGGCGAGCTGCAGGTGCACGTACGGCTTCAGCTCGCGCAGGGTCTTCAGCTCGTATCCCTTGAGGACCTCTTCCTGCGGGCTCGCGGCCAGCTTCTCCACGCGGTCGAGCAGGTCGACCAGGACGCGGAATCCCTCGGACTCGCGTCCCGGGATGCGCAGCAGCGTCTTGGCGAGCTGCAGCTTGAGGTCAGGCACCTGCCCGGTGTAACGCGCGTCCTGCTGCGCCATCCTCAAGGCGTGGTCGAACTGCTTGGCCGCGTCCTCGAGGCGCTCGAGCTCGAAGAGCACGATTCCCTTGTGCCGGGCCATCGTGGGGCCCTGCAGCTCCAGCTCCTTCTCCTCGCGCTCGAGGATCTCGAGAGCCTCCGCGCCGCGCTTGAGCTCGATCATCTCCATGGCGCGCAGGCCCTGTGCCATGGCGCCGTTCCAACCCAGCGCGATCGCCTTTTCGTAGGCCGAGACCGCCTCTTCGTGCTTGCCATAGCCGCCGAGGACTCGGCCGTAGACCAGCCAGAACTGGCCGTTGTCCGGGTAGAGCTTCTTCAGCTCCTCGAAGTACTGCAGCGCCTGTCCGGAAACCTCGAAGTTGCCGCGCGCGATGAGGACCTGGCCGATGGCGTAGAAGACCTGCTCGTGCGACGGCTTGAGCTGCACGCACTTCAACAGATCCTCGAGCGCCTGGTCGAGGCGGTCGGTGTAGCCATGCAGCAAGGCGTAGCCGCGGTAGTAGAAGCCCTCGGCTTCGTCGGGGTACTTGCCGGTGAACGCGGTGAGTCGCTCCAGGGCGTCCTGCCAGGAGGTGTGGGCGTCCTCTGAGGCTTCCTCCAGGTGCATCGCCTCCTCGACCGCCAGGATGCCCCGGTAGAGATCGACCGTCTTCTGGGCGTCGGGCACGGTCGATTCGTCGAACGCATCGAGCAGGCGCCGGCCTTCCTCCAGGTCGCCGCGCTGGAAGACCGCCTGGATCTTCAGCGCCATCAACGTGTCGTCGTCCGGGTGGTTGAGCAGGTTGCTCGAAGCCAGGGCGTCCGCCTCCTCGGCGCGGCCGGTCTTCAAGTAGATGAGGCCGAGGGCGACGGCCGAGCCCGTGTCGCTCGGGTCCTCGCGCACGTGCTCCTCCAGCATCGTCGTCAGTTCCTGCAGGATCTCCCTGGTCTGCACCGGGTCGCTGCCGCCGCCCGCGGCGGCGAGGATGACGGCTCGCGTCTGGACGATCTGGTCGCGGTACGGCTTCGACTTCGGGTCGTCGGGAACGAGGCTCCAGGCCTCCTGCAGCACCTTCAGCGCCTCGTCCGCCTTGCCCGCCTGGCCCAGGACCGTGGCGAGCTGGATGCGCGCCGGGTGGAACTCCGGCAGGATCTCGATCGCCTTGCGGAAGTCGTACGCCGCCAGGGAGAAGCTCTCGCGGTGTCCCTCGGCGCCCAGTTTGCGCTCCAGTTCGCCGCGCTGGTAGTAGGCGCGAGCCGACTGCGGCGCGGTCTCCACCATGTCGTTGTAGAGCACCTCGATGGACTGGTACTTGCTGTTGCGGCCGGCCGTCACGACGCTCAGCACGACGAGGACGGCCCAGAACACGCCGCGCGCCGCGCGCGCCGCCACCTCGCTCCGCGCCGCGGCGAGGCGCAGGGCGGCGTCGAGGAGCGCGCCGGCCGCCAGGCACAGGCCGATGGACGGCAGGTAGAGCAGGCGCTCGCCGAAGATCGTGCCGATGACGACCGGGATGTTCGACACGGCGCCGAAGGCGAAGAGGAAGACGAGCAGGCCGAAGCCGAGCGCCGGCCGCCGCCGCAGGGAGAGGAAGCCGATGACCGTCATGAGCGCGCACACGGCGAAGGAGGTGGCGGCGTAGGGGTCGGCCAGGCTGCGGGCGATCGGCAGCTGATTGAAGGAGTAGTCCGAGGACTGCCCGAGCGGCAGCAGGAAGAGCTGGATCGCCTTGGTGAAGAGCGTCACGCCGGTGGCCAGGCGCACCATCCACCCCTCGGTGGAGAGGGGGTTGTCGAGGCGGCCGATCGAGGCTGCGTCGGGCACGAGGTGGCCGCAGACGCGGTAGCGCGCGTAGACGTTCAAGGCGATGATCAGCAGGAAGGCGAGATAGAAGAGGAGGCGCAGCGACCAGCGCGGCGCGTTCTCGCCGCGCGCCACGTCCGCGAGCAGCAGCAGGACCACCACCATGGCCGCGCTCTCCTTGGTGAAGAGCGCGGCGGCGAAGGCGAGCAAGGAGAGGAGCGCGCGGCCGGGGCGCACGCCGGCGGGCGTGGCCGCGGTCAGGTAGAGCACCATGCTGCAGAGAGCCAGCAGCACGGACTGCGTCTCGCCGAGGCCGGCGACGTAGGCGATCGCCTCGGAGTGGATCGGATGCGCCGCGAACAGCAAGGCGGCGCAGGCCGAGGCGCGGCGGCCGGCGCCGAGGAGCGCCGCCAGGCGGAAGACGAGGAGCGCGGCGAGGACGTGGAAGGCGAGGTTGAGGATGTTGAACGCCAGCGACGCGTCGCCGATCGTGACGTAGATCAGCCCCATGGGCCAGAGCATGAGGGGGCGGTAGAGAAACTGCCCGAGGATGCGCCGCGAGACCGGCTGCGTCTTGTTGACGCCGTCCCAGAACGTCTCCTTGAACAGCTGGTTCAGGGCGAGCACTCGTCCCGGCAGGCTCTCCTGCGCGGCCGCGTCCCGGAACGTGGCGTTCGACTTGACCAGGAACTGGGCGTCGTAGACGAGCTCGTTCCGCAGCGCGTTGGCGCCCACCAGCAGCGCCACCACCGCCACCAGGATGGCGAGTCTGCCCATGCGGGCGTTGCTCGAGTCGCTCATCGGAGTCTCCGTGTCGCCCCGGCGCGTGAGATCGGGATCATGCGTTCCGGGGAGCACGAAGCCTAGCAGCCCGCGGCGAAAGCGCGCCGGGAATCGCCCGCGCGCGCCTAGGGCGCGGCCAGGAGCGCGCGCAGCTCGGCCTCCGCCGCGGCGGCGCGCCGCGCGGGGGCGACCGCGCGCGCCAGCGCGATCGCCTCGTGCACGTCGTCTGGCGTTGCGCCGCAAGAGAGCGCGCCGCGCAGGTGCGAGCGCAGCTGGCGCGGCAGGCCGCTGGCGGTCAGGGCGCAGACAGCCATCAGCTCGCGCTGTCGCGCGTCCAGGCCGGGACGAGCCAGAATGCGCCCGTAGGCGTCTTCCAGGACCGCGTGCGCGAAGGCCGGCGCGAAGGAGCGCAGCACCTCGAGCACGGAGTCCGCGGAGCCTTGGTAGATGCGGGCGAACAACTCCCTGCCCCGCTCGCCGCGCTCCTCTTCGGGCACGTCGGCGCCCGGGTCAGGGGGCGGCAGCCTCCCCGCCGCTCGCTCGAGGGCGTGGAACGTCTCGATCGCCGCCGGGAACCCGGCGAAGAGATGGACCATGAGCGCCGCCTCGCGCAGGCAGGAAAGCGCCACGCCGCGCGCGAGCGCGGAGCGGCACAGATCCTCGAGCTGAGCGAAGCGACCCGCGGCCCCCAGGGCGAGCGCCAGGCAGAGCGCGCGCTGCGTCGCGTCGAGGCAGCCGGCCTCGGCGAGCTGCGCGAGCGCGTCGTCCTGCGGCGGGGTACTATCGTCCGAGTTCACGCCAACGCTGTCCTCCGCGGCGCGTCTCCGGCGACCGCGAAGCACCCGCCTGTCGAGCGCTTCGCCGGTTGCATCGCCTCCACGACACAGCCAGCAACTTCAGTCCTGGCCGGCCGGGCGCCGATCACGGAGGCTTCAACGCCCCGGGCGAGAACGGCGTACGAACGTAGCCCAGGCGCGAGCGGCGCGTCAAGGAGCGCCTGGCTTGACACCTTTTCGCGGCAGGGATGTAATCCCTGCCCGCGCGCAACCGCGCAGGCACGGGTCCAAAGGAATCTGCGATGATCGCCATCAGCCACGTTCTCCCGGCTCTTCTGTCCCTGCTCCTGGCTCAGCAGGAGGGCCCCGAAGCCCAGCCCAAGCCGCCGCAGCCCGAGCCGCAGCCCGGCATCTCCATCCAGCCGTCGGGTGCGCAGCCGGCGCAGCGGTCCCGGGACATCGAGAGCGTCAAGGAGTATCGCGCGGGGCGGGACGGCTGCCCGTACGTGCGCCGCCTGGAGGAAGTGCGCGATCTCGACCTGAGCAAGATCGACTACGACGCGCCGGTGGTGGCGCGCGTCAATGACACGGACATCACGCAGGACGAGTTCCTGCTGTGGTACGCGCTCAACGCCGGCCAGAACGGCATCCTGCGCTCGCAGCTGGTCATCCTCACGAACCAGGCGGTGCAGAAGGCGATCGACAACGGCGGCGACCCGGCCGTCTACGAGGTGACTCCCGAGGAGGTGGATGCGCGGCTGCGCGCCGAGGAGGACCAGAACAGGGCCCAGGGCGAGGAGGCCCTCACTGCATACCAGTCGCGCATCGAGGCGTCGATGGGATGGGAGAAGTACAAGGACTTCCTGCGCGCCCACCTGCTCAACGAGCGCCTGCTGCTGCCGCCGATCAAGCCGCTCGACCCGAGCGCGCAGGAGCTGAACCCCGGCCTGCCGCTGGAGTCCGCCGAGCTGCTGGAGAAGCAGAAGGATCTTCGCAACTACCTGACCAACTCCTACGAGACCGGGCAGGAGCTGCCGCCCATGTTCCGCATGCAGTTCCTGCGCATGCTGCAGCAGGAGATGATCAAGCGGGCGGACATCAAGTACGCCCTGGAGGAGGGAGTCGAGCCCGAGGGAGCCGAGGCCCAGAAGCTGCCCAAGGGCGTGTACATGACGGTGAACGGGGAGCCGGTCACGGTCCAGGAAGTGCTCGATTTCGTGCCGCCGCAGGTCGAGGTGAAGGAGGGCGCCCTGCGGTTGTGCATCCTCTATCGCGCCCTGGACGACGCGCTGGCGGACAACGACGTCAAGGTCGGCGCCGAGGAGTTCGAGGCCCTGTTCCGCGCCCACGAGGCGGAGTACGAGGGCACGCTCTTCCCGCTGCAGAGCGCCATCAGTTTCCAGGGCTTCTTCAACATGTCGGAGTATCGCGAGTACTACCGGCGCCGGGTCGCGTTCGAGAAGATGCTGCAGGGCGTGGTTGGCGACGATGACCTGAGGGAGCACCACACCGGGTACGGCAGGCTGTTCTACGAGAGCGGCAAGGTGGACTGCGAGGTGTTCTGGGTTTCCCTGGTCGAAACCGAGAAGCAGAGCGGCCTGGCCGGGCAGGCTGCCTGGGACGAGGCGCTGCGGCGCACCACGCAGGCCAAGGCGGCGCTGCTCGAGGGGAAGTCGAGCAACGAGGAGATTCGCAAGCAGTTCTGCTCCGAGGACAAGGCCTTCCCCAAGGGAACCACGACGCCGAAGACGCGCAACGAGCTGCGCCAGTGCTTCTCCGAGAACCAGTACCTGATCTTCATCCAGGGCTACTCGCTGGCGGACGACATCTTCTACAACCGGGTCGAGGGCGACGTCGTCGGGCCGGTGAAGATCGAGATGGCGGTGCTGCCCGGCATGCGCGAGACGCTCGGCTACATGCTGGTCAAGGTGCTCACCTTCACGAAGTCCACGCCGATCAGGGAGTTCGAGATCCAGAAGGCTCTGGTGGTCAGCGACTACCACGACCTCCGCTTCTCCAGCTTCGCGCACGAGTGCCTGAAGAACGCCAAGATCACGCTGACCGAGAAATAGGCCGGGAGGGCAATCGCCCGCTGCGGCTGATCCTGAGCGGCGGGATGCACCCTTGGCTCAACATGGCGCTTGACCAGGCGCTGGAGCCCTTCCCGCCGGTGCTCAGGCTCTACGCCTTCGACCCGCCGGGACTGTCCCTCGGCTACTTCCAACGCTCCGCCGAGTTCCCGGACGCCGTGCTCGAGCGGCTTGGGCTCGTGCTGGTGCGGCGCGTCACCGGCGGGCGGGCGATCTGCCACCGCGACGACCTGACGTTCGCGCTCGCGGCGCTTCCCCGTGACCCGCTCTTCGCGGGCGCGGTCGAGGACTCGTACCACCGCATCCACGCCGCCGTGGCGCGCGGGCTGGCGCGCCTCGGGGTGCGGGCCGAGGCGCGCGCGGGCGGCGCGGCGCGCTCCGATTCGGGCCGCGGCGGCGAGCCGGTCTGCTTCTATCAGGCGACGGCGTTCGATCTGGTGGCCGCGGGGCGGAAGCTGGTTGGATCGGCGCAGCGGCGCTGGCGGGACCGCATCCTTCACCACGGCTCGATACCGATCCGCAGGAACCAGCTCGCGCCCGAGGCGGCGTGCCTCGAGGGCCTGCTCGGGCGCGCGCCCGCCTTCAGCGAGGTGGCGGCGGCGCTCGCCGCCGGCTTCAGCGAGGCGCTCGGGCGGGAACTCGAGCCGTCCCAGCCGAGCGGCGAGGAGCTGCTGCGGGCAGAGGATCTGGTGCGGCGGCGCTTCGCGACGGACGCCTGGAACAGGCGGCGCTGAGCGCCCCGCGGCCGCGCCGGCTCAGGCCTCTTCCGCGGCGACCGTCTCGTAGGCCGCGGCGTCGAGCAGCGCCTGGAACTCCGCCGCCGACTGGACCTTCACCTTGATCATCCAGCCGTCCCCATAGGGATCGCGGGCGACGATCTCGAGATCGCCGGCCAGGGCGTCATTCACCTCGACGATCTCACCGCTGACCGGAGCATTGAGGTCGGACACGGCCTTCACCGACTCCACCTCGCCGAAACGCTCCCCCTTGGCGACGGGATCGCCCACCGACGGCAGGTCGATGTAGACCAGATCCGTGAGGTGCTTGACCGCGAAGTCGGTGATGCCGACCGCGACGATGCTGCCGTCCAGCTTGGCCCACTCATGCGTCTCGAGGTATCGGCGGTCATTCGGAATCACGAGTTCTCACGCTCCTCTGCAACTGGGCTGCCGGTCGAATGGTCGTGCGAGGATTTCAAGGAGAGCCGCCCGCGCGCGCAAGCCCGTAGGCGGAATTGCGCGGTGCGCGCCCGCGCCGCGCGAGCCCGCGGCGGCGCCCGCTCACTCTTCCAGGAGCCTGCCGAGCTCGCCCCAGTTCAGGTTCTCGCTGTCCTCGGGCTGAATCGGGGGGAGGGCGCGGAAACGGTCGCGCTCGGCGGGAGAGGAGAAGTCGTCCGCGGCTTCTCGCTGAGCCACGAAATGCCGCTGCGCCGGCTCGCGGCCGGCGGCGGCGCAGCCTCCCTGGTGATCGGGCCGCAGGATGCGCTCGATCATCTCCAGGAGCATGTCCTCCGGCAACACCTGCGCCGCGAAGCGGCCCGGGTTCATGAACCTCGCCCGCGCGAGCTCCTGCCGCGCCCGATCGAAGCGGTTGAGCCTCAGGTAGATTCGGCCGAGGAAGAGGTGGGCGGTGAACGACGGACCGCCGAGGAAGAGCGCCTCATGCAGGTGCGACGCCGCCGGGGCGAACCTGCCCTTGCGGTACAGGCTCGTGCCGCGCCGCAGGTGCAGCAGGGCGATGGCGCGGTCCCAGGAATGTCTCAGCAGGCGCACGATCCGCATGTCGGTGAGGCCGTTCTCGGAGGGGGATGTCGGGCGAACGCGGATGATAGCAAGGAGCGTGAGCTCCGAACAAGGCAGGCGCCGGGAGCGGGCGCGCAGTCGCGCGGGCGCAGGCGTTGCCGCGCTGAAACGACCGCGGCCGGCGCCGGCGAGCCTGAAGCGCGTGCTGGGCCGCCGCGTCATCCTAACCTGATTGGACGCAGCGGATTGGGCGATTCGGCAGGGCCGTTCCTTCGATCCGGCACTGGGCAAGGGGCGCGCGCCCGCCGCGCGCCCGTCCGCGCGAGAAGGCGATCGACCCCGTCTTCCCCACAAGTAGCGGCCCTCCAATGACGATGAGGAAGAGCTGTCACAGCCTCTTCGCCGGGGGCCGAGCGAAACATCACACCATGCCACTGCGGGGCGATCTCAACAGCGTCGATCTCGCGCACGTCTTCCAGATGCTCATCCTCAACCAGAAGGCGGGCACGCTGGAGATCGTGCACGACGGCGTGAAGCGGCGGCTCTTCTTCACGGCGGAGGGCGTGTTCGTGCCTTGCCAGGCCGATCTCCTGGTGAGGAGGGCGGTGCGCGCCCTGGTGCGGGCCAACCTGCTCTGCGCGGAGAAGGCCGAGCGTGCGCGCTGCAACATGGGTGTGGTCGGCAAGGACTTGCTCGCCACCCTGGTGGAGATGAAGGTCCTCAAGCCGGAGGAGCGCATCCAGGCCCTGCGCCGCCAGCTCGAGGAGGAGGTCTACGAGCTGTTCTTCCTCGGGGACGCGTCCTTCGAGTTCCGCGACGGCGACCTCCCGGACGAGGCGGGGGAGATGGAGCGCGAGCTCGCCCTCTCGCCGAACGCGCTCATCATGGAGGCGGCGCGGCGCATCGACGAGTGGGAGTTCATCAAGACGTTGGTCGCGTCCGGCGACCACGTCGTCGAGACGCGCTCCGACCTGTCGCGCCTCGACGCGCGCGAGAACGACGCGGACGCGCGTGCAGTGTTCGACGCGATCGACGGCGTGCGCACCGTGGACGAGATCATCGAGCGCACCGAGATCTCGCGCTTCGTCGTGTTCCGCAAGATCGCGCTGCTCCTGGACGCGCGCGTCGCCGCGGCCGTTCCGGTCGAGGACCTGCTGGAGCGCGCGCGCGCCTGCCTGGCGGCGGGCACCGTCAGGTCCGCGGTCAACCTCTTCCGCCGCGCCATCGCGCTCGGCGCCGGCGACGTCGCGGTGCTGGCCGGGGCGGGGCAGGCGCACGAGACGCTCGACGAGTGCGACAAGGCGGCAGAGCACTACCTCGCGGCCGGCCGCAAGGCCGAGGCGGGCGGGAACCTGGACGCGGCGGTGAAGCTCTACATGCGCATCCGCCAGCTCCTGCCGACGCAGGTCGAGGCGCGCGAGCGACTCTTCGCCCTGCGCAAGGTGGCGGCGGCGCAGTTCGCGCGCGCCGCCTACGACCCCGAGGCGGAGGGATCCGACCTGGCGCGCATCCTCTTCGAGCTGGGGCGCTCCGAGGAGCTGGTGCTCGTCCTGAGCGGCCTGCTCGACCTGGCCGCGGACCGGCCGGCGGACATCGAGCGCGTGTCGGACCTGTCGGCGCGCCTCGGCCAGGTGGCGTTCGCGGTGGACGCGCTGCTGCGCGCCTCCGAGCGCCGCGCGGCGGCGCGCGACTTCCAAGGCGCGGTACGCTGCGTGAAGAAGGCGCAGCTCCTCGACCCGTCGCGCGGAGACCTGGCCGAGCGCCTCGGCCGGCTCGGGGACGCGGTGCGCGTCCGGCGCCAGCGGCGGCGCTCGGCCGCCCGCGCGCTGGCCATGGCGCTGGCGTTCGGGGCGTTCTTCGTCGGCTACGGCAAGTACTCGTCGGCGGCGCTGCGCGCCTACTCCGAGTTTTCCCTCGAGGACTTCCTGCTGACGCGCGAGTTCGAGCAGGGCAGGGAGTTCTACGGCGGCATCCTGCGGCGCTTCCCGCTGACCATCCCGTTCCTGCTCTCCTTCGAGAAGCTGCGCGAGCTGGAGGTGGCGGAGCTGCACACCGCCGAGGTGGATCGCTACCGGGCCGAGGTGGAGGGCGAGGAGGAGCACGATCGGCTGAAGCAGGCGCGCGTCTTCAAGGAGGCGGCGCTCGGCGCACGCCACACCGGCAACTACCGGGAAGCGGTGGATCTCCTCAAGAAGGCGCTGGCGCTCTCCGGCCGCGAGGATCCCTTCGAGGTGCAGGAAGCGATCGACTCCCTCGAGCAGTACCTCGCCGCCGCCAGCCGCCTGCAAAGCGAGGCGACGTTCTTCAGGAACGCCGGCCAGTTCGAGGAGGCGCATTGCCGCCTGCGCGAGCTGATCCAGGACTACCCCAACGCGCCCGAGGCGGCCGACGTGCGGCTGCCGGTCCGGGTCTCGAGCAGCCCGGCGAAGGCGCGCGTCTTCGTCGACGGCCAGCCGGTGCGCATCGGCATGGAAAGCAGCTACGTCCACGCCGAGACCCCGTTCGTGCTCGACCTGCCGAGCAAGGGCGACGTCGAGATCGCGCTTACGCGGGACGGCTACGTGCGGGCGCAGTCGCGCGTCAAGGCCGCGGACCAGGCGTCCCTCCACTTCGACCTGGCGCGCTGCGCCGACCTCGAGACGATCCTGCCGTTCGAGGTCATGCAGCCCGCGGCGTTCGACGGCGACATCGTCGTGCTGGCGCTGGCCAGCGGCCGCGTGGCGGCCCTCGACGCCGCGTCCTTCGCGGTCAGGTGGATGCGCGAGCTGCCCGACCTCGCCGAGGCGACCGCGGCGCCCGTCCTCTTCGGCGACCGCATCGCCGTCCCGACCACGGAGCGCAAGCTCCTCAATCTCGATCGCGCGAGCGGCCAGACGATTGGCGAGGTCGCTCTTCCCGGCCGGCCGGCGGGCCGCGCGGCCTTCTCCGGCGCCATGGTCGCGATCGCGCTCGAGGGCGGCGGCCTCGCCCTCGGCCCGGCGCTGGGCGGCGAGGCGCTGCCGCTCCTTACCCTGCCGGCGCCGGTCTCCGCCGGGCCGGTCGCGATCGGCGGCGGCCGCTTCGCGGTTGGGTGCGAGGGCGGCAAGGTCTGGATCTGCGCCCCGGATCGATCGCTGACCGCGCTCAGGAATCCGGGGCCGGCGGCCGGCCGGGTCAGCGCGCTCGCCACGCAGGGCGACCTGCTCTTCTACGGGGACGAAGCAGGGGCGCTGCACGTGTTCCGCATCCAGAAGGCCGAGCACCTGGCCTCCGTGGCCGCCCTGGACGGACGGCCCGTGCTCGAGATCAGCGCCGACGCGCGCCTGCCCGTGGTAGGGGGAGGCGGCCGGCTCGCCGCCGTGGACCTCGCCGCCGCTCGGGTGGTCGCCACTCGCGAGGGGGGCCTGCGCCTGGCCGAGGGCGGCGGCTCGTGCGTCGCGGCCGCGAGCGCGGACGGCACGGTCCTGGTGCTCTCCCGCGCGCGTCTGGAGGAGGCAGCGCGCTTCTCCGGGGACGCGCGCATCACGCAGCAAGGAGTCGTGCAGGACGGCCGCGGCGTGTTCGCCGCGGGAACTGGCAAGGTAATCGGTCTTTTCTGCGAAAGCCGCCGGGAAAGCGCGGCCGATAAGTGACCTGGTCCGGTCGTTCTCGGACCAGAACAGGACGTTGAAAGCAGTGCGCATGGGATTCCTCGCCCACTCTCGAGAGAGGATCCGCCTGTCGCGCATGCGGCGCAGGCTGGCAAGCGAGCCGCGCCCCCACGCCATCGCCGAGCTGGCGCGTGCCTACCTCGGGCTGGGGGAGGCGGAGGTCGCCGCCGAGGTTCTGCAGTCGGGCCTCTCCCTCTTTCCCGCTTCCGCCGAGTTGGCGCGCGTGCGGCTCCTGGTCGCGAGCGAGGAGAAGGTGCGCCGGCTGCGGGCGGCGAAGGAGCTGGTGCAGCGCCGTCCCTGCCCGCAGGCGGCCCTCGAGCTGGCCGACGCCTATCGCTCCCTGGACAGGTGGGACCAGCACGCCCAGGTGCTGCGCGAGGCGCTGGAGCGCTACGGGGAGAACGGCACGGTGCTCGCTCAGCTCGGCGAGCTGCGCCTGCACCGCTTCCTCGAGAGCGCCGCCGCCGCGGACGCGCTGGCCGCGGAGGACCTGCTGCGGCGCGCGCTCGACGTCGAGCCCGAGGCGCTGAAGCCGCGCCTCCTGCTGGCGGAGCTGTCCTACCGCGTGGGCGGGGTGCCGCACGCGCGCGCGCAGATCGCGCGGCTGCTCGCCATCGCGCCCGAGCACGAGCGGGCGGCGCGCCTGCGAGACGCCCTCGAACGCGAGCAGCCGGGAGACGCGGCGCACGCCGAGGACTTCCGCTCGCTGCTCGCCGAGGTCGAGGAGCGCATGCGGCTGCTCCACGGCCGCTTGCCCTGGGAGGAGGAGACGGCCGCCGAGGACGCCGCGGCGCGGGAGCGCGCCCCCTTCGCCGAGCCCGGCGCCGAGGCCGAGGCCCTGGCGCGGATCTCGGGCGCCGAGCGCGTGCTCCTCATCGACGAGCGCGGCGCCGCCTGGGGCGCGGCGCGCGACGGCGCTTTCGACGCGGCCGTGCGCGACCTTGCGGCGCTCTGCCAGCGCGCCGCGCGCGGTATGGAACTGGGCGTGCCGGCGTCGCTGGTGGTCGAGGGAGAGAGCGGCGCGTTCGTGCTGGAGATGAAGCGTGGCGCCCTGGCCGGCCTGGCGCTGCCGGCCCGGGTGGACGCGGGCGCGGCGGCCGTGGCCGCGCGCGACGCACTCGAGCGCCTGGTCAGAGGATGAACATGCGGGAGGCGGTGCGCCAGCTCAAGCAGCGGGTCGGAGTGCGCGGCGCTCTGGTCATGACCAGCGACGGCATGGTCGTCGCGGCCGACCTGTGCGACGGGCTCGCGCCCGACTCGGTGGCGGCGCTCGCCTCGGCGGCGGTCGGCCAGGCGCTGCGCGCGGCGCGCGACCTCCGGCTCGGCCGGCCGCGGCGCGTCCTCCTCACGGCCAGCTTCGGCCGCCTCGTCTTCGTGCCCGTCGACGAGCTGATGCTCGTCATCGTCACGGAGCCGTCGCTCGACCTGGAGCTGACCCTGCTCGAGATCGCTGGCCCGGCGCAGCGCATCCGCGAGCTGTCGCGATTGAACGCGCCTCTGTGACGGACACCAGCGCGGCGCCAACCGCCGCAAGGCAAGGATGAACGATGGTCCAGATCAACTTCGCCCGCAAGGAGATCAACTGCAAGCTGGTCTACTACGGGCCGGGCCTCTCGGGGAAGACCACCAACCTGGAGATGGTGCACCAGCGTACGCCCGAGCAGAACAAGGGCGAGCTGACCTCCATCTCCACTGATGGCGACCGCACGCTCTTCTTCGATTTCATGCCGCTCGACCTGGGCGAGATCGCCGGCATGAAGACCAAGTTCCACCTCTACACCGTGCCCGGACAGGTCTACTACAACTCGACGCGCAAGCTGGTGCTGCTCGGCGCCGACGGCGTCATCTTCGTCGCCGATTCGTCGCGCGCGAAGCTGGCCGAGAACCTCGAGTCCCTGGACAACCTGCGCGAGAACCTGGCCGAGATGGGCAAGGACCTGAGCAAGTTCCCGCTGGTGCTGCAGTGGAACAAGCGCGACGTGGCGGACGCCATGCCGGTGCAGGAGCTCAACGAGCACCTCAACAGGTTCGATGCGCCGAGCTTCGAGGCGGTGGCGAGCCGGGGGGAAGGAGTCGTCCAGACCCTGAAGGAGCTCTCGGCGCGGGTCCTCGCCCGGATCAGCTCGACCGAGCAGTCAGGTCTGGCGGCGCCCGCGGTGGAGGAGAGGCCGGCCGCGCCCGCCGCGCCCGAGCCGGTCGAGGAGCCGCGCGCGCACGAAGCCGTGGTTCAGGCGATGGCCGCGCCGCCCGCCGTGGGCGGCTTCCAGATCGAGCGCAACGAGGTCCTGACCGAGCCGCGGCGCCGCGAGGCGGAACCGCGCACGCTCCCCCTCCAGGGGCAGCCGCGGGTCGCGACGAACCCGCTGGAGGAGATCGGCGTGGCGGCCTGCGCCGGCGCGCCGCCCGCGAAGGCCCCGAGCCAGGCGCCGCTCGCCGCCGCGCCGTCGCAGACCGCCGTGCTCGAAAGGCCGAGGCCGGCGCAGGCGAGGCCGGCGCCGCGCGCCGAGTCCGCCGCGGCGCCGCATCCCGAGGCCAAGGCGGCGGCCTGCCGCGGCGCCCCGCCGTCCGCGGAGTCGTACCGGCGCGAGGTGCGCGTCATCAGCGGCCGGCGCGCCGGGGCGCCGATCCGTACCAGCAGCAACAGATCCCTGGCCCTGGGCCTGGTCTGCGGAATCGCGGCGGCCGCGGCCGCGGCGTTCGCCTACACCCGTTTCTTCGGTTGAGGGAGGGAAGCAAGTGAGTCACCGATCCTCCGCGGTCTCCGACGCGGCCCTGCGTCAGGGTCGCATGGTCTACTACGAGGAGCACATGGTCCAGGTCGACCGCGTGCTCGCCGAGTTCCTGCGCAGGTCCGGGGCGCGCTCCGCCTACCTCATCGACAAGGACGGGCACCTCATCACCAAGGCCGGCGAGGCGGGCGACTTCCACCCGGACACGATCTCCGCGCTGGTGGCCGGCGCCTTCGCCGCCACCAAGGAGATGGCGCGGCTGCTCGGCGAACGCGAGTTCTCCGCCCTCTTCCATCAGGGGGAGCGCGACAACATCCAGCTCTCCCTGGTCGGCGACCGCGCCATCCTCACGGTCCTGTTCGACGACTCCACGACGCTGGGCATGGTGCGGCTGTACTCGGAGGAACTGACCCAGAAGCTCACCGACACCATGTTGAAGGCCATGGAGCGCAACAAGGAGAAGCCAGCCACGGTCAGCCAGGAATACGGCAAGGCCGCCGAGGCCCTCCAGCAGGCCAACCGGATCCGGCCGGACGCCCGCGCCACCCTGACCCTGGGTCTGATCCACGAACGGCTGGATCAGGTCGACCTGGCCCTGGACGCCTACCGCGCGGCCGCCGCCCTGGAGCCGGACCGCCGCACCGCCGGCTTGATCCGTGCGCACACCCGGACCTTGGTCCAGCGCCGGATCGAGCAGGACATCGCGCAGGCCCTGCAGGCCGAGGCGGGTCTGGACCCC
>JACQZJ010000031.1:2494-9636 GCA_016213895.1 Planctomycetota bacterium | reverse complement strand
TGCTCTCCCGGCCGATGACCAGCGGCTCGAGGCCGGCGACGCGGCAGCGGCGCGGCACGTCGGGCAGGCGCCGCGGCGGCAGTCCGGCCACGGCGGCGGCGATGGCGCGAATGTGCTCCGGCGTCGTCCCGCAGCAGCCGCCGACGATGTTCACCAGGCCGCTCGCCGCGAACTCGCAGAGCTCCTCCGCCATGTACTCCGGCCCCTGCTCGTACTCGCCGAGCTCGTTCGGCAGCCCGGCGTTGGGATGCGCGCTCACGTAGGTCGCGGCGACGCGGCTCAGCTCCGCCACGTACGGCCTCATTTCCTCGGCGCCGAGCGCGCAGTTCAGGCCGATGGCGAGCGGCCGCGCGTGGCTGACCGAGGTCCAGAAGGCCTCGATGACCTGCCCGGAAAGCGTGCGGCCGCTGGCGTCCGTGATCGTCCCGGAGACCATGATCGGGACGCTGAAACCGAGGTCGTCGAACAGCCCGAGGATGGCGAAAAGCGCGGCCTTGGCGTTGAGCGTGTCGAACACGGTCTCGACCATGAGCAGGTCGGCGCCTCCCTGGATCAGGGCGCGCGCCGCCTCGCCGTAGGCGCGCTGCAACTCGACGAAGGTCACGTTCCTCAGGCCCGGGTTGCTCGCGTCCGGCGAGATCGAGGCCGTGCGGTTCGTGGGACCGAGGATCCCGGCGACGAAGCGCGGCCGCTCCGGGGTGCGCGCGGTCATGGCGTCAGCCGCGGCGCGCGCCAGCCTGGCGGCGGCGAAGTTCATGGCGCGCACGTCTCCCTCCAGGCCGTAGTCCGCCTGCGCCACGGCGTTGGCGTTGAAGGAGTTCGTCTCGATGATGTCCGCGCCCGCCTCGAGGTAGGCCTCGTGGATCGAGCAGATGAGGTCCGGGCGCGTCAGGCTGAGCAGGTCGTTGTCGCCACGCAGGTCGCACACGTGCTCCCGGAAGCGCAGGCCGCGGAAGTGGTCCTCGTCCAGCCCGCGGCGCTGGATCAAGGTGCCCATGGCGCCGTCCAGCACCAGGATGCGCTCCTGGAGCAGCTCGTTGAGGCGCGCCGTCCGTGACTCCCTGGCGTTCATCGCGTTCCGGACTCTCCTTCCGCCGCGCCTGCGCGCCGGGCGTGAATCGTGATCACCTCGAAGTGCGGCCGGCGGCGCTCCCGCGAGGTGACGTCGCACAGCTCCACGGCGAAGCCCGTCCGCTCCAGCATCTCGCGGAGCTCGCCGGGAAGGAAGCCCAGGCGCACGTGGTCGTAGCGCGCGCGCACGACACTCTGCTCGTGCTGCAGCAGCGTGACCCCGACAAGCGTGCCGCCAGGCTCCAGCACCCGGGCGATCTCGCGGAAGACGCCGGACGGATCATCGGAATAGGTCAGCGCATTCATGAGCAGCGCCTGCTGGAACCTGCCCGCGCCAAAGGGCAGGGAGTGCATGTCTCCCTGGTGGAAGGCGACGTTCCTGAGGTGCGCCAGACGCCTGCGCCCCGCCTCGGTCACCCTGCGGCTGCTGTCCACGCACGTCACGGAACGGGCGCGCGGCGCGATCAGCTCGGCCAGCACGCCGTCCCCGGACGCCACGTCGATCACGTCCCCGAGGCGCGCCAGGCCCAGCACGCCCCAGGCCGTGGCTTCCCACGTGCGCCCCGGCGAGTATTGCCGGTCCATCTTGCCCGCCACCGAGTCGGCCCAGCTCTCCCCCCGCCCGCGCGCGGCCAGCACGCGCGCGAGCCGCTTCCGGTCCTCGTCCAGGAGCGGGTCGCGCGCGCCATCCCGCAACAGGGCGCGGGCACGCGCCACCTCCTCGGCCATACCGGCATCGACCATGCTGTAGTACGCGCACGCACCCTCCCGGCGATCCTTGACCAGCCCGGCCTCCTTCAGCCTGCCAAGGTGCGTCGACACCCTCGACTGCGCCAGCCCGGTCGCACGGGTGATCTCCGCCACCGTGATCTCCTCCTCGCCGAGAAGGGACAGGATCCGCATGCGGCTGGGATCACCCAGGACGCGGAAGAGATCAGCCATCGAGGCGAGATCGCGCGCCATCGCAGGTCCCAGATACTCCATCTGGACATCCGGATAGTAGGATGCCACTTGTCTCGCGGCTGTCAACCATCCAGAGTCCTCCGACCCCGCTTTTCTCTGCACGATGGACTCTAAACGTCTTGCTTTGCGTCTCTTATGCCATGCCGACAGATTCCTCGCCAGCTCGCGCTGGAGGTTGTGGCGCCATGCTACGATCCAGTCGTCCGTCCCACGCGCTCTGATCGGGAGGCTGCGATGCCTGAAGAAGTCCCGCCGATCCAAGAACCTCATTCCATGCGGCCATTCGTCATCGAGACCGCGCGCTCGAACCGCTCGAAATGCAAGGTGTGCCGCAGGGCCATCCAGAAGGGGACGCTGCGTTTCGGTGTCCTGATCGTGGGGCCGTTCGGGCCGGGGTACCTGTGGCATCACATGACATGCGGCGCCCGCCGCCGCCTGGACGAAGTGGAGCAAGCCTACGCGGCCAGCGCCTGGGAGAACGGTCTGGACGTTCCCAGCATTGATAGCCTGCGTGCTCTGGTCGAGGAGTCCGCGGAGAAGAAGGCGCGCAGGAAGGAGCCTCCCTACGCGGAGATCGCACCCACCGGCCGATCGAAGTGCAAGCGCTGCGGGACCCTGATCGCGGAAGGGACGTGGCGCGTGGTGCTCTCGCGCTCCGTCGAGTTCTACGGCCAGACGCGCTCGGGGCCCATCAACCTCCATCCCGGCTGCGTCGCGGCCGAGCTCTGCGCTCCGGACTGCGCCACCTTGGCCTCGGGGTTCGCGGCGGCCCTCGGCCAGAACAGCGCGGACCTGGAGCCCGGCCGCATCGAGGAAGTGCTGCGCCAGATCGGCGACTTGCCGGCCGTGTGACGCCGCCGCGCGCATTCCCGCGGCCGCAGGGAGAATCGGCTGGAATCGGTCGCGCGCCCGCCTAGCATCCACAACAGAGCGCGCTCGCCGCACGACGCGAGTACGGCGGCGGGCGGCGCGACTTGAGCCTGAATCCCAGCGTCGCCGCCACTGCCTCAACACCCGCCCCACCCGCCGGTTGAAGGCGCCGCCGCGTCTGTTCGACCACCGAGTTCGCACCATTGGATCTCTGCCGCGCCGATAGATCAGGCGAGACATCCGGGGCAGGCCCGAAGCATCCGGGTTCCGCGAAGCGCCTCCCTGCGAGGGCTCTCCTTCAATCCTCGAGAGGGCTTGCCCCATGATGTGTCGGGTTCGCAAGAACCACTCTTCCCTGCTGGGCTGCTTGATCCTGTCGCTCGTCGGCCTGCGCTCGGCGCAGGCCGACAGCGACGCCCCGCCCACCCTGACGGGCGGCATCCCCATCCACGTGGTCGAGCACGCCGGAATCCCACGAGCCGCCGAGCCCACGACCTTCGCGGTCCCGCTCGCCAAGGCGGACGACGTCACCTCCACCTCCGCGCTCATCCTCCTGGGGCCGGAGGGCAAGCCGGTGCACGCCCAGTTCCGCGTGCAGCAGCGCTGGAACGGCGGGCCCGCGGACGCGAACAAGCCCATCCGCTGGCTCTTGGTCGATGTCCAGGCCACGGTCGCGGCCAACGCCGAGGCGCTCTACACCCTGAGGAAGAAGAGCGACGGCGACAAGCTGCCCAAGAAGAAGCCCAAGCTCAAGATCAAGGAGAAGCCCTCCCAGATCAAGGTCGACACCGGCGCGGCGCGCTTCACCGTAAGCGCCAAGACCATGAACTTCCTCGAGCGCTTCGCCGCCGACCTGGACGGCGACGGCAAGGTCGCGGCCGGCGAGACGCTCATCGCCGCCCCGGCCGAGTCCGGCTTCATCCTCAGCGACCGCTTCGGCGCGCAGTACAGCTCCGCGGCGTGCGACGTAGAGCTCCAGGTCGAGGAGAAGGGCAAGCTGCGCACCATCATCCGCGCGGACGGGCGCCACGGGCCGGTGGTGCCCGGCGGCGGCATCGGCCGCGACTTCTTCATGTACCGCACGCGCTTCACCTTCTACGCGGGCAAGCCCTACGTGCGCGTGCAGCACACCATCCGCAACGCCTACCTCGACGACCCACTGGGCAGCATCGGCTTCGAGGGCTACGCAGTGCACACGCGCCTGGCGAGCGGGCTGACGGGCGCGGGCCCGCTTTCCACCACCTTCGGCCTGGACGGCGCCCTCACCCAGGTCGTGCCGGGCGCCGCGCGCCTCTATCAGGACAGCGACGGCGGGGACAGCTGGGCCCTTTCCTCCGGCACCACGTTCCGCGGCTTCAAAGTCTATGACGGCGCGCAGGCCCAGGTCGCGGGCGGGAACCAGGCGGCCGGCACCATGCATGTGGGCAATGGCCACGTCGGCCTGACCGTGGTCATGCGCGACTTCTTCGAGAACTTCCCCAAGGGCTTCGCCTTCGACGGCCAGGATCTCGTCCAGATCAACCTCTTCCCCAGCGAATTCGGGACCTTCCACTGGCTGGACGACGGCCAGCAGAAGACCACCGACCTTCTGCTGGCCGCGCACGGCGCGGACCTCCCGGACCAGGATGCCGTGGTCAACATGTTCAAGCAGCCGCTGCACCCCTACCCGGAGCCGGAGTGGACGCGGCTGAGCAAGGCCTGGGGCGATCACGGAGACCTGGACAAGCCCGCGGCGAGCGACGCGCAGATGATCTCCTACGACGCCGGACAGCTCAATCAGGTCTACAGCCAGGCGTTCGGCCACGGCTCCTACGCCTTCGGCTGGTCCGAGTTCGGCGAGATGACGTGGGCGAAGAGCACGCACACCACCGGCTCGCCGCGCAACAAGCTCACCTACTTCGACCGCTTCGCGATCACCGGGTCCTACCCCGCCTTCCGCATCAACGAGCTCTTCGCCCTGCACTCGCGCGATGTCCGGCCCTACCACATCCTCGGCTTCAGCAAGGAGAAGCACCCCCAGGCCACGCTCTGGGAGGGGCTGCCGGTCTGGTCGTACTCGGTCGACAAGCTCGGGCGCGATCAGCTCGACGCGGCGCTCGATCCGCACCGCGCCGGCATTCCCACCGGCGGCCACGGCTGGAACTCCTTCGACTTCGAGCACATGACCGTGGACGACGTGTACGAGTACTACCTGATGACCGGCGACCGGGTCAGCCTCGACTCGCTGCAGGAGATCGGCGAGTGCATGCGCACCTGGCTGATCTACGATCCGGCGAAAGCACCCGGGTCGACGCGCGGCGTCGGCTGGGGCATGCGCTCCCTGATCAAGATCTATCAGGTCACGGGCGACGAGCGCTACATGGGCTCAGCCGACCTGCTGCTCACCTCGGTGGCGAACACCTACGGCCAGGACGCTTCCCCGGTCACGGGCCTCGTCTACCACTACGTGACCGCCTATCCGCCCCACGCCAACCACATCCCGGACGACGAGTACGACCTGCCCTGGCAGCTCGCCGTGGCCGTCTACGGCATGTTCCTGCACCATCGCGAGACCGGCAGCGCTCTCAGCCGCGAGGTTGCTCTCGACGTGGCGGACTACATCGTCGACTACGCATGGAACGGCGTGGCGATGAACGAGGCCCTCGCCGTGGACGACCACAACTACGTCAACTACAAGGGCGACAACACCGGCGTCAACATCTGGATCCCCTCGGCGCTGGCCCTCGCCTATCGCCAGCACGCGCGCGCGGAGTTCCTCTGGACCGCGCAATACATGTTCAACTCCATCCCCGGCTTGACGGACCCGGTCACCTACAACGGCTACAGCACGTACCACTGGTGGCACAGCTACCGCGCGCTCATCCTCGGCTACTAGATTCGGCCATTGCGTTGCTCCGGTGATGCAGCCGCCGTCTCTCGCAGTCCGGATGAGGCCAGAATGCGCGCGCGAGCGTGGTGCTCGCGCCGCTTGCTCCCGGGACTAGAGCCCCTGGGAGCCCGGCCTGCTACTCCCTTCTCTCCGCCGCCCCGGAAGAGCCGCCGCTCACGCGCCTCCTCCTGGGCGCGGCCGCCGGCGCGAGCCGCTCGCCCGCCTCCCTCCGTCCCCCCTCCGCCGTCCTGCGCCCGCCCACCTCGCGCGCCTCCCGGCGCGCGCGCTTCATCTCGTCGCCGAAGGCGCTGACGCGCAGCGTGCGCCGGTTGGGATCGCGCTCCAACGCGACCAGATCGCGCGCGGCCGCGCCCTCGAGCAAGGCGGAGAAGCTCTTGAAGCCGTAGTAGGCCTCGTTGAACGACGGCTTCTTGCGGACCATCGTCTCCTTGATGAGCGACGCCCAGTAGTTTTCGCGGTTTTCGCGCCGCAGGGCGTTCAGCGAATCAAGCAGCAGGGCGTAGGCCTCCCGCTCCTTGTCGTCCGCTCCGGGCAGCGCGACGGCGGCGGCCGCCACCTCCGCCTCGAGGTCCTCGTAGTAGATGAACTCGTCGCAGTTGTCCCGCAGGAGCGACGAGGTCGACTCCTTCATGCCCAGGCCAATGACCGTCCTGCCGTTCTCCTTCAGCTTCGACACCAGCGGCAAGAAGTCGCTGTCGCCCGAGACCACGACGAAGCTGTCGATGTGCGACTTGGAGTAGCACAGGTCGAGCACGTCCACGCACAGGCGCATGTCGGCGGAGTTCTTGCCCGTGATGCCGCGCGGCGGCCTCTGCAGCAGCTCGAAGGCCGCCTCCTGCAGGGAGCGCGCGTAGCCGGGGAAGCGCTTCCAGTCGGCGTACGCCCTCTTCACCACGATGTTCCCCTTCTCCACGAGCCGGGCCAGGACGCGCTCCACGTCGAAGCGATCGTCCTGCCCGCGGAAGCCGAGCGCCAGGTTCTCGAAATCCAGGAACACGCCCAGCAGATGCCGCTCTTCCTTCATGACCGCTCCTCCGGCGTACTCCCGACTCGGGGTCCTCTGTACGTTCGACATTGCGCCTCCACCATACGCCATCGCGCGCGCCGGCGGTCAGGATTCCCGGCGCGAAGCGCGGCGGAGCGCGCCCTGGCCGCCCTGGGCCGGCTACGATTGACTTCGCCTTGCTCCCGGTTCTCGGGGTCCGTTCCCGGCGGCCGCGCTCCCGGCGCGCCGTCTCGCGGCCCCGCAGGAGGTTCCTCGCCGTGCCGCCCGCCGCGCCGCTCCAGCTCCTGGTGCGTGGAGAATCGCTCGCCACGGCGCTGCGCCGCGTGGCCTGCGGCCAGTGCG
>JACQZJ010000031.1:0-2411 GCA_016213895.1 Planctomycetota bacterium | reverse complement strand
GCGCCGCGATCCACGAGGCGCGCAAGTGCTGCAAGAAGGTGCGCGCGCTCCTGCGCCTCCTCCGCCCCGAGCTCGGACCGCTCTACCGCCGGGAGAACACGACGTTCCGCGACCTCGCGCGCCGGCTGGCGCCGGTGCGCGACGCGGACGCCCTGCACGAGGCGCTCGCCGCCCTCGAGCTTCCGCCCGGCTCCGCCAGCGCGAACGCGGAGCGCGCGGCCGCGGCTCACGTCCTGACCGCTCGGCGCGAGGCGCTCCTGCGCGACGCGGGCGGCTGCACGCAGCTCGCCCGCGAGGCGGCCGCGGCGCTCACCGCAGCGCGCGCACGCGCCGCCACCTGGTCCGTGCGGCGCGACGACCTGCGCGCCGTCCTCCCCGGCTTCCGCCGCACCTATCGGCGTGCGCGCCGGGCGCTCGAGCGCGCCGCCCGCGAGCCTGGCGTCGAGCGCCTGCACGAGTGGCGCAGGCGCGCCAAGACCCACTGGTATCAGCTGCGGCTTCTCGCGGGCGCCGCAGACCCCGTACTGGAAGGCCGCGTCCCGCAGCTCGAGGAGCTGTCCCGTATCCTCGGCGAGGACCACGACCTCGCCCTCCTGGACGAGGCGCTCGCGCGCGCCGGACCGGCCTCCCCGAGCGCGGGCATCGCGGCGGCCATCGCGGCAGAGCGCCTCGCGCTCGAGCAGACGGCTTTCGCCCTCGGACGCGAGGTTTTCACCGAACGCCCGAAGAAGGCCGCCGCGCGCCTGCGCGCCGCTCTCGAGCGCTGGCTGGCCGCGCCCTGAGCGCGCTCGCGGCAGCGGCCGCGCCTCAGCGGCGCACCTGTCCGAGCCGCAGCAGCCCCTTCAGGCGGTTGGGGTCGTCCGTGGTGACGCCGTCCACGCCAAGCGCGGCCGCGCCCGCCATGCCGATGTCGTGGTCGACGGTGTAGACGAACACGAGGATGCGCTTCTTCTTCAGGACCGCCAGGTCCTCGACGCGCAGGTCCTGGTGGTCCCAGTGCACGATCTCCGCCCGGCAGCGCTCGAAGTCCGCGAGGTGGTCCACGGTCATCCGGCCCGAGCCCCCGGCCGCTAGCGTCAGCTCCGGCCCGAGGCGCCGCGCCTCGGCCAGGAAGTCCGCCTCGAACGACTGCACCACCACCCTGTCGCCGAGATCGAGGCGCTGCAACAGCGCGACCAGGTCCTCGGCCTTCACGTCCTTGCAGTCGAGCAGCGCCAGCGCCCGCGGGCAGATGAGGGCGAGCGCTTCCTCCAGGGCGGGCACGCGCGTGCCGCGGAAGCGCTCGTGCTTCCACGCGCCGGCGTCCAGCTTGGCCAGCTCGTCGAAGCGCAGCGCAGCGGCCCCGACCGCGGCGCGGCCGAGCGCCTCCTCCGCGTCCGTGGTGCGGTCGAGCGTTTCGTCGTGACAGCAGAAGAGCGCCCCGTCGGCCGCCTGCCGCACGTCCAGCTCGACCAGCTCGGACGAGATGTCCACGGCCGAGCGGAAGGCCGGAAGAGTGTTCTCCGGGAACTCCGCGCTGTCGCCGCGGTGGGCGATGACCAGCAGGCGGGACGCGGCCAGCTCCCTGAGGCGCGCCGCCGCGCGCGTGGGCTCCGGGCCGGTCACGACGGCCGCCAGCAGCACGGCCAGGGCCGCGTGGAATGCGAACGACATGATCGCGCCACCTCCCTCTTGCTCATGATGCGCCAGCGCACGCGCGGCCCGGCTTCTCCCTACTGGAGGGTCAGGGTCAGGGGATCGGTCACCTGCGCCAGGTCCAGCAAGCTGCCGCCACGGTACGTCAGCGCGGCGAAAAAGATGCTCAGGCCCGCCAGGCCGGGATCGCCCGGAATGGCGAATGCGGCGCCTGCCGCGCCCGCCGGGTCGAGCTGGCCGGCCAGACCGGTGAAGACCGGGCCGTTCGGCACGGTGAGCGTGTAGAGCAGCAGGGGATCCGGGAAGAGTTCGAGCGCGCGGCCGCCGCTCAACGGGATGGCAGGGGCCGTGGACAGGGCCGCCAGCAGCAGGTAGTCGCCGCTTCCCGAGCCTGGCAGGTCGAGGGCCAGGTTCACGATCGTGCCCAGGGTGCCGGGAGCCGAGGGAACGATCATCGGCAGGTGGAAGAGCCGCGCGTAGGCGTCGCTGTTGCTGTCGAACCACACCGCCACGAGACGCTGTCCGCTCTGCGACAGCGCGAACTTCTGGTAGCTCTGATCCCCCGTCTTCCCGGGGGCATGCACCACGAACTCGCCGGACAGGGCGCCGCCCTGGCGGTCGTAGCGGCGCGCCTTGACCTCCGAGTCGGCGCCGCCCGCGTCCTCCCAGGAAACGACGAAGTTGCCCACCCAGTCCGCGGCCGCGTGCGGCTGGCGCTGGTCGCCGGCTGTGGTCTGGCTGGGGCAGAACTGCGGCCTGAGCGCCGCTCCCTGCCC
>JACQZJ010000086.1 GCA_016213895.1 Planctomycetota bacterium | reverse complement strand
ACCGCGCCGTCCTGCAGCGCCGCCGCGTCCACCGCGCCGTCCTGCAGCTCGCTTTCCTCGACCGCGTCCGCGGCCACGTGCGCCGCGCCCATGCTGTCCGCGGCGAAGGCCGCCTCGGGGACGCTGCCGCCCGCGACCTTGGCGGTCGTCACCGCGCCGTCCTGCAGCGCCGCCGCGTCCACCGCGCCGTCCGCCAGCTCCGCGGCCGTGATCGCGTCCGCGGCGATCTCCGCCGCGGTCAGCGTGTCGGCCTCGAAGGACGTGCGCTCCAGGGTCTCATCCATGAAGTCGGCATTCTGGATGGTGCCGTTCTTGATGTCCGCGCTGGTGACCTGGCCGGCCGAGGCCAGCGAGGCCATGGCCGGGAAGCAGCACAGCGCGGCGAGGAACGCCGTGATCCGCGTGATTGCGTTCGTACTCATCTGTCCGTTCCTTCGGTTCGTCCCTGCCGTCCGCTCAGCAGCGGCCTCACAGGTTCGACGCCAGCATGAGGATGGAACCGGCGCCCGCGTCGAGCGACTGCAGCGCCTTGCCGACGACGACGCCCTCGCCCGTCGCGGCTCCCGGCACGAACTTCATGGCGTGCCCGGGCGTGCTCGACGTGGTCAGGAGGTCGCCCACCTTGATCGCGCCATTCTCCGTCGTGGCCTTGACCGGCACGCGGCCGGCCAGGGCGACGGCGACGCGCGGCAAACCCTCGACCGAGAGCGCGATCTGCTGGCGCAGGGCGGCGGCCGCCGCCTCGTCGCCTTGAGCGCGCGCCGCGCGCTCGGCGCGGCAGAGATCGGGGAAGTAGTACTCGTCGGAGAAGGCGCCGCCGAGGATGATCCCGGGCCGCGTGGTCACGACTCCGACCACCGCGCCCTGGTACGGCACGGTCGAACGAACGACCGTGCCGGGCGCCGACGGATCGTCCACCGCGACCACGACCTCGCCCGGCTCGAGCATCTGGCTCGTGGGGAAGTACTCGGCGATGTCGAAGGTCTGGCTGCCCGAGAGTGCCGTGCCGAGCTGGTCCAGGTCGCCGTTCTCCTTGACGCGGAACAGGCCCTCGGTGCCGGTGCCAGTCGCGTGCCGCACCTCGAACGTCGCGGTCGTGCCGCCGTCCGGATCGTCGTTGTCGTCGTCGATGAGCATGTGCACCGAGCCCGCGCCCTGCATGGTGGTGCCGCCCATGGAGAGGCTGCCCACGCGCAGGCCGTTGGTGAACCCGGTCGAGGTCCAACCCGCGTCGGTCGAGTTGACGTCGACCCAGCCCACGCTGCCGTCGAGGATCTTGGCCGAGGTCACGGCGTTCGCCTGCAGGGCGGCGGCGTCGACCGAGTTGTCCGCCAGCTCCGAGGAAGTCACCGAGTTCGCGGCGAGTGAGGAGGCGGTGAGGCTGTCGTCCACGATGTAGCCGTCGGTGATGAACTGGCTGGCCAGCTTGGCGCCGGTCACGGCGCCCGCCTGCAGTGCGGCGGTGTCCACCGCGTTGTCCGCCAGCTCCGAGGCCGTCACCGAGTCGGCTGCCAGGGAGGCCGCGGTGAGCGCGTCGTCCTGGACGTGGGCGTCCGTGATCACGTCCGCCGCCACGTCGGCCGAGGCCACCGTGCCGTTCGCGATCTTCGCGCTGGTCACGGCGCTGTCCTGGATGGCGGCCGTGTCCACCGCGTTGTCCGCCAGCTCCGAGGACGTCACCGAGTCGGCCGCCAAGGTAGCCGCGGTCAAGCTGTCCGCCGCGAAGTTCGCGTCGGTCAGCGTGTCGGCCGCAATCTTGGCGCCGGTCACGGCAGCATCCTGGATGGCGGCCGTGTCCACGGCACTGTCCGCCAGCTCCGAGGCGCCGACCGAGTTCGCCGCCAGGGACGACGCGGTCAGGGCGTCATCCGTCACCTGGCCGTCGCCGAGGGTGTCCGCCGCCACGTCGGCCGCCACGAGCGTGCCGGCCGTGATTTTGGCCGTGGTCACGGCGCCGCTCTGGATGGCGGCCGTGTCCACTGCGCCGTCCGCCAGCTCGGACGCGCCCACGGAATCCGCGGCGAGCGACGCCGCCGTGAGCGCGTTGTCCGTCACGTGGCCGTCGCCGAGGGCGTCGGCCGCGACCTTCGCTCCCGTCACCGCGCCGTCCTGGATGGCGGCAGCGTCCACCGCGCTGTCCGCCAGCTCCGAGGCCGCCACCGAGTTCGCGGCGAGCGACGCCGCCGTGAGCGCGTCGTTCGTCACCTGGTTGTCGCCGAGGATGTCTGCGCCGAGATCGGCTGCCACGATCGTGCCGTCGGCGATCTTCGCGGCCGTCACGGCGTCGGCCTGGATGGCCGCGGTGTCCACCGCGTCGTCCGCCAGCTCCGAGGCGCCGACTGCGTCCGCCGCCAAGGATGCGGCGGTCAGCGCGTCATCCGTGACGTTCGCGTCGGTCAGAGTGTCCGCGGCCAGCTTCACGCCCGTCACCGCGCCAGCCTGGATGGCCGCCGCGTCGACCGCATTGTCCGCCAGCTCGGAGGCCCCCACCGAGTTTGCGGCCAGGGACGACGCGGTCAGCGCGTCATCCGTCACCTGGCCGTCGCCGAGGGCGTCCGCCGCCACGTCCGCAGCGGCGACCGCGCCGTTCGCGATCTTGGCGCTCGTGACCGCGTTGTCCTGGATGGCCGCGGCATCGACCGCGCCATCCGCCAGCTCGGACGCGCCCACCGAATCCGCCGCCAGAGAGGCCGCGGTCAGCGCGTCATCGGTCACCTGGCCGTCGCCGAGGACGTCCGCCGCCACGTCGGCCGCAGCGATCGCGCCGTTGCTGATCTTGGCGCTCGTGACGGCGCTGTCCTGCAGAGCCGCGGTGTCCACCGCGTTGTCCGCCAGCTCGGACGCGCCCACCGAGTTCGCCGCGAGCGACGCCGCCGTCAGGGCGTCATCCGTGACGTTCAAGTCGCCCAGGGTGTTCGCCGCCAGCTTCGCCGGACGCGCCCACCGAGTTCGCAGCAAGCGACGACCCCGTCAAGGCATCATCCGTGACGTTCCCGTCGCCGAGCGTGTCCGCCGCCAGCTTGGCCGCGGTCACCGCGCCCGCCGCGATCGCCGCGGTATCCACCGCGTTGTCCGCCAGCTCGGACGCGCCCACCGAGTCCGCGGCAAGCGACGCCGCCGTAAGCCCGTCGTCTTGCACCTGGCCGTCGCCCAGCACGTTGGCCGCGACCTTGGCCGCGGTCACCGCGCCGGCCGCGATCGCCGCCGTGTCCACCGCGTTGTCCGCCAGCTCGGACGCGTTCACCGAGTTCGCCGCCAGCGACGCCGCCGTAAGCCCGTCGTTCACCACCTGACCGTCGCCGAGCGCATCGGCCGCGATCTTCGCCGCCGAGACCACGCCGTCCTGGATGGCGTCCGTGTCCACCGCGTTGTCCGCCAGCTCGGAGGCGGCCACCGAGTTCGGCGCCAGCGACGCGGCCGTGAGCCCGTCGTCCGCCACCTGCCCGTCGCCAAGCGCATCAGCCGCGATCTTCCCGGCCGTGACCACGCCATCCTGGATGGAGGCCGCGTCCACCGCGTTGTCCGCCAGCTCGGACGCACCCACCGCGCCGGTCGCCAGCGACGCGGCCGTGAGCGCGTTGTCCGTCACCTGGCCGTCGCCCAGCGAATCGGCTCCGATCTTCGCGCCCGTGACCGCTCCGTCCTGGATGGAGGCCGTGTCCACCGCGTTGTCCGCCAGCTCCGCCGCGCCGACGGCTCCGGTTGCCAGCGATGCCGCCGTGAGCCCGTCGTTCACCACCTGGCCGTCCCCCAAGGAGTCGGCCGCGACCTTCGCCGCCGTCACCGCGCCCGCCGCGATCGAGGCCGTGTCCACCGCGCCGTCCGCCAGCTCGGATGCCGTGACCGAGTCCGCCGCCAGCGACGCCGCCGTGAGCGCGTCGTTCGTCACCTGGCCGTCGCCGAGCGCGTCGGCCGCGACCTTGGCCGCGGTCACCGCGCCGGACTGGATCGCCGCCGCGTCCACCGCGTCGTCGGCAAGCTCGGAGGCGCCCACCGCGTCCGGCGCCAGCGATCCCGCCGTCAAGGCGTCATCCGTGACGTTCGCATCGGTGAACGTGTCCGCCGCGAGCTTGGCGCTCGTCACCGCGCCCGCCTGGATCGCCGCCGTGTCCACCGCGTTGTCCGCCAGCTCCGAGGCGCCCGCCGCTTCAACCGCCAGCGCCGCTGCCGTGAGCGCGTCGTCCGTGACCTGGGCATCGCCCAGGCTCCCGTCGGCCACGTCCGCGCCGGTCACCGCGCCGTTCAGGATCTTCGCGCTGGTCACGGCGCCGTCCTGGATGGCCGCCGTGTCCACCGCTCCGTCCGCCAGCTCGCTCGCGGTGATCGCATCCTCGGCCAGCGTGGCTGCCGTCAGCGTGTTGGCCGCGACTTTGGCGCCGTCGATCGCGCCCGCGGCGATCTTCGCACCGGTCACCGCGCCGTCCTGGATGGCCGCGGTGTCCACCGCTCCGTCCGCCAGCTCGCTCGCGGTGATCGCGTCCGCCGCGATCTCCGCAGCAGTCAGGGTGTCGGCCGCGACCTTGGCCGCCTTGATCGTCCCGGTCTTGATGTCGATGTTCTTGATCGTCCCGTTCTTGATGTCGGCGCTCGTCACCTCGGCGGCGAACGACGGCGCACCCAGGACGCATGCCAGCGCGACCAGCGCCGCGCTCGTCTCAAGCCACTTGTTCCAGGCGTTCATTCCCATCCTCTGCTGTGAAGGCAACAACTCTGACTCCTGCGGTCGTCGGTGTTCCCTGCGAACGAGAGCGGCGCCCGCGCCTCTGGCGCGGCTGCGTCCATGGTCGTTCGCGGAGGACCTCCTCCGAATCGCCACGCGCACTGTCGAACCCGGCCCGGTTGCGGAATCTGAGGTGAAGGTTCCTTTCCTGGGCCGCATTCGTCCCTTTCACGAGCGGAGCTTGAGAGGAAAAGCAGTTTGTTCTCCGCTCAAGGCGCGCGCAGCTCCTGCCGATAAGGAAAGCGCCCCGGCGCGGGACGGAACCGCCCCGCCAAAGGACTGCAATGAGGAGGACGTGATGCTCTCGCTCGCGAACGCGATCCTGGGTCTGTCCCTGCTGGCGCAGCAGCCGGTTGCGGAGCCGGCCGCGCCGCCGCCCGCGCGCAGCTACGTCTCCGCGCTGGCGGTGCGGGGCAGCGAGGCGCTGCGCTTCGAGATCCGTTCGCCGCGCATGTCAACGGAGGAGTACGGCAAGACCGTGGCCGACGCGGAGATCCGCGCCGCCTTGAACCGACTGCATCTCTCCGACCTCGGGACGCTCACCGCCTCGTGCGCGTGCACCATCGCGGGACGTCTCATCGAGGAAGGGAGCTACCGGGTCGCGCTCTGGATCGAGTCCGACGGCCGCTGCACGCTGCTGCTCGAGGGGGCGGCGCGCAGCGTGCACGTTCCGCTCGAGCCCGCGGCCGGCGGCGCGAGCCACGTGCCGCAGCTCGCAATCGCCTTCCTGGCGCACGAGGAGATCGACCGCTTCGCCCTCGAGGTGCGCTTCGGCCCTCTCCGCGGCACCGCCCTGCTCGCCTTCTCCGCTGAGGAGCTGGTCTCGGGCATGAACAACCTCGCCTACGAGCTGCTCACCGCCGCCAATGCCGGCGCGGACGCCAGCTCCCGGGCGCTCCTGCTCGCGACGCGGGCGAACGCCCTGACCGAGGGGCGCATCCCACAGATCCTCGACACGCTCGCCCTGGCCCAGTTCCAGAACGGCCGGGTCGCCGACGCGATCCAGACGCAGCGCCGGGCCATCGAGATCCTGGGCCCGGAGATCACCAAGGAGAGGGCGCAGCTCGCGGCACAGCTCGAGCGCTTCGAGAAGAGCGCGCGTCCGGCCGCGGACGCGGAGGAGAACAGCAACTAACGTAGGGGAATCTCAAAACGAGGGCGCCTGCAGCTCGACGCTGCACAGGATCTGCTGCTTGCCGCGGCGCGCCTTCAGCTTGACGAGGTCGCCCGCCTTGTGCTCGTTCACCTCGATCCCGAGCTGCGGCCGGACGATGCGGCCGTTGGCGATAAGTTGCGGTACCACCTGGTTGACCGTGTCCACGGGCACGGCGAAGCCGATGCCCGCGCTCGACCCGGAAGGGCTGTCGATCGCGGTGTTCACCCCGATCAGCCGGCCGGCGCTGTCGAGCAGCGGCCCGCCCGAGTTGCCCGGGTTGATGGCCGCGTCCGTCTGGATGACGTCCTTGATCTCACGGCCGCTGATGCTCGTGATCATGCGCCCGGTGGCCGAGACCACGCCCGTGGTCAGCGTCTGGTCCCAGCCGAAGGGGTTGCCGATGGCGAACACGCTCTGGCCGACCAGCAGGTCCCGGCTGGTGCCGATCGCGACCGGCTTGAGCTTCTCGCGCGGCGCGTCGATCCTCAGCACGGCGAGGTCGTGGTCCGCGGAGGCGCCGACGAACACCGCGTCGTAGGTGCTCTTGTCGTACAAGGTGACCTTCGCTCCCGTGGCCTGCTCGCCGTTCGGGAGCACGACGTGGAAGTTGGTCAGGATGTGGCCGGCGCCGTCCCAGATGATCCCCGAGCCCTCGCCGGCCGCCACGTCCTTGGTCGCGCCGAACCACAGGCTGGTGCTGCGCCGCACCAGGGTCGTGATGTAGACCACGGATGGCCCGGCCTCGCGGAACAGCTCGATGGTGCTCGCCTCGCTCTCCGCCAGGTCGCCGCGCGGCGTGACCGGCCGCGGCGCGGCGTCGACCGGCGCCCGCCAAGCGTTCCACCTGGGCAGAAGGTAGCCGCCGATGAGCAGGCCGAGCAGGATGGCGATGAGGAGCGTGGTAACGCGGTTCACGGCAGAGGCACCTCCCGGGGGCGGGCCCGCGCGGGACGCGCCCTCGAGCCAGTAGTAGCGACCGCGGCGCGGAAGTGCACGCGGCAGGAGCGAATCGCCGCGCGCCTGGTCCAGCTACTTGACCAGCTCGCAGAAGATGCTCGAGGCGTCCACCTCGCGCACCTCGCAGCGCGCGGGCAGGCCCGCCGCCAGGCCGCGGAACTCGGCCGCGCCCACGGTGCTGGCGCGGAAGCCGTCCTTGCACACGATCACGCCGTCGCGCGTCGCTTCCTCGTCGATCTCGCCGATCAGGCCGAGGGCGGACTGCGCGCGGAACCACTCCATGCGCGCCTCCCAGAAGCACGCCGCGTAGCTCGAGAAGAGGACGCGCCCGCCGCTGCGCGTGACGCGTAGCGCCTCGGCGAAGAGCTGGCGCCGGTCCCGGCCGAAGGCGGAGATCCCGTTCTGAATGCACACCACGACGTCGAACGACTCGTCGCGGAAGGCGAGGGCCGCGGCGTCCATGTGAAGCAGCGCGCAGTTCCGCCGCGCGCCGAGGCGCGCGCGCGCCAGGGCGAGAGAATCGGCCGAGGTGTCCACTCCCGCGGCGAAGCGCGCGCGCTGCGCCAGCAGGTCGAGGACCCGGCCGTACCCGCAGCCGAGATCGAGGACCGTTGCGTTCGGAGCGATCCGTTCCAGGACGTGGCCGATCTCCGCCTCCAGGTAGCGGCGCACGCGCGGCGGCGCGGCCTCGTAGCAGCGCACGAGCCGCTGCGCCGAGAGGCTCCGCGCGTAGTAGTCAGCCGTCATGGCCGGACCCGCGCGCGGCCCGCCGCCTCCTGCTCGAGGTCGCACTGCAGGCACCTGCGCGCCTCGCCTTCTGCCGCCTCGGCGCCGAGACAGAGGGACACCTCGGCGAAGCCCGGCCGCCGCACCGCGAGCGGCAGGACCGGCAGCTCGGCGCGCTTCAAGTCGGCGAACCCCCGCTCGCGCCCGCCGTCGTAGCCGTCCGCGGCGCTCCTCTCGGGAACGCGCCCGAGCGCTCCATCGCCGCCGAGATAGCGGTCGATGGCCGCGGCCGCCCTCTTGCCCTGGGCGATGGCGTCGATCAGGGCGCCCGGACCAGTGGCGATCTCGCCGCCCGCGAACAGCCCGGGAACGCCGGTCTGACAGGTCTCCGGGTCGGCGGCGACGAGGCCGCCCGCGATGGTCGGGCCGGAGCCCTGCGCGAGGAAGGAGAGATCGGAAGCCTGGCCGATGGCGAGGATGACCTCGCCGGCAGCCACGCATTCCCTCTCATCGCCGCAGCGGGGAGAGAAGCGCCCCTCATCGTCGAAGACCGAGAGGCAGCGCACCAGCTCGATGCCGCTCACCCGGCCGCCTTCGCCGAGGACGCGCGCCGGACCGAAGGAAGTCATCAGGCGCACGCCCTCCTCCAGGGCCTGCTCGACCTCCCAGGGATGGGCGGGCATCTCCTCCCGCTTCTCCAGGCAGGCCATGATGACCTCGCTCGCGCCGAGCCGCAGCGCCGTCAGGGCCGCGTCCACCGCCACGTCCCCGCCGCCGATGACGAGCACGCGCTCCGCCACGGCGGTCTGCTGCCCCGCGGCCGCGGCGCGCAGGAAGTCGAGCCCCCATGACACGCCCGCGAGGCCTGCACCCTCGAGGTCGATCCTCCTGCCCTGCTGCAGTCCGAGCGCCAGGAAGACCGCCTCGTATCCTTCCCGCTTCAACTGCTCCAGGTCGAGATCCCGGCCGAGGCGCACGCCCGTCTTGAGCTCGATCCCCGCCTCCAGGACGCGCGCGATCTCCCGGTTCAGCACGTCCTCGGGCAGGCGGTAGCGCGGGATGCCGTGGCGCATCATGCCGCCGGGCTTCTCCGCAGCCTCGAAGATCGTGACCGCGTGGCCCTTCTTCCTCAAATAGTGGGCGGCCGTGAGCCCGGCCGGACCCGCACCGATCACCGCCGCCCTCCTGCCGCTCGGCGCCGCCGGCGCCGCCGGCGGCTCGGCGAGGGCCTCCGCCGCCCGGTCCGCGGCGTAGCGCTTGAGCGCGCAGATGGCGATGGGCTCGTTCACCTCGCCGCGCCGGCAGGCGCTTTCGCATGGATGGGTGCACACGCGGCCGAGGATGCCGGGAAAGGGCACGCTCTCGAGGATGAGCTGGTGCGCCGCGCGTGCATCGCCCCGCGCGATGAGCCGCAGGTAGCCCGGCACGTCGATGCCGCCCGGGCAGGCTCGCACGCACGGCGGAGGGCCCTGCGGCACGCGCTCCGCCGGCGACAGAGCGCGCAGCGCGCGCACGACGTCAACGATCTGCACGCCGTTCGGGCAGGCGGTCTCGCAGCGCACGCAGGTGGCGCACTGCCACGGCTGCAGGGTGGCGGCGGCCTCCGTGGCCAGACCCAGCTCCACGTGCCGCAGCACGCGCCGCACGTTGAAGCCGTCCCGGCCGGTCAGCGGGCAGGCCGAGCTGCAGCAGCCGCACTGCTCGCAGCGGCGCAAGGTCTTCGCATCCGCGAGGACGCGCGCGGCGGCCAGGTCAGCGTCCATCCGCGGTCACCTCTCGCGCCAGCCCGAGCCGTTCCACCATGTCGCGCATGGCCTTCGCGAACTTCGGCCCGTCGGCCGCCGAGCACCAGATGTTCCACAGCTTCTCCGGGTCGTAGCCCTTCTTGGCGAGCTGCTTCTGCGCGCGCTGCATGCGCTTCTCGCAGGCGTAGTTGCCGGTGATGTAGTGGCAGGTGGGGAACTCGCAGCCCGCAACCAGGACGCCGCCCGCGCCCAGCTCGTAGGCGCGCTCGATGAGCTTGATCGGCACGCGCGCCGAGCACATCACGCGGATGAGGCGCGCGTGCGGCGGGTACTGCAGGCGGCTCACGCCCGCCATGTCCACGCCGCCGAGCGCGCACCAGTGGCACACGAAGCCGAGGATCTTCCGTCCGGCGTCCTCCTCGAGCGCCGCCTCCACCTGGGCGAGGAGCTGCGCGTCGGAGTAGTGCACGATGCTGATGCTGCTCGTCGGGCAGTCCGCCGCGCACAGGCCGCAGCCCTTGCACAGCGCCTTGAGCACGGCCGGCGTCTTCTCCTCGTCGAGCCGGATCGCGCCGTAGGGGCACTTGCGCGCGCACTGGCCGCAGTGTTCGCACTCGCTCAGGTCGATGTCGGCGACGATTCCCGCGGCCTCGACGTAGCCGCGCTTCATGGGGATGGAAACGCGCATGGCCGCGCCGAGGCCCTCCTCGCAGCTCTCCTTCAGGGACCTCGGGCCGCGCGCGCAGCCGCACAGGGAGATGCCTTCCGAGGGGAAGTCGAGCGGGCCGAGCTTGACGTGCGCCTCCTGGAAGAAGCCGTCGGCGCTGGCCGACACCTTGAGCAGCCCCTTGATCTCCTGCACCGTTTCGTCGCCGCCGAAGGGCGGGGTGAGCACGAGCAGGTCGGCGGGCAGCTCCAGCTCGCGGCCGAGGAGCAGGTCATGCACCCGCACCACCAGCTTCCCGGCGCGCTCCTCGAGCACGGGATAGCGCTCATCCGGGAAGCGCAGGAAGCGCACGCCCGCCTGCTTCGCCGCCTCGAGTTCGCGGTGCTCGCCCTTGAGCATGCTCAGGTCGCGGTAGAGCACGTGCACGCGTTCCGCCGCGCCCTGCTCGCGCAGGGCGCGTGCGTTCTTGACCGCGACGTGGCAGCCGATGGCGCAGCAGCCGCGCTGCTCGTTCTTCGAGTCGACGCACAGGATCATGACCGCGTCGCCGCAGCGCGGCGCGGCGCCGCGCCGCAGCAGTTCCTCGAGCTCGAGCTGGGTCACGACGCGCGCGTCCGCGCCGTAGCCGTAGGAGCCCGCGGGCGCGATCTCGCGCATGCCCGTGGCGACGATGATGGTGGAGGCGTCGAAGGTCTCGCGCGCGCCCGCGGGATCGCCCGCCGGCCGCAGCGTGACCTGGTAGTTGCCGATGTAGCCCGCCACCGCGTCGATCTGCGCGCCGGTGCGCACCGTGACGCGCGCGTGCGCCGCGACGCGACGCGCCAGAGCGGCCGCGATCTCGGCGGCCGGCAGGGAGCGCCCGTCGTGCGCCACCGCCGCCACGCGGTTCAAGAGGCCGCCCAGGCGCGGCTCCTTCTCGACCAGCAGCGCGTGGAAGCCCTGGTCGGCCACGTGCAGGGCGGCCGTCATCCCGGCCGCGCCGCCGCCGATCACCAGGCAGTCCTGCTTGACCGCCAGGCGGATCTCCTGGCCTTCCTCGAGCAGGGCCGCCTTGGCCACGCCCATCTTCACCAGGTCCCGGGCCTTCTTGGTCGCGGCCGCGGGCGCGCCGCGGTGCACCCAGGAGACCTGCTCGCGGATGCTGACGAACTCGAGCAGGTAGGGGTTGAGCCCGGCCTCGCGCACCGATGCCTTGAAGAGCGGCTCGTGCGTGCGCGGCGTGCACGAGGCGATGACCACGCGGTTCAGGCCGTGCGCGCGGATCGCCTCCTTCAGGCGCGCCAGGTAGTCGACCGAGCAGGACCAGCGCCCCTCCTCGGCGAAGGCGACGCCGGGCAGGCCGCGGGCGTACTCGACCACGGCCGGCACGTCCACGATCGAAGCGATGTTGGAGCCGCAGTCGCAGACGAAGACGCCGATGCGCACGTCCGGGCTCATGGCGCGCTCTCCGCCTGCCCCGCCCGGCCCGAAAGGATCGCCTTGAGCGCGGCGGCGCTGGCCTGGACCACCGACTCGGAGATATCGATCGGCCCGGTGGCTCCGCCGCACAGGAAGATGCCCGGCACGTTGGTCTCGAGCGGGGCGAGCAGCGCGTCCCTCTCCTTGAAGAAGCCGTGCTCATCGAGGTCGATGCCGAGCAGGCGCGCCAGCTTCTCGTTGCGGTCGCTCGGCGCCAGGCCGGTGGAGAGGACCAGCAGCTCGACCTCCTCGCTCAGGAGCCGCCCGCTTTCGATGTCCTCGCAGCGGATGGTCAGGTTCCGGGTGGCGGGGTGTTCGACCACGTCGTAGGGGCGCGCGCGCACGTAGCGCGTGCCGAGCTGGCGCGCCTTGCGCTGGAAGTCCCAGAAGCCCTTGCCGTACGCCTTCAGCTCGTTGTGGAAGACGAGCGTCTCGACCGCGGAGTCGTGCTCCTTGGTGATGATCGCCTGCTTGGCCGCCACCATGCAGCACACCTTCGAGCAGTAGGGCACGCCGTTCGCGAGGCCGCGGCCGGCGCACTGGATCCAGGCGATGCGGTGCGCGTGCGCGCCGTCCGAGGGACGGACGATGCGGCCCGCGGTCGGCCCGCCGGCGTTCATGAGCCGCTCGAACTGGGTGTAGGTGATGACGTTCTGGTGCACGCCGTAGCCGTAGAGGCCCGCGGGCGGGCGGGCGTCGCGGATGCCCGTGGCGACGACGATGCCGCGCACCGCGACGCTCCTGCTCGCCGGCCCCTGCCACAGTCGGATCGCGTCCTTCCCTTCCTTGCGGCAGGCCTGGACGCAGAGCGCGATCGGACACTCGCGGCACTGGCTGCAGTCGACCGCGCAGCCGCCGACGCAGGCGCCGTGCTCGCGCATCTTGCCCTGGCGGCAGGCCGTGTCGACGGCCATCACGTTGGGCACGGCCTGAGGGAAGGGTATGGAGATGAGTTTGCGCGTGCCGCCGACCTTGCCGTCCAGCTCGTCCGGCACGGACACCGGGCAGGCGGCGACGCAGGCGCCGCACGCGGTGCATGCTTCCTCGTCCACGTAGCGCGGCTGGGTGGCGAGCTTGACTTCGAACTCCCCGGCGGCCCCCCTGACCTTCTTGACGCTGGTGTTGGTCAGCACCTCGATGTTCGGGTGGTTGTCCACCTCGTACATCTGCGGCGCCTCGATGCAGATGGAGCAGTCGTTGGTCGGGAAGGTCTTGTCGAGACGCGCCATCATGCCGCCGATGCTCGGCGTGTCGTCGACCAGGAAGACCTTCATGCCGTAGCGGGCGGCGTTGAGGGCGCAGTTGATGCCGGCGACTCCCGCGCCGATGACCAGGATCGCATCACTCACAAGCGCGCCTCGGAGAGCGGCGGCGGAAGGCCGATTCTCATGGTCTGGAACATACTGCACGCCCGGAAACCCCGCAAGGGACGCAGCTCGGGCCGCGGAAGCGCGCTATCCAGCACGCCATGAAGTCCCCGGCCGGAGTCGCGCTCTCCTACCACGAGCGCACCAAGCACCGCGTGGAGCGGCCCGCCCGCTCGCTCGGCTACCTGGATTGGCAGACCCAGCCCGATCCCTTCCGCGGCTTCGCCGGCGCCCCGTTCCTGGCACTGCCCGAGGTGGAGCCCGGCGACCAGCCCGCGCTCGACGCGCTCGGCGCCGCGGCCCGGCCCGCTCCCGCCCCGCTCGACGCGCGCTCGCTCGGACAGCTCTTCTACGACTCCTTCGCCATCTCGGCGTGGAAGGAGCTGCAGGACAGCCGCTGGGCGCTGCGCTGCAACCCGTCGAGCGGCAACCTCCATCCCACCGAGGCGTACTTGCTCTGCGGCGCGGCGGCCGGGCTGGCAGAGGAGCCGGCGCTCTATCACTACTCACCCTTGCACCACGGGCTCGAGCTGCGCCGCACGTTCCACGCCGCGGCGTGGGCGCGCTTCCTCTCCGGACTGCCCGCGGGCTCCTTCCTCGTGGCCCTGACCTCGATCCACTGGCGCGAGGCGTGGAAGTACGGCGAGCGCGCCTACCGCTATTGCCAGCTCGACGCCGGCCACGCCATCGCCGCCCTCTCCTTCGCCGCGGCGCCGCTCGGCTGGACCGTGCGGCTGGTCTCGGCGCTGTCGGAGCGGGAGACGTCCGAACTGCTGCGCGTGAGCGAGCAGAACGGCGTCGAGGCCGAGCACCCTGACTGCCTGCTGGCGGTGATGCCGGCGGCCGGGAAGGGCGCAGCCGCGTGCGCGGACTCGTGGCGGCCCGCGGCGGCCTGGAGAAAGGGGCTCGTGAACGAGGACCTTCCGGGGACGCCGAACCCCCTGAGCTCCGGCCATCATCCGTGGCCGGTCATCGAAGAGGTGGCGGAGGCATGCCGCGCCGAGCCGCGGGAGGACGAGGCAGCGCCCTGGGTCCCGCCAGAAGAGACGTGCGCCAGCCCGGCCGGCAGCAACGCGGCCGCGCGCCGCGTCTTCCGCACGCGCCGCAGCGCCGTGCAGATGGACGGACAGAGCACTCTCGCGCGCGGGGCATTCGCACGCATCCTCCACCGCCTGCTGCCGGCCGCGGGAGCGGTCCCGTGTGGGGCCCTGCCCTGGCGGCCCGCCGTGCATGCGCTGCTCTTCGTCCACCGCGTGGTCGGCCTGGACCCGGGCCTCTACCTGCTCGTGCGCGAGGCGGGCGCGGAGGCGTCGCTGCGGGCCGCCTTGTCCCGCGATTTCGCGTGGGAGCGGGCGGCCGGCGAGACGCGCGCCCTGCCCCTCTTCCGCCTGGCCAGCGGCGACCTGCGGGACGCGGCGCGCTCCCTCTCCTGCCACCAGGACATCGCCGCGGACGGCGCCTTCGCCGTGGCCATGCTCGCCGAGTTCGAGCCGCGCATCCGCGAGGCGGGCGCGTGGTTCTATCGCGCCCTGTACTGGGAGGCCGGGGTGCTCGGCCAGGCGCTCTACCTCGAGGCCGAGGCGGCCGGCCTGCGCGGCACCGGCATCGGCTGCTTCTTCGACGACGCCCTGCACCAGCTCGCTGGCATCCGCGACCGCGGCTTTCAGACCCTCTACCACTTCACGGTCGGCGGCGCGCTCGAGGACCCGCGCCTGCGTACGCTCCCGGCTTACGCGCGCGAGGCCGCGAGCTGACCGGCCAGCATCCCCTCCAGGGTCAGGTACGCCTCGAGGCAGCGCGCGGTCTCGGAGCGCAGGGCGGCGAGATCCGCCTCGGAAAGAGCCCCGGTCATCCCCGCGCACAGATAGTTCAGGCAGAAGATCGGCTTCTGGCGCAGCGCGCAGCCACGCGCACCGAGGAAGGAGCACTCGCTGTCCTCTCCCCGTTGCGCGCCGACGTCCGCGCCGAGCAGCAGGTTCGCGACGAGCAGCAGCGAGTCCCCCTCGTTCTCCATCTCGCGCGCGCAGCAGCCGCCGCGCGGCCCCAGTCCGCAGCGCACGCACAGCCGGTCGAGCCCAAGCCCGCGCATCCGCGCCTCGAGGCCGCGGCCGAGTCTCCGCACGCGCGCCAGGCCGCGCCGCACCTCTTCCCGAGCGCGCAGAGCCGCACCCCGCTCGCGCAGCACGGCCTGTGCCCGCGCGCGCCTCTCCTCGCAGGACGCGGTCATCGAGTCGAGCGGCCACATGGCGGCCGCACGATACAGGAGCGGCGGCCCGAGGGCCGGGCCGCGGCGCCCTTCTTCCGCATTGGCGCGTCACCGGCGCGGCTCTGGGCTGTTTCTTTCCGCCAGGCACGAAGCCGGAGACTCGTCCATGCTGACCGAAGCGCTTGTCCTTGCCGTCTTGTTGGCGGGTGACGACACCGGGCTGGCCGAACGCGCCCGTCCCGGCCCTGCCGAGGTGACGTGCCGCGACTTCTCGGTCGTGGACCAGGCGCGGGAGAAGGAGCTGCTGCTGCGCGCCACCTGGCCCGAGGGCCAGGACAAGTGCCCGGTCATCGTCTTCTCCCACGGCATGTTTGGCTCGAGGAAGGGGTACGCGCCGCTCGTCGAGCACTGGGCAAGCCACGGCTTCGTGGTTCTCCAGCCCACGCACCTCGACTCGCTCGAGCTGGAGAGTCCTGCCGAGCGCGCCCTCGGCGGCCCGATCGGCCGGCGCGTCCGGGACCCGGCCGAGGCCTCGAGCTGGCGCGACCGGGTCGAGGACGTGGCCTTCGTCCTCGACCTGCTGGAGACCCTGCCGGATCTGGTCGAGGAGCTGGCTGGACGCATCGACCGCGAGCGCATCGGCGTGGGCGGCCACTCCTTCGGCGCGCACACCACGATTCTCGTGGCCGGGGCCACGTTGAAGGTGCCGCTCCTCCGCAAGCGCCTGGACCTGTCCGATCCGCGGCCGATTGCGTTTCTCGTGCTCAGCCCGCAGGGGCCGGGCAACGGCCTGGACGCCACGTCCTTCGCCGGGATCACGCGGCCCACCTTGTTCGTGACCGGTTCACGCGATGCGTCCCCGCGCGACGGGCGGCTGCCCGCGTGGCGGCGCCAGGCCTTCGAGCTGTCGCCCCCGGGCGAGCGCTGCCTCCTGTGGCTCGAGGGCGCGGACCACGGTCTCGGCGGCATCTCGGGAGCGGGGCGCCTCCTCGGGCACCGCGACGACGCCGGCCAACTCGCCTGCGTGCAGGCCGTGACCACGGCGTGGTGGGATGCCTTCCTGAAGAACGATGAGGCGGCGCGGATGCTGCTGAACCAGGACGCCGTCACGACTCTCGCCGGAGAAGGGGCCACATTCGAGCGGAAGGCGGAGGCGCAGGCCGCCGAGGAGTTCTGAGCGGATTCGTGTAGACTGGGGATCCGGGCACCCGACCAGAAGAGGAGTCTGTCATGTTCCCATCTTGTCGCCCCTTGGGGAGTCTCATCGTCGCCCTCTTGCCCTGGACGTGCCTCGCGGGAGTCGCCGAAGCGGAGGTCACGATTCGCCTGAGCGGCGTTCCCGAGCTTCTGTCGCTGCCGCTCCCGGCGGGACAGAACCAGTTGCTGACGGCCCACGTGGACGGCGGGCCGGTGCGCGACGTCTGGCTGGCTCCGAGCGAGCAGTCCTCGATTCGGGTCATCCTGACGCGGGTGAAGGACGGCGAGTACCAGATCAACCTGGGTCAGGACGAGGTCATGAACGCCCTCAGGGGATCGAAGGAGGGCAGCCAGTTCCAGGTCTTCGCCGAGACGGAGGACGGCCAGCGGATCGCGTCCGTTCCGGTCCGCTACGCGCTCCGCTACGGCTATTGCCGCGCCCGGCCGGAGCTCCGGGTGGTGCGGGTGGACCAGCCCCGGACCGATCTGCCCGCCGACTCCGTCTGGTGCTATCCCGGGGACGTGGCGCGCCTTGAGTTCGACGTCGACGAGCGCTGCCTCGACGCGACGGCCTGCGCCAGGGCTGGGACCGAGAGCTGGCCCTTCAGCCCTGCAACCACCTCGACGCTGCTGACCTTGGAAGTGACGCCGGAGCTGCGAAAGGCGTGGGACGAAGCAAAGGTGCTCAGCCTGCTGTTCGCCTGCTGCCATCGAAGAGAGAGCTGCCTGACGTCGCTCCGCGCCATCCCCGGCCGCCTGTCGCTGAAGGACGGCTCATGCTCCTTCAGTCTCCACCAGCGTCAGTCAACGGAGGTCCCCGGCTCGCGGGGGTACCTGCGGGTGGAGCTGGACGACGTCACCGGCGGGCAGGTGATGACGTCGCTCTCTGCCGGGGAGAGTGAACGGCCCGTCGCCGCGGCCTCGCTGCGCGAGTGGGACAGCCTGCCCATCGACCTGCCGGAGGCTCGATACGTGCTCGGCGTCGAGCGTCTGTGCAATCTCCTCATGGGCGAGGACTTCGCGGTCCTGTCGCTCTCGACCCCGGAGGCGTGGGAGACGTCGAGGATCGTGCGACTGCTCGAATGCCTCGAGGCCTCGGACCTGACCTTCTTGCGTGAAGGCCAGGAATACACCGGTAAAGACGCGGCCGCCCACCTGCGCGACAAGATGCAGTCGATGCAGTCGGGACCTCCGAGCATCGAGCGCTTCATCGAGGAGGTCGGGTCACGGTCGTCCACGACCGGCAGTCCCTACCAGGTCCGCCTGCCGGACGGCGGAATCGTCGACTCGGCCACGTGGCTGCGCCGGAAGGCCGACGAGCTGTTTGGCGCCGCGACCCCGACGCCGCAGGGTGACGGTCCGGCCGAGGGCGAGAAGCGGTAGCTCGCGAGCATTGCCGCGGCGCGTCAGCCGGCCGGGCAGCCTGCCGATTCCCGCTCTTCGTACAAATTGAATACTGAAAGTTCAATCTGCACGGGCTACGGTTTCCCCCATGTTCGCACGCACCCTGCAACCCGTGCTGCGGAAGGCCGCGCGGCGGATGCCCGTCGTCACGCTCACGGGCCCGCGCCAGTCCGGGAAGACGACGCTCGCCAGGACAGCCTTCCCACGGCACGCCTACGCGTCGCTCGAGGACGCCGACCAGCGCTCCTACGCCCTGGAAGACCCCCGCGGCTTTCTCGGCCAGTTCCGCGGCAAGGTGATCCTCGATGAGGTGCAGCGCGCCCCGGAGCTCCTCTCCTACATCCAGACCATCGTCGACAGCGAGGACGTGCCCGGCCGCTTCATCCTGACGGGATCCCGGGAGTTCCTCCTGCTGGCGGGAATCTCCCAGAGCCTGGCAGGCCGCTGCGCGATCCTGCACCTGCTGCCGTTCTCGCTGAGCGAACTCGAGCGGCGCGCGCCCCTCCAGCTTCGCCGTCTAGGCAGGAGGCTGCCCGCGGCCGGCCGGAGCGGCGCGCCGGATCTGATGGAGGTGCTGTTCCGCGGGTTCTATCCGCGGATCCACGACAAGGGCCTGGACCCCGCGCACTGGCTGCGCGACTACTTCAGGACCTACGTCGAGCGCGACGTGCGGGCGATCGTCAACGTGGGGGACCTGGAAGCCCTCCACCGTTTCACCGGCCTGTGCGCCGGCAGGAACGGGCAGCTCCTCAACCTGTCCGCGCTGGCGAGCGACTGCGGCGTGACGCACACCACGGCCAGGCGGTGGCTCTCGGTGCTCGAGGCGAGCTTCCTGGTCTTCCTCCTCCGTCCCCACCACCAGAACTTCCGCAAGAGGCTCATCAGGAGCCCGAAGCTGTACTTCCTGGACACGGGGCTGCTCTGCTACCTGCTGGGGATCCGTTCGCCGGCCGAGCTGCACCAGCATTCCTCCCGCGGCTCCATCTTCGCGAGCCTGGTCATCTCGGAGCTGTTGAAGAACTACCTGCACCGTGGCGAGGAGCCGCGCCTCTTCTTCTGGCGCGACTCCACCGGCCACGAGGTGGACGTGCTCATCGAGGAGGGGCGGGATCTGATCCCGGTGGAGATCAAGTCGGGCCAGACGATCGCCAGCGACTTCCTCTCCGGGCTCCGGCGCTGGCTCGAGCTGGCCGGGCGGCCCAAGGGACCGGCGGCCCTGTTCTACGGCGGCAGCCGCTCCCTGCTGCTGCACGGCATTCCCTGCTGCTCCTGGACCTGCCTGTGAAGGGCGCCCCCTCAGATCTCGGTGACGACGATCGCCCCCGACCGGCACACCGCCTCGCAGGTGCGGCAGCCGAGGCAGTTCTCCGGCTGGACCGCGACCGCCTTGTGGAAGACGGAGAAGACGTCCGCCGGGCAGAGGACGCGGCATTCCCCACAGCCGTCGCAGCGCCCCTCGTCCACGTAGACGAGGTAGACCTCGATGCCCTGGCGGTTCCTGGTCACCGCTTCTTCAGCTCGTCCCACTTGTAGTCGATCAGCTCGAGCAACACGCCGCTCATCTTGCGCGGGTGGACGAAAGCAAACTCGCAATCGCGGAAGGGGCGCGCGCCGCCGATGAACGGGTAGCCCTTGCTCTCAAGCTCGCCAAGCGCCGCGCGCGTGTCGTCCACGTTGAAGCTCACCAGCATGATCCCCTCGCCGCGCTTCTCGATGAACTTGGCCACGTCGCCGTCCGGGGACGTGGACTCCATCAGCTCGAAGCCGACCTCCCCCACCCAGTAGCGCGCCACCTTGATCTTCTCAGGCTCGTCAACGTAGGCGTCGTCCGGGCCGTCCTTGCCGAGCACCGGCTCCCAGACCTTGCGCGCCTGCTCCAGGTCCTTCACCGCGATGCAGATGTGGTCGATCTTGTTGACCTTCATGCCACCCTCCGGCCCGCCGCGGCGCGCGCCGTCCTTCAGAACGACACCTTCTCGAGGGGCACCTGGATCGCCCGGTCCGGGCAGACCTGGCCGCATTCGTTGCAGTCCTCGCACAGGAACTCGGTCACCACGACGCGGCCGTCCTGCACGCGGATCGCCGAGTCCGGGCAAACCTCGACGCACAGGGGTTGGACCGTGCCGCCGCACATGGTGCACTTCTTGGGATCGACTTGCGCCGCCATGTCACGCCTCCCGCTTTTCCGCCTTGTAGAGCCGCCGCACGCACGCGCCCTGGCCGCGCGGAATGGCCTTCTGCGTCTCGATCCTGTACTCGACGTTGAAGAAGAGGTTCACGTCGCGCAGCAGCGTCTGCAGGATGTGGTCGCAGCACTGCACGTCCTCCTCCATCGGCGCGCCGTACTCCTTGGCGAAGGTCGGCCAGGGGCAGCGCGTCCAGCAGATCTGCGCCTCGGCGCCGCTCTTCCCTGGCTCCACCTTGACCAGCGCCCCCTGGTTCGTCCAGTTGGCGGCGATCGCGCCGGCCAGGCTCGCGAGCCACGCCTCCTCCCCCTTCAGCCAGTTGAGACGCGGCAGCAGGCCGCGGCCGATCTCCTCGCCGATGACCTCGGCCGCCTTCAAGCCGGCCTGCAGCGTGCTCACTCCCGGCCCGGCCAGCTCGAGGGCCGCCTTGCGCCAGCGGTAGTACGTGCGACCGATCTCGTCCTGCGCGCCATGCAGGCTGCGCCAGAGCACGGTCACTTCTTTCTCGGGATCGAACGACATCTCAGTCCTCCCGGTCAGACCCGCAAGCCGATGCGGTGACCGTCGTGAACCGCGCTCGACAGGTTGCGCGGCATGAGCGCGTCGCCGATGACGTAGAGCTGGATGCCCTCGGCATGGACGGCGTCCTTGAGGGCGTTGTTCGCCACGCGCTCGGTGACGACCACGCTGTCGCACTTCACCGGGAAGCGATAGCCGTCGTAGGTCCGCACCAGGACCTCGCCGTCGCCCACCTCCTCGATGTCGCAGTCGTTGTAGGCCGTGACCTTGTTCTGGCGCAGATAGATCAGGTAGCGCCACTTGAACGAGGGATTGACGTCGAAACCAGCGGAGCGGTCGCGCCCCACGAGCGTCACCTTCTTGCCCTGCTTGGCGAGAAGCAGCGCCACGCCGATGCCGGGCTTGCGGTTGCCCCAGACCACGACGCGTTCGCCCACCGCGGCCCGGCCGGCGAGGACGTCGAGCACGTTCACCACGTTGCCGCGGTCGAAGCCCTTGCCGCGGCCGCGCGCGTACACCGGGCCGGTGGCGAGCACCACCACGTCCGGCTGCTCCTTCGCGATCAGCTCGGGCGTAACATCGACGCCGAGGCGCAGCTCGACGCCGGCCTTCTCGCACTGCGCCTTCTGGAAGTCGCGGCAGGTGAGCAGCTCCTCGTCGCCGTAGGGGGCGCGTGCGGCCTCGTTCAGGGTGCCGCCCACCTCCGGCCGCCGGTCGTAGACCTGCACCTCGTGGCCGCGCCGCGCCGCCACGTAGGCGCACTCCAGGCCGGCCGGGCCCGCGCCCACCACCATGACCTGCTTGCGCTCCTCCGCCGGCTGCGGCGCGAAGCGCGCGTCATGCTCGTGCGCACAGCGCGGATTGATGTAGCAGGTCATGGGCGCGTCGCGGAACAGGCGCGCGAGGCACAGGTTGCACGCCACGCAGTGGCGGATGTCCTCTTCCCGCCCCTCAAGCACCTTCTTCGGCATGAGGGGATCGGCGATCATCGAGCGGCACATCTCCCACATGTCCAGCTCGCCCCTGCCGATGGCGTCGTTCGGGAGCTCTGGCCTGAACAGGCGGTAGGCCATCTGCACCGGCACTCTCACGTGCTCCTTGGCGCGCTTGGCGAGGTGCAGCCAGGAGCCCATGGGCACGTCGCGGCTGATGACCGGGACGATCGACTCCTGCCAGCCGGCCGTGACGCTGATGTAGTCGACCCCGGCCTCCTCGGCGATCTGGTAGGAGCGCATCGACTCCTCGGGCGTGTTGCCGCGCACGTCCGGCAGGAGCTCCTCGGCGCAGAGGCGGATGCCGAGGGGATGGTCGCTGCCGCAGACCTGCTTGCACGCCTGGATGACCTCGACCGCGAAGCGCATGCGGCCGCGGATGTCGCCGCCGTACTCGTCCGTGCGGCGGTTGGTGTAGCTGGAGACGAAGTTGGAGACCAGGTAACCGACGATGCCGGAGATCTCGAACACGTCGAAGCCGGCCTCGATGCCGCGGCGCGTGGCCTCGGCGTGCTGGCGCACGCAGGCCTTGATGTCCTCCTTGGTCATGGCCTCCACGGGCTTGAACACGCGCAGGCGCTGCGGCACGAAGGACGGCGCCTGGCACCTCTCGACCTCGACCGCGCCCACGCGCCCGCAGTGCATCAACTGGTAGCCGGCCACGGCGCGCTCGGCGTGGATGGCCTCCGCCAGCCGCTTCAGGCCCGGGATGTACTTGTCATCCCAGGCCGCGGCCTGGCCCACGTAGCCCTGGCCCTGGCGCCCCTCGTCCATGTACACGCCCTGCATGAAGCACAGGCCGCCGGCCACCCCTTCGGCGCGCGCGCGCATGTAGGCCACGTCGGCCTCCGTGACGAAGCCTTCGTGGTCGTTGAAGTTGTCCTCGGTCGCGGCGTACTTGATGCGGTTCGGGATGGTGAGGCCGCCGAGTTGGATCGGCTTGAACAGGTGCGGGTACTTCCTGGCCCCAGGGTATGAGGAGTAGTCCCACGCAAAGAGCAACGTGCTCATCACACCGCCTTCTGCTGGAAAACAGGCTTCTGGGCACGGAACGGACGGAAACGGCCAACTTCGCCTCGGGGCGAGCGAGTTGTCAAGCAAAATGACAAGAGGCGAGGGGGGCGACGCAGCCGCCGGGACGTCCGTGGACGGACGTCCCGCGGCTGATCGCCCTGGTGGGTGCCAGGTCTGGGACGGACGGCCCCCGGCGCGCCGTCGCGGGGCACGCCTGGCGCGCCGATCGCCGCCGAGCACGCCGCCCCGCCTATTGGCCGCGCTCCTCCCGCAGCCGCGCGAGGGGCGCGCGCGCGAACGCGTGGCGCGGGTCGAGGGCATGCGCCGTCTCGTAGGCGGCGATCGCCTCCTCGGTCCGACCCAGATCGCGCAGGTTCGAGCCGAGGTTGGCGTGGTCGATGGCCGAGGTCGGGTCGATCTCGAGCGCCCGCCGGAAGCACGCCACTGCCTCGGCGTGACGCTTCGTCTTGTAGAAGCAGAAGCCGAGGAGGTTGTGGCCGGCGCCGTCGCCCGGGTCCGCCGCCACCGCCAGCGAAAGCTCGGCGATGGCCTCGTCGTAGCGCTCGAGGTCCTTCAGGCAGGCGCCGATGAAGAAGCGCACGCGCGCCAGATCGGCCCGCTCCGGGCCGAGGGCGAGCGCCTGACGGAACCTATCCAGCGCGGCCGCGCTTCTCCCCTCGCCGCGGTCGCACACGCCGAGGTAGAGGAAGACCGGCGCTGAGGCGCGCCCGGCGGCGAGCAGGCGCTCGAGCAGGCGCCGCGCCTCGGCGAGCTCCTCGAGGCGCACGCGGCAGAGCGCGAGCTCGTAGAGCACGTCGCCTTCCGGCACCTCGCGGGAAGGCGACCGCAGGGCCGACTCGAAGAAGCCGGCCGCGGCGCGATCCTCCTGCCTGGCGAAGCATGCCCGGCCGCGGTGGAAGGCGAAGAGCCCCGGATCGGCCGAGCCGCGCGCGCCCTGGGCGAAGGCCTCCTCGGCGGCACCGGGCCTGCCCAGGCTCAAAAGGCAGAGCCCTTGATGCAGGAGCGCGGCGGCGCGCTCCTCGCCGCTCGCGGCGAGGGCGACGGCGCGGCGCGCGTTCTCCTCGCCGCGCGCGTGGTCGCCCGCGCGCGAGCAGGCCACGCCGAGGCGCAGGAACACCTGCCGCGCCTCGGCCAGCCGGCCGCTCGCCGCGAGGCTCGGCTCGGCGTCCGCGCAGGCGGCATGCACGCACGCGCGACAGCCCGCTGCCTCGGGCGCGGCGGCGCGGCCGTCCAGCAGAGCGGCGGCCGCGTCCAGGCCGCCGTCTTCCGCGCCGCTTTCGAAGCGCGCCAGACAGGCGTGGCAGCGGCCCTCTTCCTCGTCGATCACCGGCAGCCGGCCGCAGGGAGCGAGCAGGTCCGCGCCGCCCTCCTCGACGCGCCGCAGGACTCCCTCGAACGCGTGGCGGGCGCGGATCGCCCGCGCCACGCCGCTCAGCCCGGCGTCGCGCTCCGGCGCCACGAGCACGTCGATCTCCCCGTCCTGGAAGGCGGCCGCAGCGGGCGGCGGGCCGCCCTCGAAGTAGAGGGTCGGACGCATGAGCCGCTCGCGCAGGAAGCACGCGGTCGAAGCCGCGGCCAGCGGAGAGGCACGCGCCGCGACCTCGATGATCGGCAGGAGCAGCAGGCGCGGCTCCGCGCAATGCTCGTACGCCTCGTGCTGGAAGGGCGCGGCGCAGGAGGCGAGGCGCTCCCAGATGGCAAGGTCGGCGGCCGGAGCGCTGCTCATGGTCAGCAAGGGACGGACGCGCAGGGCGGCGAACTTGCAGCGCGCGAGGTGATCGCTGGCCGCGCGCAGCACGTCGAAGGCCGCGGCCTGCCGCGCCGCCTCTCCCTCGGCGAGCACGTACACGTCCGAGAGCCAGTTCAGCCGCGGCAGGAGCGCCGCCAGTCGGCCCAGGAATTTGCCGCGCGCGCGCTTCCCGCCCCGGCCGCTCAGGGCCAGGACCACTCCCGCAGAGGGCGGCGGACCGGGCAGTCCCGCGCGCTTCACGACACGACCCTCTTGCCGCCGTCCTGCGACGCCGCGCGCCACGCGGCCTGGACGCTCTCGATTTCCCCGCGGGTCATCCACTCGGTCTCGAACTCGGTCCCGAGCGACAGGCAGGGATCGAAGCGCGCGCGCAGCGGCCGGATGCCGTAGCGCGCCGGATCGGCGCAGATCTTGGACCCGAAGTAGACGTGCATCTGTTGAGCGTTGCTGTTGCCGCGGATCTTGACTCCCGCTTCCTGCACGAAACGCAGGGTGCACAGGGCGTCCTCGCGGCGCTCCTGCGGCAGCGCGAACTGCGAGAACAGCTCGACGTCCAGCCCGGCGGCAAGGGCCTGCCGCGCGGCGAGGCGCACGCGCTCGGGATCGAGGCTCTTGCCGAGCTGGCGGCAAGTGTCCGCCGAGGCGCTCTCGAGCCCCATGGCCACGGTGTGCACCCCGGCGCGCTTCATCAGCGCGAGCAGCTCCGGGTCGAGGTGGTCGGCCCGCGCCTCGAGCCAGAGCGCCGCCCTCAGGTCCTGGCGCGCGACTTCCTCGAGGATGAAGAGCGCCCGCCGGCGGTCGAAGGCGAAGTCGGGATCGGCGAACCACAGCCGGCCGCTGCCGCGCCGCGCCACGTAGGCGATCTCGGCCACGGCGCGCTCGGGCGAGAGCGATCGCACGCTCCGGCCGGATGCGCGCGGCGTGTGGCAGAAGACGCAGTCGTGCGCGCAGCCGCGCGAGGTCAGCATGATGGCTTCGTCCAGCTCGGAGGGGTCGAGCAGTCCGCTCAGCCAGGGCGAGGGGTAGTCGTCGAGGCTCTTCGCCAGCGCGGGCGCCGCGCCGGTCGCGTAGCCGCCGCAAGGCGCGCGCGCGGTCGCGCCCGGCACGGCCGCGCCGTTCCCGCCCGCCGCGATGGCCTCCGCCAGCACGCCGATCACCGCCTCTCCCTCGCCGCGGCACAGGTAGTCGACGTCCGGCAGAGCCTCGAGGCTCGACTCGGGCAGGAAGGCGGCCTGCGGGCCGCCGAGGATGATCGCCGCTCCGGGCGCTGCCTCCTTCACCAGCGCGGCCAGCGCCTTGACGTGGAAGATGTTGCGCTGATAGGCGCTGAAGCCGACGAGCCGCGGCGCGAAATCCTGGACGAAGCGCGCCAGGGACGCGGGACTGAACCGACTGGAGGCGCCGAGCCCGAGGATCCGGACCTCGTGCCCCCCTGCCTCGAGCACGGCCCCGAGGCAGCCGAGCGCGATGGGCGTGACAGGCTGCGAAGAGGGATTGAGTTCGACGAGCAACGCGCGCATGCGGCACGTCAGTGTAGCCGCAAACGCGCGCGGCCGGCGCGGAGCCTTCTACCAGCAGCGCCGCAGGAACACGTCGTCCGCGCCGTTGCCGTCGCCCGTCACCACGTAGGTGCAGGTGGAGACGAAGGCCACGCACGCGCCCTCGGGCGAGACGCAGGGCAGCTCGGCGTTCGCGTTCAGCGGAACCTGCTGGTTCGGCGAATTGGCGATCGAGACCTTCGCGGTCTTGTCCTTCTTTCGATCGTAGAGGTACACGTCCAGCACGCCGTTGGTGTCGTCCGGCAGCAGGGCATCCCAGGACTGGAAGGCCACGTGGCGGCCGTTGCCGGAGATGGCGGGATCCTCGCTGTCCGCGTCGGGCTGCGCGCCGCCCGACCGCAGAGACACGCGCTCGGTCTTGCCCTTCTTGCGGTCGTGCACGAAGACGTCGCTGTCGCCGTTGCTGTCGCCCGGCACGAGGTTCCCCGCCCAGGACTCGAACGCCACGTAGCGGCCGCTCCCCGAGATGGACGGCGCGAAGCTGTCCGCGTCCCCCTCGACTTCGCCGCTCGACAGCGACACGCGCGTGGTCTTCCCTTTCTTGCAGTCGCGCACGAACACGTCCCGCGAGGAGTTCCCGTCGCCCGCCACGAGGTCGTCGGAGAACGAGGCGAAGGCGACGAAGCGGCCGTTGGCCGAGATCGAGGCGCCGTAGGTGTAGCCCGAGCCCTCGGCGCCCGCCGAGGACACCGACACGCGCGTGGTCTTCCCCTTCTGGCGGTCGTACACGAAGATGTCCACCTCGCCGTTGCCGTCGCCCTGAACCAGGTTGTTGGCGTACGACTCGTAGGCCACGTAGCGGCCGTCGGCCGAGATCGCCGGATTGCTGCTGTGGTTGTTGCTCTGCACCCCGCCCGCGCCCACCGAGACGCGCTCGGTCACGCCGGTCTTGCGGTCGTGCACGAAGATGTCGTCCTTGGCGTTGTTGTCGCCCAGCACGAGGTTCTCGGCGCTGGACTCGAATGCCACGTAGCGCCCGCTCTCGGAGATCGCGGGATGGAAGCTGCTCTCGGCCGCCTGCGCGCCGCCCGTGGCCACGGACGCGCGCGTGATCACGCCCGTTTCCGACTGGTAGACGAAGATGTCCGACTTGGCGTTGCTGTCGCCGAGGACGAGGTTGGTCGCCCAGGAGCTGAAGGCCACGAAGCGGCCCTTCCGCGACATGCAAGGGTCGATGCAGCCGAGGTCGGCCTCGGGGCCGGCGTCCGCCTTCGAGGCGCGCACGTTGACGTGCTTGGGCAGCCCGCCCTCGGCCGTGGCTGGGGCGAAGAACAGGAAGGCCAGACCGGCGGATGAGGACAGGATTCGCGCCGCGCGCCGCCCAGCCGCGAGCGCGAAGAGACACGTGGGACTGGTGCGGATCATGGAAGCCACTCCTCCCAGGACTGCTCAGGCGACAACCTGTTCTTCTCCGGCGCCACGCGACGCCGCGGCCGACCATCCTATCCGAAGGCAAAGGGGGCTGCGCGTGGAAGCATCCTGCCAAGACCTGTAACCCCCGGTGCGCCGCTCCGTCTTCACGTCCGCGATGACGACTTCCCGCACGCCCCTTGAGAACGGCCCTGCGCCGGACAAGCGCCCGCGGCGCCTCGTGCCGCGCGGCAGCGGTGGGCGCACGCGGCGCCTCCGCACGGTGCGCGGCCGCACGCCGCCGGCGCGTTGTCGTGCGCGGCCGCGCAGGAGCGATCTTCACGCGGAACACGGAGCTTCTCTTCTCTGTCGCGCCGCGGCGGACGGATACCATCCCCAGCCAGCGCGTGCGCAGCCTCGCGCACCGAGAAGGAGGGCAAGGTGAAAAGACCCCTGACCGCGATCGTCGGCCTGCTGTTCCTGGCCGTGGCCTGCTTCCTCGCGCTGGCCATCCGCCCGCAGCAGAACGAGCCTGTCCAGGTCGAAACCCAGAAAGAGCGCGAACCGGACCCGGCCCCGCCAACCGTGGCTCCGATCCTGCGGGAGGCGGACCTCCTCGAGGAAAACGCCTCGCAGGAAGCGGTCCTGGAGATCGTCTTCGTCCGCCAGGGCGGCGACGAGCCGGTGCCGGGCGTGGAAGTGGAACTGGCGCCCGCCACGAAGGTCCTTCCCGAGCCGCGCGATCCAGCGCTGACCCGTGTCTCGGACGCGCAAGGCTTCGTCACGTGGACCATGCCGGCTGGGAACTACCACTACGCGATCCGCTCCAGCCACGCGACCCACCGCCGCTTCGACGCGCGCCGCGAACCGTGGGCGGGGTCGGTCGTTCTCGCGGCCGGAGAGCCGGCGCGTCTCGTGCTGGAGGTCTTCGGCGGCACGGTCCGGGCGACCCTCGTCTGCCCCGGCGAACCCTCGGATCCGGTCCACGCGCGGATCTACGACCGCGTGCGGCACGCGGAGGGCCCGATTTCGCAGGAGGACCGCACCGAGGAGTACAGCCAGTTCCCTGGACGCGAACTCGTCTTCACCGGCATTTCCGCGGGCGAGAAGGGCCTGAAGGCGCTGGTGCGGACCGAGCAGGACGGCGTGCTGCACGTCCACTTCTTCTGGGTGCCGTTCCTGCTCGGGCCGGACGAGTCGAAGAACCTCGGCGAGCTCCTCCCGCTTCAGGGCGCCGACCTGGGCGGCACGGTCGTCTTCGCCGGGCCGGACGGCGAGATTCCCCAGCAGGAGATCTTCCCCGCGCTCGCGGAACCGCTGCGCGCGCTTCTGCTCGTCGAGAACGTCGAACCGGACGCGGACGATGACTTCGGCATGCAGGTGCTCGAGATCGCGCTCGGCAAGCCGTTCCTGCTGCACGGCCTGCGCCAGCAGCGCCATACGCTTACCGCCGACCAGGGCTACCTCGAGCAAGGAAGCTGGCCTCTGCCGGCGCCGGGCCTGGAGCTGCAGCAGGGCTCGGTCAGAGCCACGCCGCCGGCCTTCGAGCTGCGTGTGCCGCTCCACGTCGGCCGCACCGTTCCGGTCACGTTCGTGCCCGTCTGGAAGGAGCCGTTTCGCCTGACCGTCGTGCTCCTGTCCCTGCGGGACGCGCGGCCGCACGAGTTCCGCTTCAATCCCCGGGAGCACATGACGGTTTCACTGGCGACAGGGACCTACCGGCTGATGGCGCATGCCGACCCGGCCGTGGCAAAGGACTGCAATCAGGTGTACGCCGCCCTGGTGGAAGTGCTCGGCCCGACCGAGGTGCCGCTTGCCTTCGCCGCGGGAGCGACCGCCCAGGGGACGACGTCGTTCCGCGGCGCGCCGCTCGCGGACACCCCGCTCGGGTTCTCGCCCGAAGGCTGGGTCGACGGCCCGGGCAATCTGGTCTACACGCACCAGTGCGTGACCGCGCCCGACGGCTCCTTCCGCGTGGCCGGCCTGCCGCCGGGAACGACGATCCACCCGTGCGGCGGCTTCGCTCCGTTCACGGCCCCGCCGGCCGGACAGACCAAGACCGTAGAACTCACACGTCCGCGGTGACGAGAACCGCGGCCCCGCGCCGCCGGGGGCTTCGGCGGCAGCAGAGGAGTCGAGACATGAAGCGCTTGTTCATCCTGCTGGCCCTCCTGATGGCGCCCTGCGCCCATGCCGAGTGGCGCATCGCGGACTGGTACTATGGTCCAGACACGCAGTATCACCGGAACTACATCAGCAGATGGGTGCACGCGGAGACGCTGGCCGTTGCCGACTGCTTTGGCGTGTTCGGAGGGGGGACGGCCCTTGACATCAACACCCTGTGCGAGGCCCAGTCCATGTCCGTGGCCGTGGGGCAGTTCTGGATCACCTGGCGCCACGTGTCCCAGGGCGAATGGGACAAGGTGGGCGAGGTCGAGTACAAGGCCCTGCTCGAGCAGGAGGGCGCGGCCCATCTGATCGACGCCGACTGCGCCGGCCAGGCCACGGGCTCACAGACCCTCCACTACTACTTCGATTCGCCCGTGCCGACGTGCACCGCGCGCACGATACTGGACGAATCCGGCGGCGAGACCAAGAAGGGCAAACTCGTCTCCATCGGCGGCGGGGCCGGCGGCCACCTGGGCGGTCCCTCCCTGAGCTTCGGCTTCGACATCAACTTCGGCTATGGAGAGGGAACGTACCGCGACCGGGACGCGGCCTCGATCCCCTTCGACGTCAAGTGCCCGGTGACGATGTTCAAGGTGCACACCAAGACCGAGGTCGTGGTCAAGGTCTGGGCCAACGAGTTCTGGGGCTGGGACGCGCTGGTGGAGGTGGGGGAGTGGGGTTTCATCGCCCCGACGTACCAGCTCCTCTGCTGGCCCTACTGCCCGTAGCACCGCAACTTCGGGGCGGCGGCGTTTCACCGGCCGCCGCCGCTCCGGTTCACCTCAGCGCGGCGGCGCCACCGCGAGTTGGAAGTCTGAAGATTGAAGTCGGAGGCAAGAAGACCGCTGGGCCCGCTTCTGTCTTCCGCCAGCCTGCGTGGCGTAGGGAGGGCCGCGAGGATCTCCTATCCCTCGGGGGAAGCCCCGTTCCCCCGGCATCCTCGCGGTCCTGCCCGCTCGCGACGCGGAGATCCGGTCGCAAGCCCTCCTCCTCGACGGCCCGCAGCGCCTCGGCGCCGCTTGCCGCGACCCTCACGCGCCAGCCCAGGCCCTCGATCATGCGCGCGAAGATCCCTCTGAGCGCCGGGTCGTCCTCGACGGCGAGGACCAGTTCCCCCGGGCCTCGCGCTTGACCCGCTGCGCCGGTTCCGCCTGGACGCGCGGCAGGAAGATCCTGAACGTCGAGCCCTTCCCCGGCTCTTTGCCGCCGTAGCACCGCACCCAATCAGCGAGCGGTCCGTGGTGATGCCTCTCGAGCAGCAGGACCGCCGCACCCAGAAGCACGAAGGCCACGATGTTCAGCAGCGAACCGGGATAGTACAGCAGGTTCGGCCAGAACCCGACGAAGGCTGGTCCGCGCCGCGATCCACCAGGCGCGCCTGCTCGATGCCCGCTGACCCCGGACCCGAGCGCCCGGGGCGCGCGCTCAGCGCGACGGTCGCCTGACCGGCAGCGGGGTGAAGTCCACGGTCCCCTCCGCTCGGTCCACGCCCACGCTGAAGTTGCGGTCCTGCCAATTCGGCGAGTCAGGCGGGTCGAGCCAGTGGGAGTCGTTCTGCAGGCCGGCGAAGTACGTGTCCTGCCCGCCTACGTCCAGGAACAGCCCGAGCGAGGTCGTGTCCGCGAAGTAGCTCGACACCCCGCCGCGCGCGCGGAACTTCTCGTCGTTGCGCGCGCTGCCGGGGCGCGGGACTTTCTCCGTCACGTACGTGTCGTTGCCGCCGAGGTCGAGAAGGAGCGCCTGGCTGCGGTTGATCGAGTAGGACAGGCCGCCGTCCTTGACGCTGTACAGGTCGTCCCCCGCCGCGTTCAGGACGATCGAGATGGTGAAGTCGTGCGCCCAGGCGATCGAGCTGTGCGAGTTCTCCTCGGCCAGGTGCTTGTCGTCGCCCGCCTCGTCCACGAGCACGCCGATGCAGAAGTGCGCTCCCGTGCCTTGGGAATAGGCCACGCCGTGGTACTCGTCATTGCCGCCGCCGTCGTGCAGGAAGCCGGCGCCGAACCAGTACCCCGTGCCCATGGACCAGTTGCCGGACTTGTAGACGTCGTCTCCCTCACCGTCGAGCAGCGCGCCCAGCCCGCCGGCCCAGGAATGCCCGTCGGAGCCGTCGCCGCGCCGCCCCATGCCGCAGCCTTGCGCGTTCGACACGCCCACGTCCAGATCAGGGGAATGGTACGACGGCCGGCCGGTCACGCTGTGCTCGCGCACGGCCGTGTACGCGTCATTGCCGCAGCGGTCCGCCAGCACGCCGACGCCACCCACGCCGCCCAACCCCTGGCCGTCCGCGAGCAGCCGGTAGCGATCGGCCCCGGCCGCGTCGAACAGCAGCCCGATCCCGAAGTAGCCGCACCCCTGGCCGCTGAAGTCATTGGAGTAGCTGTCGTCTCCGCCGAGGTCGGCGAGCAGTCCCAGGCCGAACTGCCCGGCGCCCTGCGCATAGCGCCGCGCACGGTACTCGTCGTTCCCGGCGGCGTCGATCAGCACGCCGATGCCGGTCAGGCCCGCGCCCTGCGCCGGGACGTCGGACGCGTACTCGTCGTCGCCCTGCAGGTCGAGGAGCAGGCCGATGGGACGAGCGGCGCTGGAGGCGCCCACGCCGCCGCTGTAGCTGTCATTGCCGCCGAGGTCCACCACCAGCAGGTCGTCCTCGCCGCACAGGCTGTCGTCGCCGCAGCCGCGGATGCGCACCCAGCCGAGCGGCGTCTCCCAGTCGCAGGCGAAGCAGGGCGCGGCCGCCAGGTCGATGCGCAGGAGCGCCACGCGCGCGTCGTCGAGCGCCTGCACGCAGATCTGCCCGGCGTACCACAGGCTGGCCTCGTCGATGGACTGCGCCACGTCGTCGATCTCTGGGCAGTAGTCGAAGGCGTCGATCATCTCCTCGCCGACGTTCAGGCGCCGCGCGACCACGGCGCGGTCGTTGCCGTCGACGTTGCGGAAAGCCAGCTCCGCCCAGCGCTCTGCCGCCGCCACGTTCAGCACCAGCCGCCCGAGGATGGGCGACACGCCCTCGGGCAGGACGCGCACGCGCTCGGCCAGCTCCGCCGCCGGCTTCGGGTAGGGCAGGTCCATGCCGAAGGTGTGGGCCTCGATCGGCCGGCCGCACAGCTTCGTGACCTCGAGGAGCGCTTGATCGAGCGGCATCTCCGGCGCGCGCAGGTTGACGCTGTACCCGCGGAAGCCCCCGAACTTCGGGTCCACGCCGAGCTGCTGGACCGCCTGCAGCAGGCCGCCCGTGCCGCGCCCGTCGCGCTCGTCCAGCTTCGCCGGGTCGAGCAGCTCGCGCGCCGCCTGGCCAAGCGAGCGCGTGTAGACCACGCAGTCGAGCGGCGCGGCAAACAGCGCGTCGAAAGCGCGCAGCTTGTAGCACGCAACCGGGAAGCGCGGCCACCACGCCTTGGGCTCCCAGCCGAGGTCCGCGCGCCGCATGCCGGCGAGGGCAAGCGCCTCGTCCAGCGCGTCCTCCGCGCGCGCCGCCGGCGAACTCAGCCCACACAGGAGGAACAGGGCAAGACCTGGGAGCAGTGGCTTCATGACATCCTCGCGTCCATGGCCGTGAGCGCTTCCTGCGCCCCCAGCGAGATCGAGATCGTGCCCGCCGGGCCGTGGGGCTCGCGCGGGTTGATGCGGACGAGACGCGCGCCCGGCTGGCTCGCGGCCTGCTCGCACTGCCAGCGCACGGTCGGCACGGCGCTGCCCGCCCCGCACTCGACCACGACCAGCCTGCGGCCGCCGAGCGCCGCGAGCCAGGCGCGGAAGTCGTTCTCCTGCTCGTGCGTGCGCGCGGGAATCCACCCCCAGTCCCCGAACATGAGCACGTTCGGCCGCGCCAGGCCGCCGCATTCCGGGCAGGAGGGAAGAGGCGGCGCCGCGCGGAAGGTCTCTTCGTCGACCTCGACCTCGAG
>JACQZJ010000214.1 GCA_016213895.1 Planctomycetota bacterium | reverse complement strand
GCCGAGCGACCACCCGGGCGCTCGCCGCCCTGTACGAGACCCTCGAGCTGGACGTGCCGTGACCGGAAATCCGTTGCGCATCCTGCACCTGCTGTCCCATGACCGCTTGAAGAGCGGCGGGGCGCTGCAGGCGGTCCTGCTGGCGCGGGCCCAGCTGCGCCGCGGCCACGAGGTGCGCATCGTGCACAACTCGGGCGGAGATGCGGCGGCCGCGGAGGCGGCGTTTCAGCCGCTCGCCGCCCAGGGCCTCGAGTGCCGCCAGGTCGCCATGCAGCACCTCTGGCGCTTCGCGGGCCGGCGCCGCCTGCGCGCCCTGATCGCCGAGTTCTCGCCGCACGTGGTGCACGCGCACCGGGAACGCGCCGTGCGCTTCGCCCTCGGCGTGCTGCGGGCGTTCCCCGAGCCGGCCTTCATCGCGCAGAAGGGCAACTGCCACCCCTCGGGCGCGGCCGCGGCCCGCGCCATGCGCTCTGCCAGGGTGGATCGCATCATCGCGGTCGCGCAGGCGGTCAAGCGCGCGCTGGTCCTGTTCGACCGCGTGTGCGCGCACAAGGTCGACGTCGTCTACGGCTCCTTCGACGCCGAGTGCTTCGCCGTCCCGCTGGAGCGCACCCGGGCGCGGGCGGAGCTCGGCCTGGCGGACGCGACGCCGCTGATCGGCGTCCTCGCCAACCTGGACCGGAAGAAGGGACACGACCTCTTCTTCGCGGCGGCCGCGCGCGTGCTCGCCCGCCGTCCGGACGCGCGGTTCCTCGTCATCGGCGGCGGCGACGTCGCGGGCGCGCGGGCGGCGGCGCGAGATCTGGGAGTCGGCGACGCCGTTCTCTTCACCGGCTTCCGCGCCGATCGGGAGCGGCTGCTCGCGGCGCTCGATGTCTCGGTGAACTGCTCGAAGGGAGGGGAAGGCTTGACCGGCGCCATTCGCGAATCGCTGGCCCTCGGTTGTCCGGTGGTGTGCACCAACGTCGGCGGCAACGCCGAGCTGGTCGAGAACGGCGAGAGCGGCCTGCTCGTCGCGCCGGGGGACGCCGCCTCCTTCGCGGGCGCGATCCTGCACCTCTTGGAGCACCGCGCCGAGGCCGAGCGCATGGCGCGGGAGGGGCAGCGGCGCGTGCGCGAGTGGATGAACGACGACGTGCGCTGCGAGCGCGTGCTGTCCATCTACCGCGAGATCCTGGAGTGGCGCGCGCCCGAGCTCGCGGCGCGCGGCGTGGGCAGGTGCCTGCATCCCGAGGCCGTCCTCTTCCGCGACAAGCACGCCGCGGAATGAACGACCCGGGACAGCCGCAGGCCGTCCCGGGTCGTCCGGGTTCTGGTGGGCAGGGTCGGAGTCGAACCAACGACACCCCGGTTTTCAGCCGAGTGCTCTACCACTGAGCTACCTGCCCGGGAGCCGGGGGATTATACGGTGCCGGGCCTGGCGACTCAAATAGGCCTCGTGCGCGCGGGGGCGGCGATGGTCCGGCCGACGCGATCGCGAGCCGCGGCGTCCCTCACGCCAGGATGCGCCGCGCCTCCTCGATGTCCCGGCCGATCTGGGCGACGAGCGCGCCGACCGACTCGAAGCGCATCTCGTCGCGGATGCGCTGGACCGGCAGCACTTCCAGGTCCAAACCGTAGAGGTCGCCGCTGAAGTCGATGAGGTGGGCCTCGACCGTGAGCCCCCCGTCCGGGCTGAAGGTGGGGCGCCGGCCGATGTTCAGGACGCCGCGCTCCTCGCGCCCGTCGATGCGTACGCGCACGGCGTAGACTCCCGCCGGCGGGCGGATCTCGTGGTGCAGGTTGAGGTTGGCCGTCGCGAAGCCGAGCTTCCCGCCGCGCCCATCCCCGCGGACCACCGTGCCGAGCAGGGACACCGGCCGGCCGAGCATGCGGCTGGCGCGCTCCAGGTCGCCGTCGGCGATGGCGGCCCGAATCCTCGTGCTCGACACCCGGACGCCGTCCAGGTGCAGGTCCGGCACCACCTCCAGGCGGATGCCGGTCTCAAGGCAGTAGCGTCCCAGGAACTCGGCGTCGCCGCCGCGATCCCGTCCGATGTGAGCGTCCGGGCCGAGCACCAGCGCGCGCACGCCGAGCGCGTGCACGAAGACCTGATCGGCGAACGCGCGGGCCTCGAGCCCGCGCACCGCGGCGTCGAAAGGCAGAACGATGCACTCCTGGACGCCACAGGACTGGAACAGGCGCATGCGGTGCGGCAGCGAAGTGATCAGGCGCGGCGGCAACCCCCGGACCACGGCTACCGGGTGGATCGAGAAGGTGAGCACCAGGGACGGGGCCTGCATCTCGGCCGCCACCGCGGTCAGCTGCGTCAGGATGCGTTGATGGCCGAGATGCACCCCGTCGAACACGCCCAGCGTGGCGGCCCCGCCGCGCGGCGCTCCCGGGACGCGATCGAGCCGATCCGCGTGATACGTGCGCACGGCCCGCCGCTCAGGCTCCCTTCTGGACCAGAGCCTGCAGGTCGCGCTTCACCCGGACGCGATCCGCTGGCGACATGCGATGCACGAGCAGGATGCTCTCGAGGTGGTCCACCTCGTGCTGGATGACCCGCGCCGGGAAGTCGGTCCTGGTCTCGGCGTGCTTCTTTCCGTCGAGGTCGAAGTACTCCACCTCGATCTCCTTCGCCCTCTCGACCTGCACGAAGATGCCCGGGAAGGACAGACAGCCTTCCTCGCCGGCGACGCGGCCCCGTTTCCTCTTGATCACCGGGTTGACGAGCACCTCGTCCGCGGCCGGCTCGCCCGTGGGATTGACCACCAGCAGGCGCACGGGCCAGGCGACCTGGGGGGCCGCGAGCCCGACGCCCTTGAACTCGCGCATGATGCGGAACATCTCGGCGACCCGGGCGCGCAGCTCGGCGTCGAACGAGTCGACCGCCCTCGTCTTCTCGAGCAGCGCCGGGTGGGGGTACGTGACGAGTTCCATGGGCGGACGTCCTTAGCTGGAAAGTACTTAGTTAGCCTTCCAGGCCGCCGCGGGCAAGGCAATTCGCCGTTGACCGGGCAGCGGCTCCATGATAACTTGGCCTGCTTCCGAGTCTTGCGGCAGGTCGCCTGACGGGCGGGAGAGACCGCGGGACGCGCTGCACGAGGACGGTTAGGACCGGATGGACGTCGCGAAGCACCTCGAGAAGGCCGCCGAGGCGGTCAGGAAGAAGAACTTCGACTACGCCGTCAACCTGTACCACCAGGTCCTGCAGCTCAAGCCCGACCACGGCGAGGCGCGCCGCGAGCTGCGCCAGGCGCTTTTCCGGCGCGCCGAATACAAGAAGGTGCCGCCGCTCATCTCCCTGCTGCAGGGGATCCACCACCTGGCCGCCATCCTCGTCGGCACGGTGCTCCGGAATCCGAACCAGGTGGTCCTGGCGGCCGAAGCCTACCTCCGCCACGACCCGCGCCATCGAGGCGTCAACCGGCGGCTGGCCGAGGCGCTGGAGCGGGCCGGGCATCTGAACTCGGCGGTCGCGGTCTGGGAGTCCGTGGGCGATGACGAGCGCATCGGCGACCACGCCCTCAAGCGCGCCGGCATGCTCTACTACTCGCTGAAGGAAATGCAGAAGGCGCTGGCCTGCTTCGAGACCGTGCTCAAGCGCTCACCGCGCGACTCCGAGGCGGAGAAGATGCGCAAGAACCTGGCGGCCGAGGGAGTGCTTTCCTCGGGGTCGTACGACCCGAGCCGCTCCTCGCGCGATCTGGCGCGCGACAAGGCGCAGCGGCCGGAAGCCTCGGGCGAGCGCGCTCCGGCCCAGGCGCAGAGCGAGGCCGAGCTGCTGCGGGCGAAGCTCGAGCAGGCGCTCGCCCAGAACCCCGCCGACAAGCGCGCGCGGCGCGGCCTCTCCGACCATCTCGTGCGGCAGCGCGACTATCAGGCCGCCGCCGCCGTGCTCGAGGCCGGCCTCGCGCTCGATGCCTCCTCCTACGAGCTGAGCGAGCGGCTCGGGGACGTGCGCATCCTCGACCTCGAGGAGCGCCTGCGCGACGCGCGCGCGCGCGCCGCGCAGGGGGACGAAGCGGGGCGGACCGACGCGGCTGACCTGGCGCGGGAACTCCGGGAGTTCAAGATCGAGGAGTTCGGACGGCGCGCGGCGGAGCATCCCACCGATCTCGACCTGCGCTTTCGCCTGGGCCGGCTGCTCCTGGAGGACGAGCAGGTCGACCCGGCGATCGAGAGCTTCCAGCTCGCGGTCAAGGATCCGCGGCGCCGCGTGGACGCGCTGCTCGGCCTCGGCGCCGCGTTCGAGAGGAAGGGCATGCTGGATCTGGCCAGGCGCCAGCTCGAGACAGCCCTCGAGTCCGTGGATCCGGCGGCCGAGCGCGGCACGGAGATCCGCTACACGCTCGGCGTGCTGCTGGAAAGGAGCGGCGATCGGGCGGGCGCGCGGCGCTGCCTCGAGTCGATCTACGAGCAGAACATCAACTACAAGGACATCGCAGTGCGGCTCGAGGCGCTCAGGAGCCAGGAGCAGCAGGAGATCAGGACGCAGGCCGCCGCGGGCGCGCCGGCGGCCGAGGCGGAGCGGCGCGCGGACGTCCGGGACGACCGCGAGGGCCGCTCCACGTACGGTATCAAGGACTAGGCCAGACATCAGAAGGTGGATTCATGCCCCATAACCAGCAGGCACGCAAGCGAGTGCGGCAGGACGAGAAGCGGCGCATCAGGAACAAGGCGCGCAGCTCGGTGATGAAGACGCAGATCAAGAAGACGCGCGCGGCGATCGAGACGGGCGACGTCGCGAAGTCGCGCGAGGCGTTGCGCACGGCGATGAGCAAGATCGACCTCGCCGCCAAGGGGGGGGTGATCCACAAGAACACCGCCGGCCGGCGCAAGTCCGCGCTGTCCAGGCAGCTCTTGCGGCTGGAGAAGGGCAAGGGCGCGAGCTGATCGCCGCGAGCGCGGGAGGCTCTGCGTGCCGGCCGTGTTCAGCAGGGAGAACCTCCGCGCCGGGCTGCGCGAGCCCGGCCCGGCGCTGGGCGTGCTGTTCGCCCTGCTGCGCGGGCGCTGGTATCGCTTCAAGTACCGCCTGCGCGGAGTCCGCCTCACGGTCGGCAGGAACTTCCGCTGCCACGGCCGCCTGGTCATCGCCGGGCGCGGGACCGTCGTCATCGGCGACGACGTGGTCTTCCGCACCAACCTGCGTCACGTCTACCTGGGGAGCGGATCGGCCGGCTACCGCATCACCATCGGCGACAAGGTCTGGCTGCACGGCACGGCGATCTCGTGCCGGGAGCGCGTGGAGATCGGCGCGGGCTGCCTGGTCGGCCGGGTGGAGATCATCGACCACGAGTTCCACGACCCGCGCGACGACGCGCACCGGCCGCAGATCCGCAGCCGGCCGGTGCTGCTCGGGCCTGGCGCCTGGATCGGCAACGACGCGCTCATCCTCAAGGGAGTCGAGATCGGGGAACATGCCGTGGTCGGCGCCCGCACCGTGGTGCGGCGCTCGCTGCCCGCGCGCGTGCTGGCGATCGGCAACCCCGCGCGCGTGGTGAAGAACCTCTGAGCGCCCCGACGGCGCGCGGCGCCGGCTAGAGACGGTACTCCCCGCCGGCCAGATCCTCGAGCGACTCGCCGTCCGCGGCTTGCAAGAGCGCGTCGAGCGCGACGCGCGCGCCGGGGATGCCGGGGAGCGTGGCCTCGGCGCGGCCGGCCGCGTCGAAGGTGACCGCGGCCCGCACGGCGCTCGGCGAGTCGCCGGCCACGTGCAGCAGGCGCCAGTCAGTGGGGCCGGCGTCCGAGAAGCGCGCGCGCGCGTCTGCCCGCACCTCGGCCGCGCGGCCGGGCGGTCCGGCCAGGTGCACGACCAGCGCTCCGCCCGCGCCGCGCGCCACCTCCAGGATCACGATCGAGGCCGGGTCCTGGTCGAGCTTGCCGTTCAGCAGGGTCTCGGCGTGGACGAAGACGACCGCGTTGCCGTACGGGTCGTCCTCGCGCAGTCCGCCGAGCTTCTTGGGCGCCACCCCGTAGCGCAGGCCCGTCTCCACCGGCATGCCGAACAGGTAGCCGTAGGAACGGCGGTAGAGGGCGAGGGTGTGGTCGAAGATGACCTGGTACCAGGCCACGAACTCGCGGTTCGGGCCGCCGGCGCCGATCTCGATGGTGCGTCCCAGGGCGCGGAAGCCGTTCGTGCTCGGGCCGGCGAAGGGATCGCCCATGTCCCCTTCCCACTCGAGCCCTTCGCTGCACGGCGCGATGTAGTTGCGCTTGAAGCAGGCGTAGATCATCTCCCACTGGTAGGAGCTGTCGTCGGTCATGTAGCCGTCGTCCAGCAGGCGCCGCCGCAGGTCGCCCTTGCACAGCTCACGGATGGCGTGGGCGTAGGCCGGCAGGCCCGCACTCGGCGGGTTCGCCTCGGGCGGCGCGTTGTGCAGCCAGACCGGCCCGCGGTAGGCGCGCGGCTGGTCGCCCGTGGTGAACGAGCCGAGGCGGATCCCCTCGATCCACAGGTTCCGCTCCCAGGGCGCGCCGCGCGGCAGGCGGTAGTCGGTCATGCGCTGGGCGAAGTCCCGCAGCTCCGTGGCCTGATAGCCGCTGTAGCGGAAGGCCAGGAGCAGCGCCTCGACGTTCTTGCCGTAGTGGTCGTCGGTGTCGTTCTCCAGGTCGTAGCGCTGCGCGTCGAACTCGCGGTCGAAGAGCTGGATGGCCCGCGCCACGGCGCGCAGGTAGTCCGCGCGCGGGTTCTCCCGCCAGACCCGCATCAATCCCACGGCCGTGTCGAAATCGTGGTACCAGGAGCGGTTGATGGAGATGGCCCAGGCCTGGTCGTAGGTGGCCTTCTTCGGCTCGGCCAGCCAGCCGAGCGGCGAGACCTTCTCCGGCATGCGCCCGAACCAGTTGCCGCCCGGGCCACGGGCGAAGGGCACGTCCGCGGGCAGGTCGTGCTCGTCCCGCAGAGCGACCATCTTGTCCGCCACGCGCGCGCACACCTCGTTCACCTTGCGCCGCAGCGCCTCCTCCTCCGGGAAGGCCTCCGCCACGTCCATGAGGTAGTTGATGAAGTGGGACGGCGAGTACTCGGTGTCCGTGCGGCGCTCGCCGCTTCTCTGGTCGTAGAGGCAGAACAGTCCCGTCTCCGGCAAGACGTTCCGCGTCAGCACCGATCCCACGTGCTTCATGAGGCGGTCGCGGACGAGCGGCCTGAGCTGGCGTCCCTCCTCGGTGTCGTCCGCGAGGCGCAGGTACTTCACCATCAGGTCATGGATGCCGGCGATGCCGACCACCGGACTCCTGGCCAGGACCTCGCCCGTGCTGGCGTTGACCTGGACTCCGTTCAGGTAGCCCGACTGAGGGTCGACCAGCTCCAGGCCGGCGAGGGGCTCTCCGCCGGGCGGCGCCAGGTGGATGCGCAGCAGGTCGCGCACGTCGTCGAGGAGGGAGGCGCGCAGCTCCGTGGGCCGGATGCGCGGCAGGTAGTGCGCCCCGATCACGTCGTCGACCAGCACCGGCCCGCCAATGGCGCAGAGCTCGACGCGGCACCAGGGCGCGGGAGCCGCGCCGGTCAGGCGCCGCATGTCGTTCCCCGCCGCGAGCAGGAACGACGCGAAGCCCGCGGCGTCGCGCGGGCCGCGCGCGGACAGGGCGATCGCGCCGCTCTCCGCCGGCGCCGCCGTTTCCCCGAGCGCGTAGCGCAGGACGCGCTCGTCCTGCGTGCGCAGGCAGATGACGAGCCGCGCCTGCGGCGCCTCGAAGCGGGCGCGAAGCGTCAGGAGGAAGCGCTCCGCAGCCGGGCCGTAGAGGGTGACGATCTGCGAGACCGGAGGCGCGCCCGGCGCCAGGCGCAGAGAATGCGCCCCCGGGGCGTGCTCCGCGACCAGGCAGTCCGCGATGCCCTCCTCGGGCACGAACGCGTTCTTCCAGAAGGCGCCGTACTTGGGCGGCCTGGTCGTGGAGTCGGCCACCAGCTCGAAGCCGCCGTTCTGGACGACGTTGACCGGGAAGAGCGCGGGATCGGCGAGCGCGAGCGGCGCCTCTTCGTCCTGGCCGAGGGGAGCGCGAGAGCACGCGGCTGCGAGCAGGAGGAGGGAGGCGAGGGCGGCGATGGCCAGGCTGCGGAACGGACCGAAGATGGTG
>JACQZJ010000218.1 GCA_016213895.1 Planctomycetota bacterium | reverse complement strand
GCGTGGGATGTGGTCAGGAGAACCACTTCTTGGCCCGGACGAACGTAAGGCCCTTCAGGAAAACGATCCGACTTTTTCAACTGCGGAGGTTGGGCTAGTGGCACAGGAATCCCGGAGGAACCCCCTTCCTTGGGCCGAGGAGACCCGCTAGGCTCGCTTGGCACAAGCGAGGCTCGTCCCCTGTCCCAGCAGCCCATGACCAACCCGGAACGTAAGCAGAAGCAGAGGAGGGCGCTCCCCCTTCTGCTCGTGATGCTCGCGTTGGGGCTGCGCCTTCTCCACGTGCCAGTTCATCTGGCGCAAGAGGATCACCTCGGGGGAGGCGGGCATCCGCTTTCGCATGCATCGGCAGCCGGCGTTCACGCCGACGATGGCCACGATCACGACGATGACCATCCGCCGCATCCTGCGATCGACCACGAAAGCGAGCTGACCGTCCGAAGGACGCCGTCGCAGCAGACGTCTGTCGAGCTGCCGGCGATGCCCCTGGACGCAGACTGGTCTCTCCCGGTTCCTAGGGAGCTGTCATCGACCGCTGGGGCCGAGCCGGAGCCACCGAGGCAACGGCCGCGAATACCTCAGCGGTCTCGGGGTCCTCCCGCCGCAGCCTGATCTGAGTCGGTAGCACGCACCGCCCTCCACGGGCTGGTGCGGCTCGTTCGCACGTGTCGGCGGCGGAGCCCGCTGCGCGCGCGCCCTCCATCAGTTCAGAAGTTGCTGCACGCGTCATAGAGGATTCCCGCATGTTCAAGTTCATGGGCCAAGGAACCGTTGGCCATTCTGCCGCATTGTGTGCGCTGCTGGTCGTGACGGCCGGGTGCGCCCCAGACACAACCACCGTCCCTGCCGCACAAGCAGAGGACGAGGGGCCGGAGCCGGTCGCTGTCACCGTCTTCACCGACAAGGTCGAGCTCTTCATGGAGTACCCCCGGCTCGTGCCGGGCCTCGAAGCGCACTTCCTGGCCCACGTCACCGTGCTCGAGACGGGAGAGCCTGTTCGTAGCGGCCAGCTTCGCCTGGAACTGTCTCCAATCACAGGTGCCCCCAAGACCCTTGAGGCGCCGAAGCCAGCCAGGGAAGGACTCTTCATCCCCGTCGGGTCGTTCGACACTTCCGGTCACTACGACGCGCGAATCGTCGTCAAGAGTGACCAGGTAGAGGAGACGATCCAGCTTCAGCCTATCGTCGTCCACGCTGATCTGAAGGGAGCCTACGCGGCCGCAGAGGCGGATGGGGGAGAGGACCCCAAGGACGCGGTTCCCTTCCTGCTCGAACAGCAATGGAGGATTGGGCTGCTCATGGCGCAAGCTGAACGCCGGGCGCTGACACAGCGCCTTCAGGTGCCGGGAGAGGTAGAGGCTCCGCACCATGCAATGGCGGTGGTGAGCGCTCCCTTGGCAGGACGGCTGTTGCCGCCGGAGTCGGGGAGGCTCCCGCGCATCGGCGATCGCGTCGAGAAAGGCCAGGTGCTCGCCCTTCTCGAGCCTCCGCTCACGACCTCGGACACGGCGCAGCTTGTCGCAAACGAGACGTACCACGACACCCTCGAGATGGAGCTCCTGGTCCGGGAGTTCGACGTCCAAGCAAAGGCGCTTGAGGTCGAGCAGGCCCTGCAGCAATCTCAAGCGCGCCTAGAGTTCGCGCGGCAAGCCCTGGTTCGCATCGAGGGCCTTCGCGAGAAGGACCTGGGGACCGTCGCGGAGCTCGAGGCGGCCCGTAGAGACGTCGCGATGGCTCTACGAGAGGGCGAGGGGTCGCAGGCCCTGAAGGAGTCGTTCGCGCAAGCCAAGGAGCGGCTCGATGTTCTCCGCACGCGCAGGGCATCGGTTCGCTGCAGCGCCACGCCAAGCGGGCCTCAGCGTCACGCTCTCGTCGCGCCGATCTCTGGCGAGATCGTCGAAGCGGACCACGTTGAGGGAGAGCACATCGAGAGCCAGGGGGCCATCTACCGTGTGCTCGACCTGAGCCGTGTGTGGATCGCCACGTACGTTTCCGAGTTTGATCTCGCCGGGGTCGGAGACGCTCCTGGGGCACTCCTGAAGTTCGCGGCCCACCCGGATCGTAGCTTCGATGTTCTCGGCGAACTGGATGGCCGCGTGGTCAATGTTGGGCGAGTTGTCGACCCCGAGACGCGGACGATCGCTCTCCGGTACGAAGCTACTAATCCCGGGGGCCTCTTTCGAGCTGGCATGTTCGCTGACGTATTCCTCGAAACAAAACGCGCCGTCGACGCCGTCGCGGTATCGGAGGATGCGATCGTCATGGACAACGGCCGGCCAGTTGCCTTCGTCCTGGTGGACGGGGAGACGTTCGAGAAGCGAGTGCTCGAGTTGGGCATTCGCGATGGGCGGTTCGCGGAGATTCGAGACGGGATTCAGGAGGGAGAGCGGGTCGTTACCAAAGGGGCTTACCTGGTCAAGCTGGCCTCGGCATCCCCGGCGTCGTTTGGCGAAGGCCACGCTCACTAAAGGGGGACCGAGAGATGATCAACAACCTGATTCAGTGGGCGCTTCGCAATCGTCTGGCCGTGGTCCTCGTCTCGGCAATTCTACTCGCGCTGGGCTCCTACACAACGGTGCGCATGCCGGTGGACGTGTTCCCGGACCTGACGGCGCCGACGGTCACCGTGATTGTCGAGGGACACGGAATGGCCCCGCAAGAGATGGAGACGCTCGTTACGTTCCCTGTCGAGACAGCGGTCAACGGTGCCGCCAACGTCCGTCGTGTGCGTTCTGCGACGGCGGTTGGGATCGTCGTGGTGTGGGTCGAGTTCGAGTGGGGCACCGATATCTACCGGGCAAGACAGACCGTCACCGAACGCTTGGCTGCCGTGTCCGGCACCTTGCCCGACCAGGTCGAACCGCCTGTTCTTGCGCCGGTCTCGTCCATCATGGGCGAGATCCTCTTCATCTCGCTGACCTCGGACAGCCATGACCCTTTGGAGCTGCGGACGGTCGCGAAGTCCCAGATACGGCGGAGGCTGCTGTCGGTGGCAGGCGTGTCTCAGGTGACTCCCATCGGCGGCGACGAAAGGCAGTACCAGGTGGTGCTCTCGACGCAGCGGATGAAGGCCCTCCAGATCACCATGGAGGAGGTCGCGCAAGCTCTCCGCGAGGGCAACGAAAACGTCTCAGCGGGTTTCTTGATCGACGGAGGCGGCGAATCTGTCCTGCGCGGGATCGGACGAGTCCGTGGCACTACCGACATCGCGGACACCGTCGTCGCAGCTCGTCGCGGACGCCCGATCACCGTGGGTGATGTGGGCGTGGGCCAGATCGGCGCGGCCATCAAACGCGGGACGGGATCGGCCTCCATGCGCGGACCGAACTGGGAGCCCATCACCAAGAGCGGGGTGATCATCGCGATTCAGAAGCAGCCGGCGGCGAACACGCTGGAGCTCACCCAGGAACTCGACAGCGTCTTGGACGAGATCCAGAAGACACTGCCGGCAGGGATGCTGATCAACAGGCAGCTCTTCCGGCAATCGGACTTCATCGAGCACTCGATCCGGAACACGACCGCGGCCCTGATCGAGGGAGGCCTGATGGTCCTTCTAGTCGTTGTGCTTTTCCTGGCCAGCTTGCGTGCAAGCGTCATCACACTACTCGCGATCCCGATGTCGCTGGTCACGGCGGTGCTCGCGCTGCGATGCTCCGGCGCGAGCATCAACACGATGACACTCGGGGGCATGGCGATCGCCATCGGTGCCCTGGTGGACGATGCGATCATCGGCGTGGAGAACGTCGTCCGGCGACTGCGCGAGAACCGGGCCCTCCCGCCAGAGAAGCGCAGCGACGCCCTGAGGGTCATCTTCGACGCGAGCGTGGAGGTCCGGACCTCGATCGTATTCGCGACCTTCATCATTCTGCTTGTCTTTGCGCCACTGTTCTTTCTCTCCGGCGTGGAAGGGCGATTGTTGCGGCCCCTTGGGGTGGCCTTCTGTGTCTCCCTGGCGGCCTCGCTATTCACGGCCCTAACGCTCACACCGGCACTGTGCTCCTACCTGTTGCCAACGAGCAAGACCGTGACGCGAGGTGGAGAGCCTTGGGTGGTGGCGATGCTCAAGCGAGCGTACTCCGCACCTCTGCGGTGGGCGATGAGGTACCCCTGGGCAATCACAGCGCCTGCGGTGGTCATGCTCATCCTCGCGATCGGCTGTGTGTCGCGGATGGGGAAGAGCTTCCTGCCAGAGTTCAACGAGGGCGCCCTGGTGGTCGGGCTCGTCACCCTGCCAGGGACATCTCTGGAGGAAAGCGATGGGCTTGCACACATCGTGGAGACCACGCTGATGAAGCACCCGGAGATCAAGGCGATCGGCAGGCGGACTGGCCGGGCCGAGGAGGATGAACACATACAGGGAGTGGAGGCGAGCGAGATCGACCTGACGCTCGATATGGAGGCACCGGAGAGGCTGGGCCTTCCGCGGCGCTCGAAGGGGGAACTGCTGGAGGATCTGCGGAAGGACCTTGCCGGAATTCCGGGCATTCAGGCCACGTTCGGCCAGCCGATCGGTCACCGGATCGACCACATGCTCTCCGGTACACGGGCCAACATCGCGGTTAAGATCTTCGGCGAGGACCTGTCCACACTCCGAGACCTTGCGCGTCAGGTGGAGGAAGTCATGGGCGAGATCCCTGGCGTAGTGGACCTGTCTGCGGAGCAGCAAGTCGAGGTGCCCCAGGTGCGCGTCGAGTTCCGGCGAGAGGCTCTGGCGCGCTTCGGACTCCACATCTCGGAGACGTCGGAGGCTCTCAACGCGGCGTTTAGGGGCGGCGTGGTCAGTCAGGTCCTCGAGGGCCGGAACACCTATGACCTCACGGTTCGCTTGGGTGAGAGCAAGGAGGCCTCGTTGGCCGCGGTGGGCGAGGTGCTCGTCGATACTCCCCAGGGTTGCAAGGTGCCCATGAAGGCCCTAGCGCACATCTACGAGGACCGAGGGCCGAACTTCATCACGCGCGAAGACGTGCAGCGGAAGATCGTTGTCATGTGCAATGTGGCGGGGAGGGACATGGGAGGTGTGGTCAGCGACGCCCTGGAGGCGATCGAGGACAGGATCCAGTTCCCTCCGGGGTACTACGTTGAGTACGGGGGTCAGTTCGAGAGCGCTACGGCAACGAACCAGCGGCTAGCTCTTCTAGGTGCTCTCGTGATCCTTGGGATCGGATTCTTGCTGCACGTCATGTTTCGGTCGGCACGAGACAGCCTTCTGATCATGGTCAACCTTCCATTGGCCCTAATCGGAGGTGCGGTAGGTGTTTACTTCGCCGGCGGGGTGATTTCTGTCGCCTCCATCATGGGACTCATATCTGTGTTCGGCATCGCCGCGCGCAACGGGATCATGCTCGTGTCGCACGTACGGCACCTCCAGGCGTACGAGGGGGTGAGGGACTTCGCAGAGGCTGTTCGCCGCGGCTCGATGGAGCGACTCGCTCCTATTCTCATGACGGCGCTCGCGGCAGGGCTGGCACTGATCCCGCTCGCTTTGCGAGGGGAGGAACCGGGGACGGAGATCCTGACGCCCATGGCCATCGTGATCCTCATTGGCCTGCTCTCCTCGACGTTTCTCAACATGCTCGTCGTGCCGGCCTTGTTCGTCCGGTTCGGGCGGCCCGTAGGCGCGGGAGGACCTGCCGGCAACGCGGCAATCGAACTCGCGACCGAAGGAGGGGAGCGATGATGTTCATGAGACACCAGCGCGCTTCGATCGGTCTGGTTCTGACGCTCGCAGTCGTTGCCTCATGCGTCCAGGTGGAGCCCAGACCCGACTTCGAGAGGGCCCGCGACCTGGTTGAGGCAAGCACCGGACAGGGAGAGATCTACGACCCCTACTCGCCGGTGCTCACGGAAGAGGAGATTAGCGCGATTCTCGCCGATGGGCTGACTCTCGACGAGGCTCTTCGACTCGCGTTGGTGAACAACCGCGACCTACAAGCGGAGTTTCAGGAGATCGGCGTCGCGCATGCCGACTGGGTGCAATCGGAGCTGCTGTCCAGCCCCTCTCTCGACGTGCTCTTGAGCGTTCCGACAGACGGGGGGCGAAGCATGCTCGAAGCGATCGTTGGAGTGGAGCTTCTCCAGCTCTGGTGCATCCCTCTCCGAGGAAAGGCGGCTCAGCAGGATCTCGAGGCAACGGTGCTGCGGATTGCGCGGCGGGCGGGAGAACGTCTCGCTGAGTCGCGGGAGGCCTATTACGTCGCCGTTGCTGCGGAGGAGATCCACCGGGTCGCTGAGGAGAACGTCGAGCTGGCCGCGCGTTCGTTCGAGGCGGTCAGGAGCCTCCACGAGGCCGGGGCCGCAGATGCCTTCGACGAGAACTTGGCACGGGGCCCACTGCTTGCGGCGCAGTTGACGCTTCGGACGGCGCGAAGCGAGGCCACGAACGCCAAGCGAGACTTGGCGAAGGTTCTCTCCGTTGACCGCCCGGCTGACGGACTCGCCTTGACGGATCGGCTGCCACAGCCAGCCAGGACGCAATTGGATCCCGAGGGGCTCGTGGAGCATGCACTCAGCTCTCGCCTCGACCTGCGGGCGATCGCTACGGCGATCAATGCCATGGAGGCGCGGATGCGCCTCGAACAGCGCAAAGCCTGGGGCGACGTGGCCGCTGGAGCAACGATCGAAAGAGCGCCGGGGAGTGGGGACCCGCTTGTGGGACCGTCGCTTAGCGTCACGCTACCGATGTTCGATCAGAACCAGGCGCAGGTTGCGCGGGCAGGGTTCAAGCTGGAACAGATGTCCAAGCTCCAGGAGGCGGCCCAGGTGGCAGTGGCGCAGAATGTCCGGTCCAGCGCAGATCGTGTGAACACGGCAGCCAGTAACCTGGCGTTCTACAGCGAAGAACTTCTGCCGCAGGCAGAGCGCTCCCTTGAGTTGGCCCGGGAGTCCTATTCTGCCGGGCGGACAACGCTACTCGCTCTAGTCGAGGTGCAACGACAGCTCCTCGAGGCTCGTCGGGGTCACGTCAGGCTGCGACTCGAGGCCGCGGTCTCCTCTTCCGAGCTTGAACGGGTGGTCGGGGCAGTGCTGCCTGGACTCCGTCCCTGATGCCGCACACTCAGCGCAGAGAGGCAACGTAAGGGAAGGAGCAAGAGGATGCATTGGGAGGTGCTTCACGCCTGGCAGCATGAACACACGTTTGGTCCGGACCGGAAGCGTTCCGGAGAGCGGCGCACCAGTGATGTCCGGTGGTGCGCCTCACGGTCTTCGGGACGCGTAGTTCACGGTAACTGAGTCAGTTGTGGCGGCTTGCATCAGGACGCTCACGGGCTCGCGTCCGGACTCCGGGAGCGGAACATGAGTCCCTCACGGGCTTGCCCAGGGGTACCGGTGAGCGCGGCTCGGGATGGGGAGGTGGTGGCGGATTCCGGGCGCGCCGAGCGGTGATTCGGGAGAAAGTGTGGAGAGGCGCTGAACCACCTCTCCACGGCCATCGACGTGGAGTAGCCGCTCCATGCCGATCGCGATACCCATATGTTACCAGGAATACGAGCGACAACTCGCGGCCAAGGAGCTTCGGATCGGCGAGGGACAGCGTTGCCCTCGCTGTCCCCGACACGCTGCGCTTGGCGCCGGAGCGAGTGGAACGGGGGGTGGTCCTCGGGGAGCGGGATGCCTACGGCGAACTGGTCGCGACGTTCAGGAGGATCGTGGTCGCTGTGGCGGAGTGCCGGGGATGCGGGGCGCGGACGCGAGTTCTGCCGAGCGACGTTCTTCCGCACAAGACCTACGGTCTCTCGGTGATCGAGCATCTGAGCGCGCAGTACGCGCGGGGCGACAGGGGGCTGCGCCCGGTGGTGTGGTCGCTGCACGGGCAGGCTCCGGCGCACACGACCCTTCACGCCTGGACCCAGGGGCAGGGCGCCTGCGCCCTGGGGCGCGATCTCGGCGAAGGGGCGGTCGGCGAGCCGTTTGCCGCGGTGCTTCTCGAGACGGTGAAGCGCCGGCCGGCGCTCGAGAAGGCATCCGCGGCCGCGCCGGAACCGGTCTGCCCGCGACGCTTTCGCTCTCCTGAGCGCCGCGAGCGCCTCGCTGGCCTGGCGCGGCTCCTCAGACTGGCGCGCGCGGTCGCGGGCGACGCGCTCTTCCCGCTCTGCGAGTGGCGGCGGCAGAGCTTGTCCTGCTCGCTCTCCGCGCCGCTTTGCTTCCGCACCGGGTTTTCGGTCACGCCCCTTGAACACGTGGCTTCAGGGACTCGCCACTCTGGGCTGCGGATACCGCGTCCTGGAGGCCGCAGATGCCGTCCCCGCTCGAGATCGCCACCTTCCGCTTCGAGCAGATCGCCCCGCTCGTCGACGAGTCGCTCTCCGCCGCCGAGAAGCGGCGCGTGAGGCAGGAGCGCTCTCGCCACGCAGCGCCGTGGCCGAACGGCAGAAAGAAACCGATCCCCCGGGCCACGCTGCATCGCTGGCTGGCGCTCTTCACCCAGCACGGCTTCGCCGGTCTTCTTCCCCCACGCCGCAAGGACCGCGGCAGGAAGCACCGCGAAACCACGGAGATCGTCGAGTACGCCATCGCTCTTCTGCTGGAGCGACTGGAGCGCTCGCTCTTCCTGGTCGGGAAGTTTTTCGAGCAGCGCTTTGCCGGCTACGACCTGCCGCGTGCCACCCTGGCGCGCCACATCAAGGCGCATCCCGCCTACCCGGCCATCGACAAGCTGCGCCGCACGGCGGCCAAGCTGCGCGGCCGCTACGAAGCGCACGCCTCTCACGAGTGCTGGCAGCTCGACGGCAAGGGGCCGTTCCCGGTGCGGCTCCTCAGCGGCGAGGTGGTGCGCGTGCACGTGCTGACCGTGCTCGACGACTACAGCCGCGCCGTCCTCGCCGGCGCTGTTGCCACGGCTGAGGACGAGCGCGCGGCGATACGCGTGTTCCAGAAGGCCGCGCTGCGCTTCGGCCTGCCCGGACGCATGCAGTTCGACTGCGGCTCCGCCTTCGACGGCCAGACGTTCCGCCACGGCCTGGCGCAGCTCGGCGTGCACCGCAACGCGGTGCGCGCCAGGAACCCCCAGGCCCTGGGCAAAACCGAGGCCTTCAACAAGAGCCTGGGCAAACGGTTCGTCAAGGAGCTCAAGGTCCAGGAGGTGCACGATCTCGAGCACCTCCAGCAACTCCTCGACGCCTTGCTCGACGTCGTCTACCAACAGCACCCGCACCGCGCGCTCAAGACCACGCCAGAGGAGCGGCTCGCCGGGCAGATCTCGAAGCGTCTGGTCAGCGAGCGCGACCTGGTGCGCGCCTTCTTCGTCACGCAGCGTCTGAAGAGCGACCGCATCACCGGCGAGGTGGCGCTGCAAAGCGGGCGCTTCGTCGTGCCAGAGGCCTACGCCGGCCGGCGCTCGAGCTTCCGCTTCGATCCCCTGCGACCCTTTGCCCTGCTCGTGACCCACGACGGGCGCGAGATCGAACTCCAGCCCTTCGCGATCAGGCCGCTGCCCAAGCCCGTGGTGCCCGATCGCACGCGTCCCGCCGGGCAGCTGCAGATGCTGCTCGATCACTACCAGGGCCGCACGCAGAAGAACGCCGAGCCCGCCTTCGGCCTGCCCGGGGTCTTCGCTGCCCTGAGCTCCCTCGTCCTGCGGCGCGTCCCCAACGGCGAAGCCGAGGCCCAGCTCGTCTTGGCCTTCTGGAACCGCTTCGGGCCCATCGCCCGCCGACCGTTCCTCACCGCCTGCGGCAGCCTGCAAGTCGCCCTCGGCAACAAGCGGCCGCGCGCCACCTCACGCCGGTCATCCTGGAGCTCGGCGGCAAGTGCCCGTGCATCGTCGACCGGAGCTGCGACGTGCGCGTGGCCGCGCGCCGCATCGCCTGGGGCAAGTTCCTGAACGCGGGCCAGAGCTGCGCGGCGCCGGACCACGTGCTGGTGCACGCGAGCCGCGAACGCGAGCTGCTCGCCGAGCTCCGCGCCGCGGTGCGGCGCTTCTACGGCGAGGATCCGCGCCAGAGCCCGGACTACGGTCGCATCATCCACGGCCTCGCCTTCGAGCGCCTGGTCGAGCTGCTCGCCGGCGGCACGCCCGTGATCGGCGGTGCCTGGGACTCCGCGAGCCGCTACTTTGCGCCGACCGTTCTGAGCGGCGTCTCGCGCGACAGCCGGATCATGCGCGAGGAGATCTTCGGGCCGATCCTTCCGGTCTTGCCGGTGAGCGATCTCGACGAGGCGATCGCGCTGGTCAACGGCCAGGAGAAGCCGCTCGCGCTTTATCTCTTCACGCAGGACGGGCGGAGCCGGCGCCGCGTACTCTCCGAGACTTCCTCCGGCGCCTTCTGCGTGAACGAGGTCGTGACGCACTTCGCGGTGCCGGGCCTGCCCTTTGGCGGCGTGGGGGAGAGCGGCCTGGGCAGCTGCCACGGCCGCTACTCCTTCGAGGCCTTCACCCACAGCAAGGCGCTCTTCGAGCGCGGCACGCGCTTCGATCCGGCGGTGCGCTATCCGCCCTGGGGCGAACGCAAGGCCCGCTGGTTGCGGCGCTTGATCTGAGGACGCGGCGGAACTTCCCGTTTCGTTCCGGGCCCGGAACCGCGCAGAATGCGGGAACCGGGGCGCTTTCCCCGGGTCTCTTGCTGGTGGAACGGACGTTGATCGACGAAGCGGCCAGGGCGGAGCGCACCGAGCTTCTCGTGGCGAAGGCCAGGTCCGGTGACCGGGAGGCCTTCGGCGAGCTGGTGGCGCTCCACCAGGACCTGGTCTTCCGCGTGGTGCGGCGCACCAGCCAGGTGGACGCGGGCACGGCGGAGGACCTGGCGCAGGAGACCTTCCTGCGCGCCTTCCGCGCGCTGGACAGCTTCCGGGGCGAGTGCAGCTTCCTGCACTGGCTCTTGCGCATCGCGTCCAACCTGACGATCAACCGGGCGGCCACGGCGGCCGTCCGAGCCGAGAGGAGGGCGGTCTCGCTCGACGCCCCCCGCGCGGCGGAAGGCGAGGCGGGCATGGACCCGGCCGATGACACAGAGAGAGGACCGGCGGCGCGCATGGAACGGCTCGAGCTGATCGACGCTCTCGACAAGGCCCTGCAGCGGCTGCCCGAGGAGTTCCGCGCCGCGGTGGTCTTGCGCGACGTCGAGGGCCTCGAGTACGACGCCATCGCCGAGGTGTTGAGCATCCCGATCGGAACGGTGCGCTCGCGGCTGCACCGCGGGCGCGAGGCGCTGCGCGAGATCGTGACCCGCACGCACGGGGTCCCGGTCGAGGACGGCGGCGCCGGCAGGTGCGCGCCATGACCAGGTGGGAAGAGATCCTCCCCAGGGTGAACGATCTCCTCGACGGCCGCCTCTCGGCAGAGGAGGAGCAGGAGCTGCGCCGCCTGCTCGAGCAGGACGAGGAGTGCGCGCGGCGCTTCCACGAGCTTGGCGCGATCCTGGGCGGGCTCGCGCGCCTGCGCGAGGAGCGCGTTCCGGCCGGCTTCAGCGCAAGAGTGCTCGAGGCCCTCGCCGCCGAGCGCGCACCCGGAGGAGCGCAGGGCGCGGGCACGGCCCGAAGAGCGCCCCTGCTTCACCTGCTGGCGCGCTACGGCGCGCTCGCCGCCTCGTTCGTTGCCGTGCTCGCCGTGGGCTTCCTGGTCTTGCGCAGCCGGGGCGTGGAGGATGCTCCTTCCAGCCGCTCGCAGGCGGAGGTGGCGCAGGAGAGCGGTGCGCGGCCGCGGCCGGAGGCCGCCGCCCCCGAGCCCGCTGCAAGGCGCGCTCTCGAGGATTTCGACCTCCCGGACGACGAGGAGAAGGGCAAGGTCGAGGAGACGGCCGAACGCCTGGGGCGTCTGGGGTATCTGGGAGGAGAGGAAGAGGCGAAGGCGCCCGCCGCTGCCGACAGGGAGCCGGCGCCAGCGGACAAGCTCGAGGAAGCGGAGAGCCCGGCCGCCGCACCCGAGGAAGCCGACTTCCAGCGGCTCATGCGTGACCTGACCGGCGAACTCAAGCAGCTTCGCGGGCTCGGCGGGGCCGGAGAGGAAGCCAAGAAGGCGCGCTCCCTGCGGACGAGCGCTTCCGGACGGGGCGGGCCTCCCGGAGCGCCGGGCGAGGCGGGCGAGGGTCAGGCGGCCGAGGCGATGCTCGTCGGCCTTGGCTGGGTGGGGAGGGGGCAGGTCGCGAAGGTCCTCGACGAGCTCCAGGACGGGAAGGACGCGGACCGCGGGTCCGCGCCGGAAGCCGCGCTGGAGGCGGAGGCCGATGCATCGCAGGCCGCGGCCGATCCCCTGGCCGGGCTGCCGCCCGAGCTCTCCAAGCCGGCCCGGGAGCTCGCGGCACGCTTTCCCGGCCGCGTGCGCATCGTCGCCTTGGATCAGGCGGGGCTTCTGCGGTTGCTCGAGAACACGGCTGCGGCCGGCTGCCGCATCGAGGACCTCGCGCTCTCCGCTCCGGTCGGGTTCATGACGGGGATGGGTCGGCTGGCGCTCGCACCGGACGGCTTCGCGCGCGTGCGGGCTGCCGCGCCCGAGCCGCGCGGGCCCGGTGGGCCGGCGAGCGCCGGCGGCGCGCCGGCCGCCGCGCCCGCGGAAGCCGCCGCGGCGAAGAAGGACAAGGCGCGGGGCGGGCCCGCCGCCCCCGCGGCCGCCGAGCGCTACGTCCTCATCTTGGTGATCGAGGACTGACGGCAGCGCGTCACGCCGCGCCCCCCTGGTCCCGGCTCTCGCCCTCCTCCTCGATGACCACGGCCGTGCCGTAGGCCATGATCTCCGCCGCCGAGCGCGCGATCTCCGAGGAGGCGAAGCGCGCGGCGATGACGGCGTTTCCGCCGAGAGAGCGCGCGTGCTCCTTCATGCGATCCAGCGCCTGCTCGCGCGCCTCGGCCAGGACCTTGGTGTACTCGTCCACCTCGCCGCCGAGCAGGTTCTTGAGCCAGCCGACCAGGCCGGACACGCACCCGAGCGAGCGCGTGACCGTCCCGGTGGCGAGGCCGAGCGTCTTGACCACGCGCATGCCATGAATGCACTCGCTGCTCGTCACGATCATCAGCGCCGTACCCCCTGATAGCGGTCGAGCCGGCGCACCCGGATCCAGGCGCGCACCACCGAGGACACGAGAAGCAGGGCGCCGAACACCAGGAGAGCCGCGCCCGTCTTGACCACGACCGAGCAGGACGAGAGGAAGAGCTCGACCAGGGCCCAGCAGGCGAGCAGCGCCACGCCGAGGAAGAGCAGGGTGAAGGCCAGGCGGCGTTCGATGCGCGCGCTGATCCTCGCGAAGAAGCGCTCGTACTCGTAGTCCTCGGGCTCGCGGAGCCGCACCGAGCCGGCGATCTCGTTCAGGCGGCGGTACTGCGCCAGCTCGGCGGCCAGCTCCGGGTCGGCGTAACACTGCTCGATGAAGCTGCGGCGCGACGCGCCGTCCAGCTCGTCGTCGAGGAAGCCCATCATCTGGATGCGGAAGTGTTCGCGTTCGTCCATGGGCTTCACAAGCGGGCTTCCAACCGCTCGCGCAGCTTCCTGCGCGCGTGATAGAGCCGTGACATCACGGTGCCGATGGGGATCTCCAGCGTCTCGGCGATCTCCTGATAGGACATCTCCTGGAAGTGGCGCAGCGACAGGATCTCGCGCTCCCTGAGGGAGAGCTTGGCGAAGGCCTTCCAGAACTCCTCGCGCAGCTCGCCGCCGGCCAGGATGGCGTGCGGCGACACGGCCGACTCATCGACCAGCTCGAAGTCCGCCTCTCCCTCGCCGGCGGCGCTGAGCGAGAACTTGCGGATCAGGCCGCGGCGCTTGAGGAAGGAGAGGCAGGTGTTCCGGAGGATCTTGTAGAACCAGGGGAAGAAGCTCTGGCTGGTGTCGAAGCGGTCGACCGCCCGGAGCGACTTGAGGAAGGCGTCCTGGGAGAGATCGAGCGCGTCCTCGCTGTTCTGCACGAACTGCATGGCGATGCCGTGGGCGCGGCGCATGTACTTGCGCACCAACGCCTCGAATGCCTGGCGGTGTCCCGCCTGGACCTCGCGGATGATCAGGATGTCGCTCGACTCGGCGGCCTCCATGGTTCGCTCGCGTAGTTCCCACGAGGCCGTCGGGTATTCATCGGCCGGCGAGGATCTTTCGGTCCCGCGCGTGGAGAACCGGGGAAGTATGGCGTGCGCGTTGCGCGCGCGCAACGCCCCTATCAGGCGCTGGCGGCGCCGCCGGCGCCCCAG
>JACQZJ010000213.1 GCA_016213895.1 Planctomycetota bacterium | reverse complement strand
CTTCCTCGTCTCGACCGGCGTGGAGACGAGCTCCTGGTTTCCGGCGGGTCTCGTGGCGGAGCTGGAGGCCTTCCTGCACCGTGATGCGGACGTGGTTACCGAACAGAGCCTCTACTGGATCCTGCGCCGGCGCATCGAGGAGTATCTGCGCGAGGGAGAGGTGGCGTTCCAGAGCGATCACAAGACCCAGGACGCCGTGATCCGCAACTTCGAGGTCATCGGAGAGGCTGCCAAGCGCGTCCTGGCGGAGTACCGCGCTCGTCACGCGGAGATCCCTTGGCAGCTCATGGCCGGCTTCCGCGACGTGCTGATACATGCCTACGAGGCCGCCGGGCCGTTCTGCTTGCGCGGAATGCTGGCGGTGCCGGCCGGCCGCGCGTGTTAGCCTCGTGGCCCACTCTTCCCAGCGCGCTGTGGATCGATGTCGGCCTCTGACGTGACGCTTCCCGCCCCTGCCGCCCAGGACCTCCTGGGGCTTCCCGCGCCCGCCTTCCACCTGGCGATGCTCGTCCTCGCCGCGGCTGCCTTCGGCTTCATCCTGTGGAAACGGGCGCGGCTGCTCCTGCAGGGTGCGCCAGACCCGCGGCTCGACCGAATCGGCACGCGCCTCGCCAGGCTGCTCTTCCTCGGCTTCGGCCAGGCGCGGCAGCCGCGCTACCCGGCGGCCGGCGTGCTGCACATCCTGATCTTCGCCGGCTTCCTGATCCTGTCGCTCCGCTCGCTCACGCTCCTCGGCGAGGGATTCAGCGCGGGGTTTGCTCTCCCCGGCCTTGCTGGCCGCGCGGGCGCGGCCTACGCCTCGCTCAAGGACTGGACCGCGCTCGTGGTGCTCGCCTGCTGCGTTGTGGCGGCGGTGCGCCGCGCGCTGTTTGCCCCGGCGCGCTACCACGACCGCCACGCCAGGAAGTCGCATGCGCGCGAGGCGTACGTCATCCTCGGGCTGATCTCCCTGCTGATGGTCGCCGACGCCCTCTACGAAGGCGCCGCGCTCGCCGGTTCGGGCGGCGCCGGGCCGCGCCTCCCCCTCGCCTCGGCCGCCGCGCTTTGCCTGGGCGGGCTGCCGGACGCGGCCCTGGGCGTGCTCCACCTCTCCGCCTTCTGGATCCACAACGCGGCGCTGCTCTTCTTCCTGTGCTACCTGCCGGTCTCGAAGCACTTCCACGTGATCACCTCGCTGCCGAACGTCTTCCTCCTCGACCTGCGGGCCGGCGGCGCGGTCAAGCCCCCGCGGCACGGGGCCGTGGACCAAGGCGCTGCCGAGGCGCTCGGCGTAGGCAGGCTCGAGGGCTTCACCTGGAAGCACCTTCTCGACTTCTACACGTGCACCGACTGCGGGCGCTGCAGCGACCAGTGCCCGGCCTACGCCACGGGCACGCTGCTCTCGCCGCGCATGATCAGCATCAAGTGTCGCGACCTGGCCTACCAGTGTTTCCCGCTGCTTGGCGCGACCGTGCCGCCCGAGGAGCGGCCGGCGCTGGTCGGCGACGTCATCGCCGCGGGCGAGATCTGGTCGTGCACCACCTGCGGGGCCTGCGAGGAAGTCTGCCCGGTGCTGATCGAGTACGTCGACAAGATCGTCGACCTGCGCCGCTTCCTGGTGGACCAGGGCGACGTGCCGCCCTCGCTGCAGAAGCCGCTCGCCGCGCTCGAGAAGCACGGCAATCCCTACGGCAAGATGGCGCGCAAGCGCGGCGACTGGGCGGGCGGCGGAGAGGAGGGCGGTTCGGGCGTGCGCGTGCTGAAGGAAGGGGAGTCCGCCGACCTGCTCTTCTTCACCGATAGCTGCGTGGCCTACGACCCGCGCCTCCAGCGGATCGGCCAGGCGCTCGGCGCGCTCTTCGGCGCCGCGGGCCTCGACTGCGGCACGCTCGGCAAGGACGAGGTCGACTCCGGCCACGAGGCGCGGCGCATGGGAGAGGAGGGCCTCTTCGAGACGCTGCGCGACAAGAACCTCGAGGCGCTCGGCCGCCGGACGTTCGCGCGCCTGGTGACGGCCGATCCGCACGCCATGAGCGCGCTGAAGAACGACGGCTACGGCCTGGCGCAGCCGATCCTGCACCACTCCCAGCTTCTCGCCGAGCTTCTGGCCGCGGGCCGGCTCGTCCCCGGCCCGCTCGGCGACGAGCGCGTCTACACCTTCCACGACCCCTGCTACCTGGGCCGGCACAACGGCGAGTTTGCCGCGCCGCGCGCCGTGCTCAGCGCCCTGCCGGGCCTGCGCCTGGTGGAGATGGCGCGCGCGCGCAGCCGGAGCTTCTGCTGCGGCGGCGGATCGCTCTACCTCTTCAGCGAGGTCGAGTGCGAGGCGCGCATGGGCGAGCTGCGCCTCTGCATGGCCGAGGAGGCGGGCGCCCAGGTCATCGTCACCGCCTGCCCCTTCTGCCTGCTCAACCTCGAGGACGCGATAAAAACGTCCGGCCGCGAAGGGCGCATGGAAGTTCTCGACCTGGCGGAGCTGGTGGTACGATCCTTGAATCGCGGCGTTGTCGGCTGAGGCCCCGAGAGGAGGCGGCCAGCGCGCCGTGCGCGGCCGCTGGAGGAGCCATGGAGATCATCGTCTGCGTCAAGCGCGTCCCGGACGTGGCCGAGGTGGAGGTGGAGGTCGATCGCTCCGGCCGCGCGCTCGAGCGGCAGGACCTCGCCTACGGCATCAACGAGTGGGACAACTTCGCCATCGAGGCGGCGGTCAGCCTGGTCGAGGCGCACGGCGGCCGCTCCACGGCGGTGACCGTGGGCGGGCCGGAGGACGAGGAAGTGCTGCGCCGCGCGCTGGCCATGGGCGTGAACGAGGCGCTGCACCTGTGCGATCCCGCCTTCGCCGGAGCGGACGCGCACGGCGTCGCCTTGCTCTTGCAGCGGGCGATCGCCGCGCGGCCCTTCGACCTGGTGCTCACCGGCGCCATCTCCAGCGACCAGAGGAACGGCCAGGTCGGTGGCATGCTGGCCGCCCTGCTCGGCATCCCGCAGGTCGCCCTCGCCACCGAGCTGAAGGTCGAGAACGGCCGCGCCGTGGTGCGCCACGAGGTGGAAGGCGGCCTGGAGCGCGTTGTGGAGCTGGATCTCCCGGCGCTGGTCAGCGTTCAGACCGGCATCAACGAGCCGCGCTACGTGTCCGTGCGCGGCATTCGCAAGGTCGCGGACCAGGCCATCCCGGTGCTGGACGCCGCCAGCCTCGGCCTGGACGCCGCGCAAGCGCAAGCGCTCCTGGCGCAGGTGCGCATCGAAGAGCTGTTCCTGCCGCAAAGGGGCAAGGGGGCCGAGATGCTCGAGGGCAGCGACGAGGAGAAGGTCCTGAAGCTCATCGAGCGGCTGCGCGAGAGAGGAGGGCTGTAGGCCATGCGAAAGATCCTGGTCGTGGCCGAGATGGGGAGGGCTGGTCCGGACGACAGCGCGTTCGAGCTGGCCGCCGCGGCGCGCGCGGCCGGCAAGGCGCTCGGCGAGCACCGCGTGGCGGCGGCCGTGTTCGGCCGGGGCGTGGCGGAGGCGGCCCGCGGCCTGGCGCCCTGGTTCGACGACGTCTTCGTCTTCGACGACCCGCAGCTCGAGATCCCGGACGGCGAGGCCTGGCGCGCCCTGCTCGCCTTGCTCATCGCGCGCGAGCGCCCGCTCCTTACGCTCATCGCGCACAGCAACCACGGCATGGACTACGCGCCGGCGCTCGCGGGCCAGGCCGGGACGCCGCTCGTCTGCGACTGCGTCGCGCTCGAGGTGCGGGACGGCCGCCTCTTCGCCGTGCGCTCGGTCTACGGCGGCAAGCTCAATGCGCGCGTGAGCGTCGCCCTGGGGGACGCGGGCTGCATGGCCACGCTCAGGCCGGGCGCGTTTCCCGCGGCGCCCGCGCCTCAGGGCGCCGGCGCGGCGATCCACGCCGAGGCCGTGCCCGCCGCTCTGACGCCGCGGCGCCGCTGCCTCGGGACGGTCGCGCCGGAGCCGGGCGCGGTGGACATCACGCAGTCCGCGGTGCTGGTCGCGGTGGGGCGCGGCATCGAGGAGGAGGAGAACCTGGGCATCATCCACTCGCTGGCCGAGGCGCTTCGCGCGGACGTGGCCTGCTCGCGGCCGGTGGTGGACAAGAAGTGGCTGCCGCGCAGCCGCCAGGTGGGCACCTCGGGCGTCACGGTCAAGCCGAAGGTCTACTTGGCCATCGGCATCAGCGGCTCCTTCCAGCACATGGGAGGCGTCAAGGGCGGCCCCTTCATTGCGGCGATCAACAAGGACCCGGCGGCCCCGATCTTCAGCGTGGCCGACGTGGGCATCGTGGGCGACCTCTTCGAGCTGGTGCCACTCCTCGAGGAGAAGGTCCGGGAACTCAAGGGCTGAGCGGCGGCGCGGGCGGCATTGCCTGAGGTGAGCGGATGGACTTCGAACTGACCAAGGCGCAGAAGGACATACAGAAGGCGGCGCGCGAGTTCGCCAAGGGCGAGTTCGACAAGGAGCTGGCCCTCGAGCTGGAGGAGAAGCACGAGTACCCGACGCACATCTGGCAGAGGGCGTGCGAGGAGGGATTCATCGGATTGCACTATCCCGAGGAGTACGGCGGCTCGGGGTACGGCGCGATCGAGAACGCCCTCGTGGTCGAGGAGTTCTGCCGGCGCGACTCGGGCATCGGCGCCGCATTGCTCACCGCCGACTTCGCCTCGGAGAACATCCTGCACTTCGGCAGCGAGGAGCAGAAGAAGCGCTACCTGATCCCCACGGCCGAGGGCAAGGCGATCTCGGGCGGGGCGTTCACGGAGCCGGACCATGGCAGCGACATCACGACGATGAACACCACCGCCGTGCGGGACGGCGCGGAGTGGGTCATGAACGGCGTGAAGACGTTCATCACCAACGCCGGCATCGCGCACTACTACATCGTGCTCTGCCAGACTGTTCCGAGCGCCGGCCACAAGGGCCAGTCGATGATCGTGGTGGACGCAAGCGCGCCCGGGATCGAGATCGCCAGCGTGGGGCAGAAGATGGGGCTCCGCATGATCCCCACTGGCGAGGTGGCCTTCAAGAACGTGCGCGTGCCGGCGGAGAACCTCGTGGGCAAGGAGGGGCGCGGCTTCTACCAGGTGCTGCAGTTCTTCGACGAGAGCCGCATCGAGATCGCGGCGCAGAGCTTGGGCACGGCCCAGGGCGCCTTCGATCGGGCGCTCGCCTACGTCAAGGGACGCCGGCAGTTCGGCAAGCGCATCGCCGACTTCCAGGTCACGCAGCACAAGCTGGCCGACATGGCCACGAAGCTCGAGCTGGCGCGCCTCATCACCTACAAGGCGGCCTGGAACTACGACCAGGGGCGCGTGGAGCCCAAGCTCAGCTCGATGGCCAAGTACTACGCCTCGCGCGCGGCGGTCGAGGTGGCCAACGAGGCGATCCAGCTCCTGGGCGGGTACGGCTACATGACGGAGTTCGAGGTCGAGCGCTTTTACCGCGACGCGCGCATCACCGAGATCTACGAGGGGACCACGGAGATCCAGAAGAACACGATCGCCAGCGCGCTGATCGGCAAGTAGCGGGCGCGCTGGTCAGGCCTTGCGCTTCTTGCGTGCGGGCTTGGCCATCTTCTCCCTGCAGTATTCGAGGTTCCCGGCCGCGAGCTTGTAGGAAGGAGCTATGGCCAGGGCCCGGGAGAGCATCTCCTCGGCCTCGTCGAGGCGGCCGGCCTGAAAGAGGCTCCAGCCCAGGTCATTGAGATACCGCGCGTTCCGCGGGGCGAGCTTGACGGCGCGGGTAGACGCGGCGATGGCCTCGTCGTGGAGGCCAGAATGGCCGGCGCAGCAGCCGAGGCCCTGATAGAGGGCCGCGGCGCGCGGGAAGCGCTGGACGGCGGCGCGATAGAGAGCGAGGCCGTCCTGGTACTCGTGGCGGTCAATGAGGAAGTCGCCGGCCTCGTCGACCATCTCGCGCAGCTCGGGCGTGCCCTTGGGCAGCGCGAGGAGGGAATGGAACAGCTCGCGCCCGCGGTCTGGTCTGGCGCGCTGATACTCGACGCTGCCGAGGCTCAAGACCGCGGGCGCGAAGCTCGGGTCGATCTCCACGGCCCGCTCGAGGGCGGACACCATCCCTGCTTCGTCGCCCAGGGCCTCCTGGAACATGCTCTGGGCGTAGGACGCCTCGGCGTCGAAGCGCCGCAGGGACTCGGTCTCGGCCGGGTCCTTCCTTGGTCGGCCTCGCTTGGCTGGCATTCCGTTCCTCCGCTCACGGCCGCCGGCTGCGGGCGGCCGGCGCTTCGCAGCGTAGCTGCCCGCGCCGCCCGCGGGAAGACGGAGGGCGCGGCGCAAGCGCATAAATGGTTGGAAGGGCGGCGCTTCGCCGGAGCGGCCGCGTCCCCCGGCGCGCTTCGGGTGGGGCGCCGCCGAGCCGGGCGCGGCGGCGGAACAGGGAGACGCTGTTTATCGCGGCGATAAACCGCGTTTCTGATGAGGGGCCTTTCGCGGTCGCAACGACCGCGGCGCGCGGCGCGCGGGCGGCGACTTTTTGAGAAGGAAAGTGACCAGGCCGCGGCCGCGGGTGGATACACTCTCGGATTCGACTCTATGGTCAGAGGATCGCCCGAAAAGACCCGCTGGCGGGCGACGCAGGTGACTCATGTCGGTGTTCATCCCCCTCGGCGCTCTCGATGACGCGATCATCCAGAAGATCGCGGAGATCTCCGGCGAGAACGCCCGGCGCTGCATGCAGTGCGGCACGTGCAGCGCCGTCTGTCCCATGGTCGAGTCGATGCAGCCGAGCGTCCGCCAGCTCATGCTCCTCTTGCAGCACGGCCGGAGCGGCGCGGTGCAGGAGGCGACCACCGCCTGGACCTGCGCCGCGTGCCACACCTGCCTGGTGCGCTGCCCGCGCGGCATCGACATCCCGCGCCTGATGGAGGGCATCCGGCAGATCGTGCTCCGGCAGAACCTCGATCGCGTCGATCCGCGCGCCATTCCCGCCGAGACGCTCGCCGCGCTCCCCCCGATCGCGCTGGTCGCCGCCTTCAGGAAACTCACCGCATAGTCAGACCATGAAGATCAGCTACTACCCCGGTTGCACCCTGAAATCGAAGGCCCGGAACTTCGAGGATTCGGCCCTGGCGTCCCTGGCGGCCCTCGGCTTCGAGGTCGCGGAACTCGAGCGCTGGAACTGCTGCGGCGCGCTCTTCTCGCTCACCACGGACGACCTGCTGCACCAGCTCGCGCCAGTGCGCGTCCTGATTCGCGCCAAGCAGGCCGGCGCTGGCAGGGTGACCACGCTCTGCTCGCAGTGCTACAACACCCTGGCGCGCGCCAACCGCCTGATGCGCGAGGACGAGGAGAAGCGCAACACCCTCAACCAGTTCATGACCGAGGAGCCGGACTACTTCGGCGAGGTCGAGGTGGTGCATTTCCTGCAGCTCCTGCGCGACGAGATCGGCTGGGAGAAGATCAAGGCGGCGCTGAAGAAGCCGCTCACCGGCCTCAAGGTGGCGCCGTTCTACGGCTGCATGCTGCTGCGCCCCAAGGAAGTGGGCATCGACTCGCCGGTCAAGCCGAGCATCCTCATGGACTTCATCGCCGCGCTCGGCGCCACGCCGACCGATTTCGCCGCGGCCGAGGAGTGCTGCGGCGCCTACCAGGTCCTGGCCGCGCCCGAGGCCGGGCTGAAACGCACCAAGCGGGTGGTGGAAGCGGCGCACGCCAGCGCCGTGGACGCCCTCGTCCTGAGCTGTCCGCTGTGCGAGTACAACATCGGCAAGCAGCAGCGCGAGCTGGCCGCCCCGGGCGGCGCGCTGCCGGTCTTCTACTTCTCGCAGCTTCTGGCCGTGGCGCTGGGCGTCGACGCAGGGAGCTGCCGCTTCGATCTCAACGCCGCCGGCGCGCGCCAGCTTCTCGAGGAGCGCGGGCTGATCGCCGCCGCCGCGCGGAAGTGAGGAACTCAAGAACGCGGGCTCGCGCGTGAACGAGCCCCGAGCGTCCCGAAGGATACGAGCATGACCACGGTGAAGACAGGAACTGAAGCCGAGCTGATCCCCATCTACGTCATGGGGAAGCGCTACCTCGTCCCGGAAGCCCTGACCATCATGAAGGCGATCGAGTACGCGGGCTACCAGTTCATCCGCGGCTGCGGCTG
>JACQZJ010000212.1 GCA_016213895.1 Planctomycetota bacterium | reverse complement strand
CAGCGCCCGGAGCTGCGCCGCTCCCAGAGCTTCGCGTACTTCATGAAGACGTAGAACGCGCCCATCCAGGCCACGAGGAACCCGCGCAGGCCGTCGCGAAAGCCGCCGCGCAGGACGTACATCCTGAAGAAGCGCGCCGGCGGCCAGAACACGAGCTTGAGGAGCGAGAACGGCTCGCCCGCGGCCACGCGCCGCTCGGCGATGATCGACGTGTAGGCGTCGATCTTGGCCACGTGGTGCGAGAGGTCGCGGTAGTTGTAGTGCAAGAGCTCGCCCGGGAGCCTCTCCGCCCTGCCCGCGACGCGCACGTGGTCGTGGGGATCGACGCCGCTCCAGGCGCCGTGGCGGCGGTCGAAGAGCCGCAGGCGCCATTCCGGCCACCAGCCGCCGTGGTCGATGAAGCGGCCCAGGTAGAAGGTGTGGCGCGCGACCTCGTAGCCGCGGGCCGGCTCCTCCTCCCGGGTCAGGAGGTGCTCGATGGCCGAGGCCAGCTCTGGCGAGGCGCGTTCGTCGGCGTCGGCGCAGAAGACCAGGTCGTGCGAGGCGGAGTCCACGGCGAGCTGCTTCTGGCGCACGTGGCCGAGGAACTCCTGCTCGATGACGCGCGCTCCGGCGGCGCGCGCGAGGGCGGCGGTGCCGTCGTCCGAGAAGGAGTCGACCACGACCACCTCGTCGGCGAAGGACAGCGAGCGGATGCACGCCTCGATGTGCCGCGCCTCGTTCCGCGCGATGATGCACGCCGAGAGCTTGCGCCGCCGCTCCGGCCGCGATCCAGCGACATCCGTCATGGCGCCGCGGATTCTACCTGCCGCCGCGGCGCGGCGCGGACCCGGTCTTCAGGGCTTCCAGCACAGCCACCGGAATGGGCTGAAGAACGCTCGGCAGGCGCGCGCGCGCGTTCTGGCGCTTCACGCCCGCGAAGGCACGCTGATACCAGCGCTTCTCCAGCTCGCAGCGCTCGCGCTCGATGGGATTGAAGGAGAGGCAGGCCACGGGCTTGACGCTCGCGGGCAGCGCGCAGCGGAACTCCGGCGTGAGGAACGGGCAGGTGTAGGTGCGGGCCGCGCCGCGGCCGAGGTGGAAGCGGCGAATCGCGCGCAACAGGCGCTGCTGGAAGTCGCGCGCGGCGGCGGTCCCCTGGCGCTCGATCCAGGCCGCGATCCCCCGGCCTTCGATCGGCAGGATCTGAACGGCGTTGCGCGCGGCGGTGCAGCACAGGCCGCAGCCCGCGCAGTCGCGGATGCCCTGCTGCGCCGTCTTCATCTGCTCGATCAGCTCGGCGCGCGCGTCGCGCGCCCTCTGCCGCCCCACGGGATGCCGCCCGCGGTCCTGCTGCCGCGGCGGCGCCAGCGGGCGCGCGCTGCGTCCTCCGCCGGCCGGCCGCGCGCCGCGCACAACATCCGGTCCGTCGCGGTCGGAGGCGTTTCGCACGGGCGTACCCGGTCTACTCCACATGCACCAGGAGTGCGTTCGTCGCCGCGATGCCGTCCGCGGCGTTCGGATCCAGGATCAGCGCCTGGAAGCGGACGTCGGCCATGGGCGTGCCCGCCGGGACCGGGACGGGCAGGAACAGCTCCCCGCCCGTGTCGAGGGTCAGCACCGCGCTGAAGTTCAGCAGGGGACCGATGGTGAGGGCGCAGGACTGAGTGACCTGCAGCACGCCCGTGCCGGTTCCGATGAAGAGCGCCGCGACCGCCGCGGGCCGGCCCTTCTCGACAGCGAGGGCGAAGGTGTTGCCGGGCGTGGGGATCGGACGCATGATCACGGACTCCGGAGGCGCTCGCGGCGCGCAGCGGCGCTGAGACGGAGGATAGCACGATTCGGGCCTGCTCGCGGCGGCTCGCCGGCGACGATCGTCCCGCGCCGTTCCACGCTGAGGCCGCGGTCTCGAGGCAGAGTGCGGCGCCGAAGGCAGTCGCGGACGCCGCGGCGATCTCTACGGCGGCAGCCGGAGGCCCGATGACGACCGCGCGGACGCACGGTGGCCGGGGCGAGAGCACGCCGTCAGGACCGCTGCCCCGCCCGAGGTCCGCGTCGTACTCAGCGCAGAACGAACGAGTCGGAGGTGCTCAGATACGGCTTGCCGCCCTTCGTCAAGACGTTGGCCTGGAAATGGACCTGGAGTCCGCGGTACGGCGCCAGCGCCGCTGCGAGCGGAAGCGAGAGCTCCACGGGCGGCGCGGCAATGTACCCGGCCGCCAACACGAAAGTCGGCGCGGGACCCACGAGCAGGTCGGTGTACGTCGTTGCCTGCGGCACGACGGTCTGGCGATCGCTGACGAGAATGACGTACTGAGAGAAGTGGCCCGTTCGCAGCGTCAGCTCGATGAGGCCGCCGATCTCCCCCGACCCGCAAAGCGTCAGCACCGGGACGTCCGGCTGCACGGGAACGACCGTCGAGCCGCCGCTGGTACTCACGCTCCCCAGGTTGATTCCCGAGTACGCGACCGACGACGAGGACGCCCACACTCCCGCGCCCGACGCGCCCTTCACGCCGTAGTTGCTCTCCCCACCCACCCCGCCGGCCACGGAATCCGCAGGCCGGCCGAACAGGTGGAGCTTGCACTTCGCCAGCTTGATTCCGTGGCCGCCGTCGCCCGGTCCCAGGGACCAGCCGGACATGTCGTAGTACCAGCCGCCGTTTCCTCCGCGGCTGGAGCTGGCCTGTACATAGACCGTGCTGGATCGCGCGTCGATCCCCGGGGCGCCGTCCTCCGCCGGCTGAGAGTCCCAACCATCCCATCCGTCCGATCCGAGGAAGGAGCTGGACGAGATGACGACGGTGGACTGGTCGATGGTCGCGCCCGTGCGGTCGGGGGTTCCACCTCCGCTGAGGAAGTGATCGAGGTGGCATCTGCTCACCGTCACCAGCCTGCACCGTTCGATCCAGAGCATGGCCTTCAGGTACGCCGCCGTGCTGGTCCAATCGTCCACGTGGACCGTTCCCTGGCAGTCGTGCACGTGGAGATGCTTGAGGTCGAGACCGGAGAGCACGGCCCTCGAGCCGGCCGGGAGAAAGGAAACGGCGCTGTCTCCCGAGACATCGGGATCGTGCCCTGTCTCGGCCATCACGATCAGCGGCTTGGTGAGGGCGAACGCGTTGTAAACGCCAGTCCGCACCACGATCATGTCGTTCGGCGCCGCGGCGACCACGGCTGGCGGGATGTCCGTGTAGTGGAAGCCCGGCCCGGCGGCGGCGTCCACGATCCACGTGGCGGCTTCTGCCGAAGGAAACGCGACGGCGGCCAGGGCAGCGAGCCCCCCGGCGCCGGCCAGCCTGCTCCGAAAAACGAGGGAGCGAGATCTGCGCGGGATGCGAGCCATGGCAGAACCTCCAGGAACCACCCGAAGGATGGTCCCAGCAGTGGCCGATGCAGTCTCGGAGAGCATTGTATCCCCTGCGGTCTCGCCTACCCGCCTGCAGGCAGCTCACGGCCCCTGCGCGCCCCTCGGTTCACACCGAATCCCCCCTTCGCTGCGCCTTGGCGCGGTGCACCCACTCTGGGGCGGGAGCGGGCTCTTGCCCGCGAGCGCCGACCTACGTCTGGCGCAGATGCTCCGCACTGCGCCAGAGGCCGCGACTGGATCCGACGGTCGGGACGACCGCGGCTCAGTCGCGGCCCGGCATGCCTCTACACGCCGGCCGCACCTCCCCGGCGCGGAGCCGCCTGCTTCGCCTACGCCGCGACGAGCCGCTCGGCGTTCGTCGCGCACGCGATGCACCGGGCGTCGCGCAGTCGGCCCCGGAAGCCAGGGAAACGGCCGCGACGCTCCTCCGCACGGCGCGCCCCGCGCGGTGCATCCATTCTGGGGCGGGAGCGGGCTCCGGCCCGCGAGCGCCTTCCGCCGGTACGTTGTTCTCAAGCAGGCTCGCCTTGACCGCCAGCATCGGGGCCGAGCGTGAGCAGGGCGGAGCGGCGTTTCCCTGGGGGAGGGGCCGGCCCGCGACGCTCGTTCCAGTTCACACCCGGCGTCCCTCACGCCTCCGAACCGCCAGCATCGCCTCCATCTCGACGAGCCACTGCTCGTTCGTCGCGCACGCGATGCACCGGGCGTCGCGCTGCCGGCCCCGGACGCCAGGGAAACGGCCGCGACGCTCCTCCGCACCACCTTCCCCTCCGGGTCCCATCCAATCGGCCGCGACGCTCCCCTTCACCTCATTGCTCTGTCGAACAGCTCCACCGGGTGCACCACTTCGACCGCGAGCCCTTCTCGCTCGATCCCCGCGCTCCACTGCAGCAGGCAGCCGGGATTGGCCGTGGCCAGCGTGTCCGCGCCCGACCTCTTCAGGTCCTGGATGCGCGCCTCGAGCAGCGCCAGCGATTCCCGCGGATGCAGGGCGTTGTACAGGCCGCCCGCGCCGCAGCAGCGGTCCGCGCGCTCGAGCGGCACGAGCTCGAGCCCGGGCACCGCGCGCAGGAGCTCGAGCGGTGCTTCCGTGACGCGCTGCGCGTGCGCCAGGTGGCAGGCCGCGGCATAGGCCACCCTGGCCTCGACCCGGCCCGGCGGCGGGCGGATCCCCTGGTCCACGAGGAACTCGGTCACGTCCCGCACGCGCGCGGCGAAGCCGTGGGCGGCGCGCACCTCCGCGGCGCTCGCTCCCTCCGCCTCCTCCAGCAGGCGGCCGTAGTCCTTCATCATCGCCCCGCAGCCGGCCGAGTTGGAGATGACCGCGTCGACCGGGCCGAGCGCCTGGAAAGCGTCGATGGTGCGAAGCGCCGCGGCGCGCGCCGCGGCGAGCTGCCCGAAGTGGGCGCTGAGCGCGCCGCAGCAGGTGTGCTTCCGCGGCACCAGCACCTCGAATCCCTGGTGGGACAGCACGCGCGCCGTCGCGTGGTTGACGCGGCCGAGGAGGAACGGCGCGACGCAGCCCTCGAGCAACGCCACGCGGCCGCGCGTTGCGCCGCGGGCCGGCGTGCGGTGCGGCAGGCGCCGCCGCTCGGACCAGCGCGGCACCCGCGGCAGAAAGGCGTCCCGCAGGGCGAGGTCCGCTGAGAAGTACTGCAGCACGCCATAGGTGCGCAGCAGGCGCCGCAGGCCGAGCCGGTCGTAGAGCAGGAAGAACGCCGCGAGTGCGCGCAGGAGCGCCGGGTGATTGAAGATGTTGCGCGCCGCGAAGCGGCGCAGGCGCAGGCCTCGACCCGGCGGACGCGCCGGCTCGAGGATGTGCGCGCGGCAGAACTCCATCATCTCGCCGAAACGCACGCCCGAGGGGCAGACCGGCTCGCAGGCGCGGCACACCAGGCACAGGTCGAGGTCGCGCAAGACCGTCGCCGCCGGGAGGATCTCACCCTCCGCCAGGCCGCGCATCAAGTAGACGCGCCCGCGCGGCCCCGTGCCCTCGCGCGCCAAGAGGTCGTAGGTGGGGCAGGCCGGCAGGCACAGGCCGCAGTGCACGCAGTCGAGGGCGCGGCCGTACTGGATGAGGTCCGCGCGCGAACGGATCTGCCGCGGCGCCAGGTCGCTCACCCTGCCTCCTCCGGGTAGAGCCGGCCGGGCGAGAGGACGCCGGCCGGATCGAGCGCCGCCTTGAGCGCGCGCGCCAGGGACTCGTGCGGCAACGCTCCCAGGAACACGTCCCGGCCCAGACGCCAGGACGCGGGCGCGGACTCCACCACCAGCAGGCGCCCGTCCTCGCGCCGGGCGAAGGTCAGGAGGCGCTGCAGGAGCTCCTCGCCGGGCGGCTCCGGGAGCAGGATGCGCAGCACGCCGAGGCCGGGCTCGGCGCAGAGCGCGGCCCGCGAGCCGGCGCCCGCGACCAGGGCCGCGACCGAATCAACGATGCCTCCGAGCACGGAGCGCTCCCCCGCGTGCGGCAGGAAGGAGAGGCGCAAGACCGCCCCGCCGCCGTCCGGGGACACGCTCGCGAAGGCCTCGCGGCAGGCCATCCAGAGCGGAGCCTGCGCGCCTTCCGGCGCCTCGCAGGCCGCGGCCGGCGCGCCGCGCGAGAGCAGGTCCCGCGTCCGGGCGAGCGACTCGGCGACGCCGCGCTCCGTGCCGTGGAAGCGCAGCAGCACGACGAACATCCCGTCCTGCGCCAGATCTGCCGCGCCGCCAGCCAGTCCGTTCCCGGCGAGGAGCGGCCCGTGCACCAGGACGTACGAGGCGGCCGCGAGCCCCGACGCCCGGTACGCCGCGACGAAGCCGTCGAGCCGCTCCAGGTCGTCGAACCCGAGCGCGAGCGTCGCCTCGCGCTCCGGAAGCGGCAGCAGCCGCAGGCTGACCTCGCACAGCACGGCGAGCGTTCCCAGCGAACCGTGGTAGAGGCGGTGCAGGTCGAAGCCGGTCACGTTCTTGACCAGGCGGCCTCCGGACCTGCTGCACGCGCCGTCGGAGTGGGCGGTCCGCGCGCCGAGCAAGAAGTCGCGCGGCAGCCCGAAGCCGCTCCGGTAGGGCCCGTTGACGCCCGCGGCCACGACTCCGCCGATGGTCGCGCGCGCGACGCCCGCGGGATCGAGCGGCAGGAACTGGCCGCGCGCGCGCACCGCGGCCACCAGGTCGGCGAGGCGCGTGCCAGCCTGCGCCACGATCGTCTGGTCGGCGGCGTCGTGGGTGACGATTCCCGCCATGCCGGTGGTGACCAGGACCAGGTCGGCGCGCGGCACGTTGCCGAGCCGCTGATGCTGGCCGCCGCCCCAGGGGACGACCGCGCACCGCGCCTCGGCCGCGACCCTGAGGACCGCCGCGCACTGTTCCTGGTCGCGCGGGGCCGCGACCAGCGCCCGCGCCGCGCCCAGCTCGCGCGCGACCTCGCCGTCCTGGGCGACCTCCCAAGCGCCCGCGTCTCCGAGCAGGCGTTGCAGGCGCTCGATCACGGCGTCTTCGGCTCCCGCGCCGGCAGGACCTTGTCCGGGTTGAGCAGGGAGCGGCCGTTCATCACGTCGCGCACCGCGCGCATCCTCTCCAGGTCCTCCTCGCCGAAGACCAGGCTCATGTAGTCGCGCTTCTCCAGGCCGATGCCGTGCTCGCCCGAGAGCGTCCCACCCGCCTCCACGCACGCCTGCAGGATGCCCGCACACGCCGCGAGCACGCGCCGCGTCTCGTCCGCGTCGCGGCGATCGTACGAGATGTTGGGATGGAGGTTGCCGTCCCCGGCGTGCAGGACGTTGGACATGCGGATGCCGTGCTCGCGGCCGATCTCCAGCACGCGCGCGACGACCTCCGGCAGGCGCGAGCGCGGCACCACGGCATCCTGCACCAGCAGGTCCGGCGCCAGGCGACCCATGGCGCCAAACGCCCCCTTGCGCCCCTTCCACAGCTTGAGGCGGTGCGCGCGGTCGCGCGCGCGCTCGCAGGCCAGCACCTCCAGCTCGCGGCACAGGCGCTCGGCGCGCTCGGCGCTCTCGGCCACGGCCGCGTCGCCGCCGTCGAACTCGAGGATGAGCACGGCGCCCGCGTCGCGCGGATAGCCCGCGGCGTTGACCGACGCCTCCACCGCCGCGATGGTCGCCCCGTCCATGACCTCCATGGTGCAGGGTTCGAGCCCGCTCGAGATGACGCGCTGCACCGCCGAGCAGGCGTCGGCGACCCCGCGGAAGGCGAAGAGCAGGGTCTCGACCGCGCGCGGCAGCGGCGTGAGCTTGAGCGTCGCCTCGGTGCCGATCGCGCAGGTTCCCTCCGTCCCGACCAGCAGGCCGGCGAGGTCATAGCCCGGCGGGTCGGCGAGCGGCGAGCCGGTGCGGAGGACGCGGCCATCCGGCAGGACCGCGGTCAGCGCCAGCACGTGGCGCGCGGTAGCGCCGTACTTATAGGTGTGCGGCCCGCCGGCGTTCTCGGCGATGTTCCCGCCGATGGTGCATACGTTCTGCGAGGACGGGTCCGGAGCGAAGAACAGGCCGTGCGGCTCGGCCGCGCGCGACACCTCGGCGTTGGGCGTGCCGCACTCGACCAGGGCGAAGCGGTTCCACGGGTCGAGCGAGAGGAGGCGCTTCATGCGCGCCGTCTCGATCACCACCCCGCCCTCCGGACAGAGCGCCCCGCCGGAGAGGCCGGTCCCGGCGCCGCGCGCGACAAACGGCAGCGCCGCCTCGGAGAGCGCCGCCACGACCTCGGCCGTCTCCGCCGTCCCGCCCGGCAGGACGACGGCGGCCGGCCGCCGGCGCAGCCAGGTCAGGGCGTCGCACTCGTAGGCGAACATCTCCTCAGGCGCGAGGAGGACGTGCTCCGCGCCGACGATCCGCCGCAGCCGCTCCAGGGGAAGCATGCGCCGTCAGAGTAGCCTGCGCAGCACGTACCTCAAGATCCCGCCGTGCCGGTAGTAGTGGACCTCCTGCGGCGTGTCGATGCGCACCAGGGCGCGGAACTCGACGGCCGGCCCGCCGCCGTCTGCCAGCGCGCGCACCTGGACCTGGCGCGCGTCCTGGAAGCCGTTCGCCACGCCCGCGGCCAGGCCGAGGATGTCGTAGGTCTCGCGCCCGCTGAGGCCCAGGCTGCGCGCCGACTGGCCGTCCATGAACTGCAGGGGAAGGATGCCCATGCCGACCAGGTTGCTGCGGTGGATGCGTTCGAAGCTCTCGACCAGCACCGCCTGCACGCCGAGCAGGTTCGGGCCCTTGGCGGCCCAGTCGCGCGACGAGCCGGTGCCGTACTCCTTGCCGGCGATGACGAGGAGCGGGACGTTCTCGTCCTGGTAGCGCATGGCTGCGTCGTACATCGTCATCTGCGCGCCGTCCGGCAGGTGCACGGTGTGGCCGCCCTCGACGCCCGGCACGAGCTGGTTGCGGATGCGCACGTTGGCGAACGTGCCGCGCATCATCACCTCGTGGTTGCCGCGGCGCGAGCCGTAGGAGTTGAAGTCCTCGCGTGGCACGCCCTTCCCGGTCAAGTAGCGCGCCGCCGGGCTGTCCTTGGCGATGGAGCCGGCCGGGGAGATGTGGTCGGTGGTGACGCTGTCGCCGAACAGCGCGAGCACGCGCGCGCCGCGGATGTCCGCGCACGCCCGAGGCTCGCGGCGCATGTCCGCGAAGTAGGGCGGGTGCTTGACGTAGGTCGACGCCGGATCCCAGGCGTAGCGGTCGCCCGCGGGCGTCGGCAGCTTCCGCCACTCCTCGGGCCCCTGGAAGACGTCCGCGTAGCTCCTCTCGAACATCTCCCGGCGCACGACGCGGCCGACCACGTCCGCCACCTCGCGCTGGCTTGGCCAGATCTCCCTGAGGAAGACCGGCCGCCCGTCGCGCCCGCTGCCGAGCGGCTCGCTGGCGAGGTCGATGTCGGCGCGGCCGGCGAGCGCGAAGGCCACGACCAGGGGCGGCGACGCCAGGTAGTTGGCGCGCGCGTCCGGACTGACGCGTCCCTCGAAATTGCGGTTGCCGGAGAGCACCGCGGCCGCGACCAGGCCGCCTTCGTGGATCGCGCCCGCGACCGCCTCCGGCAGCGGCCCGCTGTTGCCGATGCACGTGGTGCAGCCGAACCCGACCACGTTGAAGCCGAGCTGGTTCAAGGGGACGCTGAGCCCCGCGGCGTCCAGGTAGTCGCAGACGACCTTGGAGCCCGGCCCGAGGCTGGTCTTCACCCAGGGCGGCACCGAGAGGCCGCGCGCGACGGCGTTTCGCGCCAGCAGGCCGGCGGCAAGCATCACCGACGGGTTGGACGTGTTGGTGCAGCTGGTGATGGCCGCGATGACCACGGAGCCGTCCCGCAGCAGGTACTCGCGGCCGTCCTGCAGGACGCGCACCGCCCTGGGCTCGGCGCCGCCCCCCTTGCCCTTGCGCAGGTCGGGCAGGCTCTGGGCGAAGACCTTCTTCATGTCGGAGAGGACGATGCGGTCCTGCGGCCGGCGCGGCCCGGCCAGGCACGGCTCGACGCTCGCGAGATCCAGCTCGAGCGTGTCGCTGTACTCCGCGTCCGGGGCGCCGGGCAGGGCGAACAGCCCTTGCTCCTTCATGTAGGCCTCGACCAGGCGGATGCGCTCGCGCGGGCGGCCGCTCAGCTCGAGGTAGCGCAGCGTCTCCTGATCCACGGGGAAGAGGCCGCAGGTGGCGCCGTACTCGGGCGCCATGTTGGCGATCGTGGCCCGGTCGGCGAGCGGCAGGCCGGCGACGCCCGGCCCGAAGAACTCGACGAACTTGCCGACCACGCCCTTGGCGCGCAGCGCCTGCACGACCCGCAGCACCAGGTCGGTGGCGGTCACTCCCTCGCTGAGCTCGCCGGTCAGGCGGAAGCCCACCACCTGGGGGATGAGCATGGACACGGGTTGGCCCAGCATCGCGGCCTCGGCCTCGATGCCTCCCACGCCCCAGCCGAGCACGCCGAGGCCGTTGATCATCGTCGTGTGCGAGTCAGTCCCGACGAGCGTGTCCGGATAGGCGAAGCCGTTGGCGTGCGTGACCACCTGCGCCAGGAACTCCAGGTTGACCTGGTGGACGATGCCGGTGGACGGCGGCACGACGCGGAAGTTGTCGAACGCCTTCTGCCCCCAGCGCAAGAAGGTGTAGCGCTCGCCGTTGCGCTCGAACTCCTTCTGCAGGTTGATGCGCTGCGCGTCCTCGCTGCCGAAGGCGTCCACCTGCACCGAGTGGTCGATGACCAGCTCGGCCGGCAGCAAGGGGTTGATCTTCCTCGGGTCGCCGCCGAGCGCGGCCATGGCGTCGCGCATGGCCGCGAGGTCGACGACCGCGGGCACGCCGGTGAAGTCCTGGAGCAGCACGCGCGCGGGCATGAAGGCGATCTCGCGCGACGGCGCCGCCTTGGCCTGCCAGCGCGCGAGCGCCTCGACGTCGTCGGCCGTGACCACGGCGCCGTCCTCGAGGCGCAGCAGGTTCTCCAGCAGGATCTTGAGCGCGTAGGGCAGCCGCGCCACGCGGAGCCCCCGCTCCTCGAGCGCGGGCAGGCGCGCGATCCGGTAGCTCTCCTTGCCGACGCGCAGGGTGCTGTGCGATCCAAACGTGTCCGTCATCGGGCTTCCTCGGTCTCGGCTGCTCCTGGACGAAGCAGGCGAGTGTAGCAGAACTGCCCGCGGAGCAGTCCTCTGCAGCGCACGCGGCGGCAGACGGCGGTCACGGAAAAAAGGGCGCAGGATCGCGGCTGCCGGGCGTTACCAGGCCCGCGAGTGCCTGTAAGAGATGCGAACGTTCAAGGCGCCGCAAGGCGCCGGGGACGTTCCAGGATGCGTACCAGGGTTGCTGCGCCGAAGGCGTAAAACCCATCATCTCTCCTCCCAGTTCCCTGAACATACTGGGTTCCCCTGGGACGCTTCCTGACACCAGCCGACCCCCGGACCCTCAATAACCTACCTCACTCCCGAAGACCCCCGGTTCGCCGGAGGGCCGGCTGGTTTTCCCCGCCCCCCGGCGGACGGTTCCCGGCCGAGCCCGCTCGCCGCGCGGCTACGATGGCTGCATGGACACCGCGCGCCCAGACCGCTACGCCCGCCAGGCGCTCTTCCCCGAGATCGGACCTCTGGGCCAGGAGAGGATCGCGCGCTCCCGGGTCGCAGTGGTCGGCGTGGGCGCGCTCGGCTGCCAGGAAGCCGCGTTCCTGGCGCGGGCGGGGATCGGGCTCCTGCGCCTCATCGACCGCGACTTCGTCGAGATCGACAACCTGCACCGCCAGACCCTCTACACGGAGGAGGACGCGGCCGGGTCAGTGCCCAAGGCGGAGGCAGCGCGGCGCCATCTCGTGCGGGCGAACAGCGCGATCGCGATCGAAGCGCGCGTCTGCGACCTCGCCGCCGGCAACATCGACGCGCTGCTCGGCGGAAGCGACGTCATCGTCGACGGCAGCGACAACTTCGAGGCGCGCTACCTCGTGAACGACTTCGCCGTCAAGAACGGGATCCCGTGGATTTACGCCGGAGCGGTCGGCGCCACGGGCCTGCTCATGCCGGTCCTGCCCGGGATGACGGCCTGCCTGCGCTGCGTGTTCCAGGACGTTCCGCCCGCCGGCAGCACGCAGACCTGCGACACGGCGGGCGTGCTCGGCCCGGCGCCGGGCGCCGTGGGGTCCTGCGCCGCGCTCGAGGCATTGAAGCTCGCCGCGGGCAGAGCGGACGCCGTGCGCCGCGGGCTCCTGCAGATCGACCTGTGGTCGAACGAGGTGCGCTCGATCGACGTGGCCGGCCCGCGCGCGGACTGTCCGTGCTGCGGGCGGCGCAGCTTCCCCTTCCTGGAGGTGCGCGAGGGGGGCGCAGCCACGAGCCTGTGCGGCCGCGACGCCGTGCAGGTGACTCCCCCGGCCGCCGCGGCCTTCGACTTCGAGGCCGCGCGCGAGCGCATCTGCCGGGCCGCGGCCGCGAGCGACAACGGCTTCCTGCTGAGGTTCCGGGCCGCCGGTCTGGAGGTCACCCTCTTCCGGGACGGCCGGGCGATCTTCAAGGGAACCGCCGACCCGAGCAAGGCGCGCGCCGCCTACGCCCGCTTCGTGGGGACGTAAGCGCGTCGCGCCGGCGCCGGCCGGGCGCGCGTTCGGCCTACTTCACGTTCCAGATGAACACCGCGCGCCGATTGCTGCCGGCCGCGTCGTAGGTGAGCTTCCGCTCGAACGTCGGCTCGAGGAAGCTGTAGAAGTACGGCGACGCGTTGATCGGGTTCCTGCTGTCGTCCCCGCCGCCAACGCCGTCGGTGGAGCCCGTGCCCGAGCTCGCCGGCCGCAGCACCGAGCCGGCCGCGAACACGAGGCCGGCGGGCGTGGAGGACAGCCAGTGGATCGAGCCGAAGGTGATGAGCCGGTTGAACTCCGGGGGCGTGCTCGGGTTGTTGTCCGGGTCGGGGATCTGCACCGGCGTGGCGTAGGCGGCGAGATCCTGCACGATCACCTCGTGGGTCACGGTCGTCGCCGCGCCGCCGCGATTCAGGATGTAGGCGACCTTGGGCTCGACCTTGCTGGGAACGACGTTCTCGATGGTCGTGCCCGCCGTGACCGCGATCGGCGTCGAGGAGAGGCCGTAGTTGCTGATGCGCAAGGCCGGTCCCGGGTTGCTGCCGTCGAACAGGAACAGGTGCTCGATGGTCTCCTCGCCGGCGACCGCGTTCGCCAGCCGAGCGGTGAAATAGTAGAAGTCCTTGAGCACGCCCGCGCCGCCCACGCGGCGCAGGCGCAGGTAGCCCGGAGTCGGCTCGGTGATCGGTCCGACGTTGGTCGCGATGTTCGGCGCGCCAATGGTCGGCAGCGCGCCGCCGAAGTAGGGCTCGAACTCCGTCCCGGTGACGTTCATCATGTTGAAGTTGGGCGCGCCGCCGCCGGGCGTCGGTCCCACGGACACGCCCACGACGTTGAAGCCGCCCTGCTTGCCGGGGATGCCGTGCCGATCGCGCAGCACGTAGCGCTGCGAGCGGTCCCGGGAGAGGAACCAGCCGCCGGGATCGACATCCGGCCGCTCGTCGGCCGCGAGGGGATCCCAGGGGCCGTAATACGCTTTCGTGCTGGTCTGGCTGTTGTAGTCCAGTCCGGTGATGGAGCGCGTTAGGTTGCGGGTCTGCAGCAACGAGAGGTCGACGACGAAGAGGTCGTGGCGGTCATTGAGGAAGCCGGCCTGGTTGAGCCCCTGATAGAACATCAGGAAACCGTTGTCGTCGGTGAGGAACGGCTCCATCGTGTTGCTGAAGTCCACCGCCGTGTCGTACAGGCCGCCGTTCGTGATATCCGTCACCAGGTCGTTCACGTGCCCCTTGGTCGAGCCGTCGGTGCGCGCCACCAGGGGGAAGCTCCTGGTGCCGTCCGTACGGGCGAAGGCGATCAAGGAACCGTCCTTGGACAGGTGGACGAAGCTGCCCTTGCCCTCGGTGGCGTCGTTCGCCTCCAGAAGACCGGTGTTGGACGGGAACTGCGTGATGTCCAGGATGGTGTGCGAGCCGAAGGCCGTGACATTGGTCACCGCGATCATGTTCTCGGCCGTGGCGCTGGCGCCGGCCATGACGCAGAGCACGTTTCTGTCCGCGGACGTGTGCATGTTCCGGTCGATGCGGGCGGGAGTCAGGCCGGTCGACGGCAGCACCGCGGTGATGACGCTGGTGTCGGCGTGCACGCGCCAGGTGCGGTTGGGATAGATGGCCACGGACGTGCTCGTGCTGTTGGTCGAGTTGAAGAACACCACCCAGCCGCCGAGCCCGTCCGAGACGAACGAGATCGACTCGTCGAAGATGCGCGCGAACAAGGATGTGCTGGGGTTCGTGGCCTCCATGACGGGCCAGCCGTTGCTGAACACCCCGCCCGGCTCGAGGTTGAGCAGGAACACCCGGTCATAGGAGGTGCCGGTCTTGTCGAGAATGGCCACGGCGCGGTCGCCGTCCGGCGACACGCCGACTTCCACCTCCCAGGGCGAACGCGTCGCCGACTCGGTGAACGGGCCGCTCGGGCAGCCGGCCGGCGTGAGGTTGCGGAAGGTGTTGGTGTCCTTGAAGAGCACGCCGAAGCCGTACTCCGAGAGCGCCGGGTTGGCCACGATGCCCTTGCGCCAGTGGAACAGCTCGCGGTTCCCGGGCAGGGCGATGCGCGGATACTCGAAGTTCTCGTTGTTCCGCGCCGGCCGCAGGTGCGTGAACACCTCGATGTCCGAGTAGTACCCCTGGGCGATTCTGATGTTGTAGTCGACGTCCGGGTCCACGGGGTTCGCGGCTTCGCCGCCGTCGCCGTTGGGAGGCAGGCTCGGCGGGCTCACCTCGGCCGCCCCGGCCAGGGTGATCATCCAGATGTCGGTCTGCCCGGGAAAGCCGTTCGCCGAGAACTCGGGCGCGGCCGTCAGCCCCTGCGGATTGCCGGCGCTCATGTCCGTGTGCACCAGCGTGCCGAGCGACTGCTCCGAGCCGAGCGTGTACGTGGTCAGGGTCACGCTCTGCCCCTCGCAGTAGGCCACGCTGCCCGGGAACACGACCTCGTCGAAGATCACCTTCATCCCGTTCCCCTCGCGGATGCCGAGCGTCACCATGTCGAGGGACACGATCTGCAGATAGAGGGCGACCGTGGTCGGCGGAACGCTCTCCAGCGGCAGCACGATCGGGTCGGTCGGGCCGTTGGGAGGCGTGGCGTTGAGGTCGGCGAGATAGGCGATCGGCGGCGTGATCCCGTGGAGGGTGAAGTTGCCGGAGGCGTCGAAGCGGAAGATCGGCGACGCCGTGTCAGGCAGGAAGTCGACGGGAGAGTAGTCCGCCAGGTGGGCCTCGATGTAGGCCATGCCAATCCCATCGAACACCGGATGGATGGGCGAGAACACGCCTGCGACCGGGGTCCAGGGCTTGAGGAAGAACCCGTCGGTGATGTTCGGCTCGGGCGGGACCGAGGCCGTGCCGTCGTACGCGTCGCCCGACATGAGGAGCGCGAAGGGCGCGAGCGGCGTGCCGGTCATCGCTATGGTCAGGGGCTGGTACTTGGTGAGGTGCGGGACCGCGGAGTTGTCGCTCGAGGTCACGCCGTTGACCGTCAGGGTCGGGTCGACCTGCCCCTGCCCGGCCGCCGCAGGCGCCAAGGCGAGACTCACGGCCAGGAGACTGAAATGAGCCAGCGAGAAGCGCGCCACGGCGTACCTCCGACCAAGCGGACAGATCCTGCTTGCGGTCCGCTCCACGTATCTTCATGGACGGCCGCTCGTTACGCGCCGGCTCAGCCGCGATCCGGCATCAGCCCGGCGCGAAAACGCCTTCTCGTCCTCTCCTAACGCTTTACGTCGAAGTGTACGCCGCGGTAACAGGGTGGTCAAGGATCCCTGTCCGGACCCGGTCCTGGCAGGAGCACGCCGCCCCGAAAGTCAGCCGCGCGCGTCAGGGCCGCCGCAGCTCCTCCTCGGGGATCGCTGGATTCAGCTGGATGGCGTCGAAGCGGAGGTCCTCCATCCACATCGCGCTCCCGCCCCTGCTCACCTCGAGGACGCGCGGCAGGCGCAGCCCCTCGACCTCCTGCTCCTCGATGACGTCGTATGTCTCCAGCTGCGTCGCGCCCGGGGCCGCGTCCGAGAAGCGGCGGCACTGGAAGCGCTGCAGGCTCCCGTCCGCGGCCGACAGCCAGAAGGTCACCTCGTCGCCGCAGGCGTCGCGGTAGTCCTCGGGCATGACCGCGGTGATCTTGTGCCAGGTGCACTCCGTGGGCTGGTAGTCGGAATGGCCGCACGCCGCGCCCGCCTTCGGCGGGACGAACTGCTTGGGCCGGAAGGTCTTGACTTGCACCAGCCCGGCGTACTTCACCTCGGCGCCGGCTCGCATGATGATCCAGGGCGCGAGCAACCGGAACATCTCTCCCCGGTAGTGGTTCCTCGCCGCCGCCTCGTGGCCGATGCTCGAGTACACGTCCAGCCCCTTGAGCTTGAACAGGTCGTCGCCGTTGACGATGTAGGCCACGTTCTGCAGCTCCCCCTTGCGCTTGCCCTCCACCTCGATCGTGCAGTCCTCGACGCGCGCCAGCGGGCGCTCCTCCAGGCCTGCCCGGGTCTTGTACTTCTCGTAGTAGAGGAACCTGCCGCCGCCCCAGTGCCAGGAGAGGCGCGTGAAGCCGATGGTCTCGAGGGTGTCGAGCTTGGCGCCGCCCATGCGCGAGGCGACCGTGGCCAGGAGCGCGCCCGGATCAGCGCTGGCCTGAGCGGCCGCTTCCGCGGCCGGCGCCTCCTCCTCGGCGTAGAGGACCTTGTCCGCCTCCGCGGGCGGCTTATCGGCCGCCTTCTCCGCGCCCTGTTCCTCCTCCTGCTCCTGCGCCCGCGCCGCCCCGGGCGCAAACGTCAGGAACGCGCCCGCCAGCACGGCCAGGAGGGCATGGAACCTCAGGTTTCCTCGACTCATGATCACGTACTCCGCATGTCCGGACATGGGCGGACTCTACCAGAAGCGCCGCGCCGCCGCGGCATGCCCGAGGCAAGGGTTTCGGCCGGCCTGGCCACGGACCTTGATGCCGGGAGCGAGCTGCTCCGTGCCGCGAGGTCCTGGCCCTGGCGGCCTTACGCAGCGCGCGAGCCGGGCGTTGAGCCGCGCCCCGGCGCCTCAGTCCTCCCCCTCACTCTCCTTCATGACCTCGCGCAGCACGGAGGTGGCGTAGGCGCCGGGGGGCAGGGAGAAGGACAGCGAGAGCGCGTCCCCCGAGGCGGCGAGCGCGCACTCGAGCAGCGGCACGCGCAAGGGACGGCGCGCGCCCGGCGGGAGGGCCGCCTTGCCGATCTCCTCCCCGCTCAGCCCGCAGCGCGCGAGCACCGCGTCCTCGAGCGCCGCCGCCGCGGCCGCCGGCCGCGCCGTCTTTTGGCCGAAGAGCGGCCCGGAAGGGCTGATCTCGAGCCGCTCGGCGCGCTCTTGCTCCATGGCGGGATCCTCGACCAGGAAGACCGCGCCGTTCCTGTGCAGCCAGGCCAGCTCGCCCGGCAGGAGGAGGTCATAGCGCTCGAACCTCTCGCGCAGCACGGCGTTGAACGCCTCGGCCTGAAGCGCCGACACGTAGAGGTCCTTGAGAGCGCGATCGAAGCGCCGCAGGGTCCGGGCGTGGTCGCCCCCGTTGCGCGAGAGGAAGTCCAGGGCGCGCCGCTCCAGCGTGAAGCCCTGAGGCAGGAGGTCGCGCGCCCCCGCCGGGTCCCCGGCACGCACGCGCTCGAGCGACGCCGCGCCCGCCTCCTGCGGCAGACAGAGAAGCAGCGCCTCGAAGAACGCGGCTCCATCCTGGCCAAGGACGGCCCGGCCCAGGAGATGGCTGTTGCCGGAGGCGCCGAAGCGCTGCCGGCCGAAGAGGTTCGGTACGCCCCGCCGCGCCAGCGCGTCGACCACGGCGCGTGCGCGCGCCTCGCTTCCGGCAGGAACGCCGCGGATCGCGATGCAAAAGCGGTTGCCGCGCAGATGCCCCTTCCTGAGCTTGTTGCGATGGCGCGTGACCGCGAGCACGCGCACGCCGGGGATGTCGAGCCCTTCCGCCGCCGCCTCGCTCGCGCCCTGGATCGAGAGGGTCTGGATCGCGGTCGCGGCCGCGTCCTTCAGGCCGGCGTAGCCGACGGCCTGGCGCGGTACGCCCAGCGCCCGGGCGATGCGGGCCACGGCCTCAAGGGTCGCGAGCCCCTTCTTCTCGATCCGCAGGTAGAGGTGCTCCCCCGCGCCCACGGGCTCGTAGAGCGGGATCTCCTCCACCGCGAAGTCCTCGAGGCTCTCGCGGATGCGCCCGCCGGTGCCGGGGAGTCGAGCCGTGGCGAAGGGCGCTTCCCAGGGCCTCACGCGCGAGCTTTCCCGCGCTCGCCTTCCTCGTTGAGCGGCACCGAGCCGCCCCAGCGGAACTTCTCCCGGAGCGTCTGGAAGAAGGAGCGCTCGACGATGGAGACGAAGCGCAGCGGGCGCTCCGAGCGCCTGATCCGGATCAGGTCGCCGTTCCGGATGGTGACCACGCGCTGGCCGTCGAGCACCAGGGCCGCGGCGCGGCGCTGGCCGCGCGCCAGGCGCACGGCCAGGAGGCGCGAGGAGTCGAGCACCAGCGGCCGGCTGGAGAGCGTGTGCGGCGCGAGCGGGGTGACCAGGATCAGGTCGGAGTCCGGCTCCACGACCGGCCCGCCGGCCGCGAGCGAGTAGGCGGTCGAGCCGACCGGCGTGGAGATGATCAGGCCGTCGCCGCGATAGTTGGCCACGAGCTGGCCGTCCACCTCCAGGTCGACGGCGAGCATGCGCCCCGCCGCGCGCGCCGTGACCACGGCGTCGTTCAGCGCCAGCTCGGAGTGCAGCGTCTTCCCCTGGCGCAGCACCTCGCAGCGCAGCATGAGGCGCTCGACGATCTCCCCCTCGCCCGCGAACAGCCGCTCCAGGTAGGGGCGGCAGGTCGACGGCTCCAGCTCGGCGAGGAAGCCGAAGCGGCCGAGGTGGATGCCGATGCACGGCGCCGGCCGGCCGCCGAGGCGCGCCGCCGCCGACAGGATGGCGCCGTCGCCGCCTAGGATCACCACCAGCCCGTTCGGGCCCGGGTCCAGCTCGCGGTGCGTCGAATCGCACACGGCGGCCACTTCGACCCGATCCCGCAGCCAGGCGTTGAGCTCGTCCAGCGCGCGACGGATGCCCGGCTTCGAGCCCTCCCCTACCAGGAGAACGCGTGCGATCTTCACCCGACTGCCAGCCGCGCGAGAACCTGGCGGACGATGTCCGCGGCCGTGAGCCCAGCGTCCGCGAGGCACTCCGCGCGCGACCCGTGCTCGATCAGCCGATCGGGGATGCCGATCGGCAGCACGCGCTCGGCCAGGCGGCCGCGGCAGGCGAAGGCCTCGAGAACCGCCGAGCCGAACCCTCCCATGAGCTGGTGCTCCTCGATCGTGACGAGCAGGCGGGTCCGGGCGGCCTGCTCCAGCAGGAGGTCCAGGTCCAGCGGCTTGGCGAAGCGCGCGTTGACCACCGCGGCCTCCAGGCCGTGCTCCGAGAGGATGGCCGCGGCGCGCAGCGCCTCGCCCGCCAGCGCGCCGTACGCCACGAGCGTGACGTCCTCGCCGCTCCTCAGGATCTCGGCCTTGCCGATCTCGACGGCGGGCGCCGGGCCGGCCGCGAGCGCGCTCTTGCCGCGCGGATAGCGCAGGACGAAGGGATGGTCCTGGCTCAGGCCCAGGTCGAGCATCGCCTGGAGCTCGGCCGCGTCGCGCGGCGCGCACAGGATCACGTTCGGGTAGGTGCGCAGGAAGGCGATGTCGTGGCAGCCGTGGTGCGACGGGCCGTCCTGGCCGACCAGGCCGCTGCGGTCCAGGCAGAAGACCACCGGCAGGTCCTGGAACACGACCTCCTGGAAGAACTGATCGTAGGCGCGCTGCAGGAACGAGGAGTAGATGGCGCACACCGGCCGCGCCCCGCCGCGCGCCAGGCCGCCGGCGAAGGCCACGGCGTGCTGCTCGGTGATGCCCGTGTCGTGGAAGCGCTCCGGGAAGCGGCGCGCGAACTCCGTCAGGCCCGTGCCCTCCGGCATGGCGGCCGTGATGGCGACGATGCGCGGGTCGCGCTCCGCCGCCGCGACGATTGCCTGGCCGAAGGCCTCGGTGAACTCGATTTCCGTCTTCTGCTGGCGCTCGGCCGCCTCCTCCTTGGGGACCACGCCGTCCGCCGCGTTGTAGCCCGGCAGGCAAGCGCCGGGACTGACCGCGTGCAGGAAGCGCGTGTCCTCGCCGGTGCGCTCCAGGCCCTTGCCCTTCTTGGTCACGACGTGCAGCAGCTTGACCCCGCCGACCCGGCGCAGCGCCTCGAGCTGGTCGATGAGCAGCCCGATGTCGTGCCCGTCGATCGGGCCGAAGTAGCGGAAGCCCAGCTCCTCGAAGAGGTGGCCCGGCGCGATGGCCGCCTTCAGGGCGTCGACCATGTCGACCAGGTTCTTGTCCAGCTTGTCGCCGAAGGGAACGGAGCGCAGCAGGGCGCGCAGGCGCTCCTTGGCGCCGGTGTAGATCGGCGCGGAGCGCAGCCGGTTCAAGTAGCCGGCGAGCGACCCGACCGTCTTCGAGATCGACATCTCGTTGTCGTTCAGGATGACGAGCACGTCGCGCCCCACCTGATCGGCGTAGTTCAGCCCCTCGAGCGCCACGCCCGCCCCGAGGCTCGAGTCCCCTACCAGGCACACGACCTGCTGCTTGCGCCCGAGCAGGCCGTCCGCCGCGGCGATGCCGAGACCCATCGAGATGGCGGTCCCGGCGTGGCCGCTGCGCATCACGTCGTGCGAGGACTCCCCCGGGTGCGGATAGCCGGAGATGCCCCCGCGCGTGCGCAGCGTGTGGAAACGCGCCGTCCTGCCGGTCAGGAGCTTGTGCGGGTAGCACTGGTGGCCCACGTCCAGGACCAGGGAGTCCTGCGCGAAGTCGAACACGTAGTGCAGGGCGATGGTGAGTTCGACCACGCCGAAGTTGGAGCCGAGGTGCCCGCCCGTGGTGAGGACCACCTCGATGATGCGCTGGCGGACCTCCTCGGCGAGCGCGGGCAGGTCGGCGCGCTCGAGCGCGCAGAGGTCGGCGTGACCGCAGATGGCCGGCAGGAAGGGCGGCCTGGGCTTGCGCCGGGCCTCCGCCGCCTCGCTCGCCCTGGCGCTCTCCTGCGCCCGTTCCGGAAACGCCGCATCCGCCGCGATGCTCACGCCGTTGCTCATCAGCGAATCGACTCCGCTTGCGCCGCCCGCGGGGGTGGCGCTTTCTGGTCCGCCCGGACCTTGCTCGCCGATCCCGGCGGACGGCTCGCTCGCGCGCGGTCTGGACGCCGCGACGGCAGCCTGCCCGGGCCTGAGGCTGCGAACCGCTAGCGAGAACGCTGCAGCATAAGTCGCGCGAGGGCGACGATCAAATCAGGCGCGGGCAGGCCGCGCGAAACATCGCAGGCGGCCTCGCTCAGGGAACGGGCGCGCGCCGCCGCCTCCGCCTCGCCGAGCAGGTCCGGCAAGGTGGCCTTGCCCCGCTCCCGGTCCTTCTGCGCCGCCTTGCCCAGCTCCTCGGGCGTGCCGCGCAGGTCGAGCAGGTCATCGACGATCTGGAACGTGGTGCCGAGGTCCGCGCCGATCCGGCCCAGCACCTCGAGCTGTCGCTCTTCCGCGCCGCCGCAGATCCCGCCCATCTGGAACGAGGCGGAGAAGAGCGCCGCGGTCTTCTTGCGATCGAGGAGGAGGATCTCCTCCTCGGCCAGGCGCCTGCCCTCGGCCGCGAGGTCGAGCACCTGCCCGCCGACCATGCCGAGCGACCCGGCGGCGCGGCCCAGGACGGCCGCGGCGCGCGCGGCCTGGGGCGGAGCGAGCCGCGCGGCGAGAACCTCGAAGGCGAGGGTCAAGAGGCCGTCGCCCGCGAGCAGCGCGAGGGCCTCGCCGTAGACGCGATGCACGGTCGGCCGGCCGCGCCGCAGGTCGTCGTCGTCCATGCACGGCAGGTCGTCGTGGATGAGCGAGTACGTATGCAAGAGCTCCACCGCGCAGGCCGCGGGCAGGGCCGCCTCCAGCGGGCCTCTGACGGCCGCCGCCCCGAGCAGCACGCAGATCGGCCTGAGGCGCTTGCCGCCGCCGCAGACCGCGTAGCGCATGGCCGCATGCAGGCGCGCGGGCTCGGCCTCCGCCGGCGGCAGGCAGCACTCCAGCTCGCGCTCGACCTGCGGGCGCAGGCGCTCGATGAACCGACGGATGTCTTCTTGCTCAGTCACGCACTTCCACCCGCTCCGCTTCCTGGCAGCGGCCGCTCTCCGCGTCCACGGTGAAGAGGGCGGCGCCGATGCGCGCGTCTCCCTCGGCGACGTCGAACGATGAGGGCATGCCGGTGACGAAGCGCTTGAGGACGCGGTCGGTGCGCCGGCCCAGGACCGAATCGTACGGCCCGGTCATGCCGACGTCGGTGATGTACCCCGTGCCGCCCGGCAGGATCTGCACGTCCGCCGTGGGCACGTGCGTGTGCGTGCCGAAGACCACCGATACTTTGCCGTCCAGGAAGCGGCCCATGGCGATCTTCTCGGAGGTGGCCTCGCAGTGCATCTCGACCACGATCACCCTGCTCTTCGCCCGCAAGGCGGCGACCGCGGCGGCGCCCGCTTCGAAGGGACAGTCGATCGGCGCCATGAACACGCGGCCGACGAGGTGCACCAGGCCGACGTCGATGCCCTTGGCCGTGGGCAGCACGGTGTAGCCGCGCCCCGGCGCCTGGCGGCTGAAGTTCGCTGCGCGCAGCACGCGCGCGTCGTTCTCCACCAGTTGGATCGCCTCGCTGCGGCGCCAGACGTGGTCTCCCCCGGTGATGGCGTCCACGCCCGAGTCGAACACGTGCCGGGCGTGCTCGGCGGTGATCCCCGAGCCCTTGGTGACGTTCTCGGCGTTGGCGATCACGAGGTCGACGCCGCGCTCCTGGCGCAGGGTCTTGAGGTGCTTGCGCAGCACGGCCCGGCCCGGGGCGCCGACGATGTCGCCGATGGTGAGGATCCTGAGCTGCATGCGCTTCACGCCCCGCTGGGCCGGGCTCCCGGCGGGCGCTTCACCGGGCGTACTCCGTCACCCGCGTCTCGCGGATGATCGTCACCTTGACCTCGCCCGGATAGATCAGCTCCGACTCCACGCGGCGCGCGATCTCCCGGGCGCGCACCAGGGCGGTGGCGTCGTCCACCTTGGCGGCGTCCACCACGACGCGCACCTCGCGGCCGGCCTGGATGGCGAAGGCGCTCTCCACGCCCGGGAAGCTGGTCGCGATCTCTTCCAGCTTCTCGAGACGCTGGATGTAGCGGTCCATGGTGTCGCGCCGCGCGCCGGGGCGCGCGGCCGAGATGGCGTCGGCCACCTGCACCACCACGGCGTACACCGATTCGCACGCCTCCCCGCCGTGGTGCGCGGCCACGGCGTTCACGACCTCCGGCCGCTCGCCGCAGCGGCGCGCGAGGTCGGCGCCGATGGCCGGATGTCCCCCTTCCAGCTCGTGGTCCAGCGCCTTGCCGATGTCGTGCAGGATGCCGCAACGTTTGCCGAGCGCCGGGTTCAGCTTCATCTCCGCGGCGATGGCCGCCGCCAGGTAGGCCACCTCGACGGCGTGCTTGAGCTGGTTCTGCCCGTAGGAGCTGCGGTACTTCAACCGCCCCACGCAATACTGGATGCGCGGGTCGACGCGCGCGATGTCCAGCTCGTGCAGTACTTTGCGGCCGGTCTGGCGGATGTCGTCCTCGATCTCGCGCTTGGCCAGGGCCACGGTCTCCTCGATGCGGCCCGGGTGGATGCGCCCGTCCGCCACCAGGCGCTCGATCGAGCGCCGCGCCACCTCGCGGCGCACGTTGTCGAAGCACGAGATCACGACGACGCCCGGAGTGTCGTCGATGATCAGGTCGGCGCCGGTGTTCTTCTCGATGGCGCGGATGTTGCGTCCCTCGCGCCCGATGATGCGGCCCTTCAT
>JACQZJ010000217.1 GCA_016213895.1 Planctomycetota bacterium | reverse complement strand
TACATCTCCCCGGCCTACCACGACGCCAACCCGCCTGGATCCCGAGGCAAGGTCGCGGCAGCCGATTCTGGCCATGGGTACTGGTCCTACCCCTGCCAGACTTTCCGGAATCGGGCTGCCAAACTTTCCGGAACTCACAGCCGGAAGGTGGGACGTGCCGGGCTGGATCCACGGCGAGTTGGATGCCCGCGGCTGCTTCCGCTTCCCTCGCCTTGAGCCGGGGCCGTACACGCTGGGAGTTGGCTCGGGCATTGACTCGCGCAATGCGGCGTTCGTGAACGGCGTCCAGGTCGGGTTCGGCGAGGCACCGTCTGACGGCCGACTCCTGCCCCTCGATCTCCGTGGACGCTGGCGCGCGATCGAAGTCCTGCCGATCGACGAGGACGGGCAACTGGTCGATGCTGCGCTTTGCGCGCTGTACGCGGACGGGCGGGTCGAGCAGCTTGGCAGGGCCGGTCGTCCGCTGATCCTCGCTTGCACCAACCGTGAGGAGGGCATTCTCGTGGAAGCCGACGACTTCTTCCCCGTGCGTCTGGATCCGTTCGACGGTCGGCAACAGGTGGTCTTGAAGCACGGCCTGGAGGTTACGCTCTCGTATCGCGGGGCCGTACCCATTCCATGCGCGCCCTTCCTCCTGCGGGTAGCCCTGGAGCCCGCCGTGGAGCAGCTCGCGACTTCCGGCGAGCAACGGCCTGCGTCCTTCCGCGCGCGTTGGACGCCGGATCAGGCTGACGTGCCCCCCTCCGGCCTGGTGAAGCTCCGCGTCCGCGACCGCGGCGTCTTCCTCGTGCGCTGGACCGTCAGGGTCGACGACGAGGGATACGTCACCGAGAAGGACATCGGGTCCGTTCCTCCGACGACGATTGTTGTGAGCGCCCCGGACGAACTGCCTCACGAGGTCACTCTCGACGCCGGACTCCTTTCCTCGGCGGTGGAGGAGCTTCGAGAATGGGCGGCGAAACGAGCCCGCTGATCGGGCGACGCGGCATGTTCACGGGAGGCACTCGTTCGCGCCAGCTCGCGGCCGCCCTCCCCGCTGCTCTGACTCCCGACCACGGCTCGCTTTGACCGCAAACATCAGCTCGCCGTCAACGAGCCACTCCTCGCTGGTCGCGCACGCGATGCACCGGGCGTCGCGCAGCAGGCCCCGGAGGCCGGGGAAACGGCCGCGACGCTCCTCCCACCGCGCGTCTTCGCGCGGTGCACACATTCCGGGGCGGGAGCGGGCTCCTGCCCGCGACCGCCTTCCGCCAGTACGTTGTTCAGAGCAGGCCCGCCTTGACCGCGGGCATGGAGGATGGCCGGGAGCGAAGCGGCGTTTCTCCGGCGCAGGGAGCGGCTGCGGCGGCGTGCCACCGGCGCCTGCCATTCCTCACCCGCGCCCGCCGACCGCATCGCCTCCGCCAGAAGCGAACCGCCTCGCGTTCGTCGCGCACGGCATGCACCGGGAGCCGCTGCCGCTCCCGGAGGCCGGGGAAACGGCCGCGACGCTCCTCCCCGCTATCTTCGTCCCTCTACCAACGACAGATCGACCGTCACCTCCAGCCCTTCGAGCAAACCCCTGTCCGTGATCTCCACCTCCACCTTGCCTCCCTCCCCACCCCGCCGCACGTCCAGCCATGGCACGCGCAGCTCCTTCCAGTCGGCGAGCACGGCCAGCGGAACCCGCAGGGGCACGCGCACTGGCCGCAGCCGCAGGGTCCCCTTGCGGCGATCGAGGGCCAGGCCCGCGGCCGCGTCCACGAGCGCCAGCACGGCCGCGCCGCGCGGGTAGTAGCACAGGTGGCGGTTGTAAGGGGAATCGCAGAAGCCGGCCCAGTCCTCCAGGTCGGTGGAGCGGGCGCGCAGGCTCTGCAGCGCGGCGTAGCGCGAGGAGCGCCCGAGGACGTCCTCGCCCAGGTAGCACTGGACCGCGTCGCGGAACAGGTCGAGCGACACCCAGCCGTTCAGCTCGTGCTCGGCGTGCGCCCAGACGTAGGCGCGCTCCGTGGCCGCCGCTGCCGTTCTCGAATCCAGCGCCAGGCGCTCGAGGTCGAAGGGCAGATCCACTCCTGAGCGCAGCAGGTAGAGCAAGCCCAGCGACGTGTAGGGATGTGCCGAATCCCAGCCGGGGAGCGGGTCGTCCGCGCCCATCTCCCTCCGGGCGCGGCCGCGGAAGGGCTCCTCCAGCTCGCCCAGGGTCCGATCCAGACACACGGCGTAGTGATCGCCGAGCCACGCCTCCGCGTCGAGAGTGGCGCGGATCTTCTCGGAGTGACCGCGGAAGCGCACGGCGGCGGCCTCCTCGCCCGCTGCATCTGCCATCTCCGCGCCCGCGAGGAACGCCGCCGCGCACTTGACCGCCAGGTAGACCTGCTCGCGCGAGAAGTGGACCGCGGCGGAAGCGTCGTCAACGGTGTTCGCCGTTCCCCTCTCCGGGAAGCCGTCGCCGTCCGGGTCTGCGTCGGCGAGATAGCCGAGCAGGCGTTCGACCAGCGGGAAGCGCTCGAGCACGAACGCGTCCGCGCCCGTGACCGTCCAGTACTGGAAGAGGAGCAGCACGTAGTTCGCGTTCTCCTCCACGGGCATGTCATAGGGATAGGCCTGCCCCGCCACCGTGTCGCCGCGGCCGACGTCGTGTGGCATGACGCGCTCGCGCTCGTAGCGCGGCCAGACGAGGAGCTGGCGCCGCAAGAGGTCCGGGGCGAACCACAGGTAGAAAGGCGCGGCGCTGTACTCCACGTCGAGCGTCGAGTGGTAGCCGCAGTAGCCCTCGACGCACGAGTACCACGAGGAACCGTCCTCGCCCTCGGTGAGGAAGGTGTTGAGCAGGAAGGAGGGAATCGCGCTGACCATGAGCTTCTTCAGCGCGCCGTCGAGGACGGCCTCGGACGCCAGCGCATCGACGACCTCCGCGGCGCGCCGCCCCGCGGCGCGATGCGCGAGCGCGAAGCGCGCCACGGCCACGGCCGAGGAGAAGCGCGCGGCATAGCTCAGGCGGTGCGGGACGCCGTCGACCGTGAGCACGGGATCGCCGGTGAACGCGGCGTAGACCAGGTCCGCCTCGGCTTTCCCCTGCTCGAGGCGGAGCGGCACGGTCAGCCACACGCCGTCCTCGGCGATGCTGGCGCTCGGCGCGCCCGGCCGCGCCCCCGCCTCGCCCGTGCCGAGCGCAGCGAACAGGCCCCGCTCCGTCCTGCGGCCCGCCACCTCCTTGGTCAGGACGACGCCGGTCAGGCCATCCGCGGCCGAGCGGATCATCTGCGCCGTGGCTCCTTCGAAGGGCATGTGCACCAGCGCGGCCAGCGGCAGCGGTGCGTTCTCCTCGAGACCCTCCACCTCGTAGTGGATGTCGAACGCCGGCACGCTCGACAGCTCCAGGTCGCCAGGGTGGAAGGGAGCGACGAGCGAGATCGTGCCCCGGAAGCCTGGCGCGCTGAAGTCGTAGCAGAGCGTCGTGATCGTGTGCCGTTCCGCCACCGAGTCGAACAGGGAGAAGTCAGGCTTCTTGCCGCACAGGGGCAGGCAGCGCTTCTCCCTGCCGAACATGAGGCCGAGCAGCACGGGGGCAGGCCGTTCCGCGAACTTGCCGAGCGGCGAGTGCTCGCACTCCAGAAACTGCGGCTTCGGGTTGAAGAAGGCGCGCGCGCCAAAGCGCGCGATGAGCGCCTCGCCGAGCTGGGCGGACTCCTGCGGCGCCGGCAGATCCGCCTCGCCGCCGCAGTCGATCAGCCAGTCCACACCCTCCCCGCGCACGCGCAGCCACGAGAGGAGCGCCTCCCCTTTCTGCGCCTGCAGGCGGACCTCGAGGCCGTGTTCTCCCGCCTGCGCGTCGAAGGTCTCGATGAGGCGCGACGGCGCCGGCCCGGCGCGCTCGACCAGATCCATGTCCTGCGCCACGGTCGCGCCGTTCAGCTTCACGGAGAAGAGGCGGTCGCCCTTCTTCCAGTACACGATCTCGCCGAATCCCAGCTCGACCCGGTACGCGCCTTGCGGCAGCGCCAGGCGGTAGCCGAACATCCGGCCCTGCCGCGCGCTCGCCACCTGCGGCGTCTCCCAGCGCATCTTGGGCGGAACGGGCGCGGTGATGGGCACCGAGCGGCCGAGGCGCACTCCCCGCGCCTGTTCGCTCGCGGGGGCGGCCGGAGGCACTTGAAGAAGAACGGCGAGGAGCACTGCGAGCACGGCGGCATCTTGCCAACTTGGGCACGCGCAGCGCAGAAAGTTCAAGGTCAGGCCTTTCATCAGTCGATCATGATGCTATGTTCATGGAGGCATGGTGATCGCTGACACACCGCTTTCCGACATGCTGCGGCTCCTGGCCGACCCGACGCGTCTCAGGATCCTGGCCCTCGTCGAGCGTGAAGAGCTTTCGGTCGGCGAGCTATCCAAGGCCATAGGAATGACTCAAAGTCGCGTCAGTAACCATCTTAGGGTTCTTCGCGAAGCCGAAATCCTCGCCGAGAGACACGTCGGGGCGAGCACCCACCTGCGCCTCGATCAGCCGCGCCTCGAGCACACGCCCTTGCAGCGCCTCTGGCACGCGTTGCGAAGCGAGCTCGACGGCCTGGCGGAGCACTCGGCAGACCTGGTGCGGCTCGAATCGGTCCTCGCCCAGCGGCGCACCCGAAACGGCGACTTCTTCGATCGCGTGGCGGGCGAGTGGGAGAAGATCGCCGGGCACTTCGAAAGCGGCCAGGCGAGGTTCCGCGCGATCTCCCACCTCCTTCCCGGCGGCCTGGTTCTCGCCGACCTGGGCTGCGGCACGGGTTACATGGGCGAGGCGCTGCTCGGCCTCTGCAACCGGCTGATCTGCGTGGACCGCTCCGAGAAGATGCTCGAAGAGGCGCGACGCCGCTTCTCCCGCGCGCCGCGCCAGACCGATGTGGAGTTCCGCAAGGGCGAGCTGGACGCGCTGCCGATCGCCGACGAAGCGGTGGACGGCGCGCTCGCCGGCATGGTGCTCCACCACCTGCCCGAGCCCGCGACGGCCGTGGCCGAGATGTTCCGCATCCTCAGGCCGGGCGGCGCCGCGGCGGTCCTGGAGCTCGATCCCCACCGCGAGGCGTGGATGCGCTCCGGTCTGGGCGACCGCCACCTCGGCCTCGAGGCATCCGACGTCCTCGCCGCGTTCCGGCGCTCGGGATTCGGAGACGTCGCGCTCGACCCCTTGGCCGACCGCTTCCAGCCCACGCGACCGGACGGGAGCGTGACCTCCCTTTCCCTGTACATCGTGCGCGGCCGCCGGCCGCGCGGCCCTTCAACCGAACAGACCAACAGATCCTGAAGCACGCACGGGAGCTGACGCGATGAGCGACACCGCCACCAAGACGAAACCGGATTTCAAGGTCAGGAGCCTCGACCTCGCCGACTTCGGCCGCAAGGAAATCGTGCTGGCCGAGTACGAGATGCCCGGGCTCATGGCGACGCGCGAGGAGTACGGCGCGCAGAAGCCGCTCAAGGGCGCGCGCATCACCGGCTCGCTGCACATGACGATCCAGACCGCGGTCCTGATCGAAACCCTGCTCGAGCTCGGCGCCGAGGTGCGCTGGGCTTCGTGCAACATCTTCTCCACGCAGGACCACGCCGCCGCCGCCGCGGTGGTCGGCAGGAACGGAACGCCGCAGCAGCCGCGCGGGGTGCCGGTCTTCGCCTGGAAGGGCGAGACCCTGGAGGAGTACTGGTGGTGCACCCAGCGCGCCTTCGACTTCGGCAACGGCAAGGGCCCGAACATGATCCTCGACGACGGCGGCGACGCGACGCTCCTCGTGCACAAGGGCGTCGAGTTCGAGCGGGCCGGCGCCGTGCCCGATCCCGGCGAACAGGACGGCGAGGACTACGCGCAGCTGCTCAAGCTGCTTAAACGCTCGCTCGCCGAGAACCCGCGCCGCTGGAGCGAGATCGCCCGCGAGATCCGCGGCGTCACCGAGGAGACGACGACCGGGGTGCACCGCCTCTACCAGATGCAGGAGGCGGACGCGTTGCTCTTCCCGGCGATCAACGTCAATGACTCGGTGACCAAGAGCAAGTTCGACAACCTCTATGGCTGCCGCCACTCGCTGGTCGACGGCATCATGCGCGCCACGGACGTGATGCTCTCGGGCAAGGTGGCCGTGGTCTGCGGCTACGGCGACGTGGGCAAGGGCTGCGCCCAGGCGCTGCGCGGCCAGGGGGCGCGCG
>JACQZJ010000216.1 GCA_016213895.1 Planctomycetota bacterium | reverse complement strand
GGCGGCCGCGACGCCGTGCCACCTCACCGCCCGTGCCTTCACCGCAGCCAACCGCCCGCATCGCCTCCGCCGCCAACGAGCCGCCCATCGTTCGTCGCGGACTGGATGCACCGGAAGTCGCGCACCCGCCTCCGGATCCCAGGGGACCGCCGCGGCGCTCCCCTCCCCTCCCCTCCCTTCCCTTCCCCTCTTCGTCGCGCAACGGCCGTTTGTTCCTCGCGCCTCGCGCGCGGATGCCCACCTCGCTCTTTCTTCCTCACCCTACTTGCGGCCCTGCCCGCGAGCAGAGGAACAGCGCGCCAGCGGAGCGCCGCGGTGGCTTCCCTGGAGAAGGAGGCGGCCGCGACGCCGTGCCACCTCACCGCCCGTGCCTTCACCGCAGCCAACCGCCCGCATCGCCGCCACCGTCAACGAGCCACCCGCCGTTCGTCGCGAGCTGGATGCACCGGAAGTCGCGCACCCGCCTCCGGATCCCAGTGGACCGCCGCGGCGCTCCCCTACACCCTCTTCTCCCCTCCCCTCCCCTCCCTTCCCTTCCCCTCTTCGTCGCGCAACGGCCGTTTGTTCCTCGCGCCTCGCGCGCCGTGCCCCGCGCAAAGATCGTCAGGAATGGCTTCAGTCCGACCGGCCTCCCGTCCGATGAGATCCAGTGTTCAGAGGACCTTGAACAGAGGTTGCATGGACTCCGCTTCCGCCCGGATTTCGGTTCGCGACCGGCTCGTCCTCCTGTTGGGTGCGTCTCGCGTGACCGCTGTGGCCGTGCCGCGCCGCGGCAAGGGCCCGCCCAGGATCCTCGGCGCCGTCGAGGCCGAGGAATCGGAGGATCCGGCCTCTGTCGCGCACGCCGACCGCCTGGCCGCCGCGGCGCTCCGTCTGGCCGGCAAGGCAGGCGCTCGCGGCGTCGTACTGGGCCTGCCCGTAAGCTGGACCGAGCACCGCGTGATCGAGACGCCGGCCGTGCGCGGGATCGACGCCACGGCCGTCGTGCTGCGCGAGGTGGTCAAGCTCACGCAGCTGCCGAAGGACGACCTGCTTTTCGCCGAATCCGTCGAAGTCATCGCGCCGACCGACGCGCAGGAGCGGCGCGGAAGAACGGCGCTGCGCCTCGTGTCGGCGGTGCGCGAGTCCCTTGTGCTTGGCCTGGTGCAGCGCCTCGCTGTGCACGGTGTTCGCGTCATCTCGGTGTGCTCGGCTCCGGCGGCGCTCCTCGTGCGCCTGATGCGCCAGCCCGGGCGCGCGCGCCAGGCCGCCCGCAGCACCGGCGCCGCCGCGTTTCTCCTCCTGCGCAGGGACGGCTTCGCCCTGGCGCTCTGCGAGGGCGCGCGCCTGCATCAGTTCCGGCTCGTGGGCGTCACGCTGCCGCCGGAGCCGGAGAACCTCGGCTCCGCGCTCGCCGAGGAAGTGCGGCGCTCGGCCGTCTTCTTCCGCGAGACGCAGAAGGGCCGCGAGCTGCAGTCGCTCACCGTCCTCGGCCGGTACGCGGGCGACCACGACCTCCTTGCCCGCCTCGTGCGCGAGAGCACGGGCATCGAGACCATCGTCGACGAGGCGTGCTCGGAGGACGCCGACGCCCTGCTCGAGGCCGGCGCGGCAGCGGATCTGCATGACGCGCGCGGCAAGGGCGACCAGGAGCTGCTGCCGCGCGAGGTCTCCCGCCGCCGCTCCTCCAACCTGACCGCGGCCCTCTGCGGGCTTTTGATCCTGGGGGTGATCGGCGCGAGCGGCCTGGTGGCCCGGGGCCTCGCCAGCGTGGCCGGCCACAGCCGCGCGCGGCTCTTCGAGCTGGGCGGCATGCAGCCCGCCCTGGACACGATGGAGACGCACTTCGAGATCCTGACGCTGCGCGCCGAGACGTTCCTCGAACGCAAGACGCAGCTCGGCGCCCTCCTGGACTCCCGCCTGGACCAGGGCCGCCTCCTGCTCGGCATCAGCCTCGCGGTGCCGCCCGAGGTCCACCTGCGCGAGGTCAAGATCACGAGCGACCTGGGCGCGGAGCTGGCCGTGGAGATCGACGGCTGCGTGGCCTCCAGCCAGTGGGAGTTCGAGCCGTACGTGGCGCGCTTCCAGGAAGCGCTCCTCAAGGAAATCGGCCTGCACTCGGCAACGAGCGAGGGCTCGCGCGAGACCCGAAACGAGGGGCTGCCCCCTTTCCGCCTGACCTGCTCCTTCGAGGCGACGAACGATGAACCCCCTGGACCGTAGGCTGCGGCAGCGCAAGGCCCGCATCGGCCGCCTGAGCGTGGCGGCGCTTGCGGTGTGCATCGGCTCGGCCGGCATCATCGTCCCGCGCATCGCCGAGTACCGCGACATCCACCGCGGCATCGGCCGCGAGCTGCAGGTGGTCGGCGAGAAGCTCGAGCGCGGGCGGGCGGCGGAGTGGTTCCAGATCCAGGGCTTGCCGCGCCTGGAAGCGGCCGAGCGGCGCCTGCTGGAGATCGCTCCGCTCGGCCCCCTGCCCCCGGACTTCCGCGGCCAACTCAAGACTCGCCTCGAGGCGCTCGGCGCGCGCATCGACTCGATCGCCGCGGGCGAACCGCTCGCCGTGCCCGCGCCTGGCGCGGAGGCGGAGGAGACCGAATCGCCGGCCGCGTTCGGCTACACGCCGGTCACGATCAGCGGCGCGTGCGCCTTCGAGCCCCTGCCGGAGCTGCTGCGCCAGATCGCCGCGGACAGCCCTCCTGGTCTGGTCCTGGAGGCCTCTCTGCGCCGCGATCCCAACGTCTTCGCCCAGGTCTCGTTCTCGCTGGTGGTGGCCTACCTGCACATGCCCACGCAGGCGCCGGCCGAGGAGGAGGAGATCGAATGACCATTCTCCGGCTGTGCGCCTTCCTGGCCATGTTCCTGTTCAGCGCGCGCACCGCGCCGCAGGAGCCGCCAGCGGTTCCCGCACAGGACGACCCGGCGCAGGACGCCGCCGCTCCGGCGGAAGACGATCCGCCCGCGTCGACGCCCGACCTGAACGGCTTCGGCACGTTCATCGATTCCACGCTCGGCGACATGATGGCGTCTCCCGAGGCCTTCGCCACGCCGCTGCTTCACCCCGAGTTCGAGCCCCTGCCCCCGCCGGCGCGCAATCCCTTCCTGCTGCTCGAGGAGCAGGCCGAGAACCGCCCGTTCACGGAGATCGCGACCGAGCGGGAAGCGGTGCGCACGGCCGAGGCGGCGGCGAGCGCGGCCACGGCGGCGGCGCCGGACGACGCCGCGCTCCGGCGCGCCGTCTCGCTCCTGCGCCTCTCGGCCGTGCTCGTGGCGCCGGACGGCGGAACCGCCCTGATCGACGGCCGGCTGGTGCGCCTCGGCGACCAGCTGCTCGACGGGCGCGTGACGGTCACGGCCGTCTCGCGCCAAGGAGTCGTTCTCGCGACCCCCGCGGCCGAGTACGTCGTTCCCCTGCCGCCGCCCAACGCCGCGCCCCGGCCGGACGCGAGCGCAGAGCCCATCGAGGAGGAACCATGAGCCAGGGAACGCGCGGGCGCCTGTGCGCGGCCATCGCCGCGGGCGCGCTGCTGCTGCCGGCCTGCCAGACGCCGCTGCCGGAGCCGGTCGACTTCCCGAGCACGATCCGGGCCGAGCCGCTTGCCGAGCCCGCGCCGCAGCAGCAGGCCGAACCGGAGGCGCCCTCTCCGCCGCCGCCCGCTCCCGAACCGCTCGAGCCGGACGAGGCTCCCCGTCCCGCGATCGGCGACGAGACCCTCTACGCCTTCGAGTTCCGCGACACGCCGATCGCCGACGCCCTGCGCATGATCGCCGACCGCGCCGCGCTCAACTTCGTGGTCCCGGCCGGCACGGCCGGCAGCATTTCCGCCTCGCTGCCGAGCGTGACGCTCGACCAGGCGGCGGGCATCGTCCTGCGCGAGGGCAACATCGACCTGCTCAAGGAGAGCGGCGTCTTCTTCGTGCGCCCGCACGAGACCCCGGCGCTCGTGAACCGCGTGCTGCGGCCCACGTCCATCGACATCACCGAGGTCGAGGCTCAGATCCGCGGCATCCTCGGCGGCGAGGCCGGCGGGTTCACGGTTAACAAGATGTCCAACGTCATCTACCTCTCGGCGCCGCCCGACAAGGTCAAGCTGATCGAGGACCTGGTGCAGGCCATGGACGCCTCGCCGCGCGAGGTGCTCATCGAGGCGCGCATCGTCGAGGTGGCGCTGGACGAAGGCTATGAGTTCGGCGTGGCGCTCGACCTGCAGGACATCACCGCCGCCGCGACCTCGTCGCAGTTCCTCACCGACTTCCTGCGTCCGGCCGACAACTTCCAGCTCATCACGCGCGGCGACCACGAGGACATGGAGAGCACCCTCCAGGCGCTGCAGCGCTTCGGCAAGCTGCGCGTGATCGCCAATCCGCGCGTCCTGGCCTTGAACCACGAGCTGGCCAAGATCGAGATCATCGAGCGCGTGCCCTACATCGAAGCGACCGCGACCACCACCGGCGCGTCCGACGGCAGCGGCGTGGGCACGTCGACCGTGGAGCAGGTCGAGTTCGAGGAGGTCGGCATCCGCCTGCACGTGACCCCGGTCCTCGGCGAGGGCGACTCGGTCACCCTGAAGATCATGCAGGAGGTGAGCGAGGTCGTGGAGTACTTCCACGAGGTCCCGGTCACCGACCAGCGCACGGTGGACACGCGCTTCGTGGTCAACGACCGCGAGACCATTGTCATCGGCGGGCTCTTGAAGGAGCGCGCCCGGGAGACAGAGGACGGCATCCCCTACCTGATGCACATCCCCTTCCTCGGCAACCTGTTCAAGGGGATGGACAAGACCTACGAAAAGGTGGAGCTCCTGATCTTCATCACGCCGCGCATCGTGCGCGAGGGCGAGGTGGCGGGGATCTCGTCGGAGTACAAGCGCGAGCTCATCCGCAAGACCGAGGAGTATCGCCAGCAGTACCAGGAGTTCCTCGAGGACGTGAAGTAGCGGCGCGCGCCTCGCCGCGCGGGCTCCGGCTGGTAGGTTGTCCTGGCATGGAGGATCCCGCGGCGCATGAACACCATCCCTGAGCGTCTTGCCGCCCTGCGCCAGCGCATGCGTGCGCTCGGCCTGACCCACTACCTCGTGCCCAGCGGCGACGAGAGCCTCGGCGAGTACCTGCCCCCCTGGCGGCAGCGCCGCCAGTGGGCCTCGGGCTTCACCGGCTCCGCGGGCGACCTGCTCGTGGCCATCGCGGAAGGCGAGACCTGGCTGTTCGCGGACGGCCGCTACCACCTGCAGGCCGAAGAGGAGCTTCACGGCTCGGGCATCGGCCTGCAGAAAGTCGGCGCGAAGGACGCGCTGAGCCTCGCGCAGATGCTGCGCGCGCTCGCCGAGCGGCACGGCGCGCGCTGCGCCATCGGCTTCGACCCGCTGGTGCAGCAGGCCGAGGCGGCCGCCGCCCTGGAGAAGGACTCGGCCGCGCGCGGGGCGCGCCTCGTGCCGATCCAGCCCAACCTGATCGACGAGCTCTGGCAGGAGCGGCCCGCGCCGCCCGCCACCCCGCTTCGCGCCTGTCCGCTCTCCTGGACCGGCGCCAGCATGGGCGACAAGCTCGCGGCGCTGCGCGCGGCACTCGAGAAGCAGGGCGCCGACGCCATCGCCCTGGTGCGCCTCGATCAGATCTGCTGGCTCACCAACCTGCGCGCCAGCGACGAGATCCCCTTCACGCCCTTCTTCGAGTCCTGCCTCTACGCCGACCGGACCTCCGTCCACCTCTTCCTGCATTCCCCCGAGCAGCGCCTGCCCGCGGGGTTCGGGCAGGACGTGCCAGGCTTCCAGGCGCACGCGCGCCCCGAGTTCCTGCCCTTCCTCGAGGGGCTGGCGGAGCGCCGCGTGCTGATCGACCCTGAGCGCACCACCGCCGGCGTGCTCGCGGCCGCGCAGAAGGGGCGGAACGTCGCGATCGTCAGCGGCGAGAGCCCGGTCGAGACGGCCAAGGCGATCAAGAACGACTCCGAGCTGGCGTGCCTGCGCCGGGCCAACCTGTTGGCGAGCGCGGCCGCGACGCGCGCCCTCCTCTGGCTGGAGGAGGAACTGGCCGCGGGCCGCAAGGTCAGCGAGCGCTCCTTCAAGGAACGGCTCGAGGCGCTCTTCGCCGAGAGCCCGGGCTGGAGCGGGCTGGCGTTCGCCACCATCGCGGCGAGCGGCGAGCACGGCGCCATCGTCCACTACAGCGGCGCCGGCGACACGCCTCTCGCGGACGGGCGCCTCTTCCTCATCGACGCGGGCATTCACGCGGGCGGAGGCACGACCGACGCGACGCGCACCGTGGCCGTGGGCCAGGCGAGCGCGGAGCAGCGCCGCCGCTACACGCTCGTGCTGAAGAGCCACCTGCGCGCCGCCCGGCAGGTCTTCCCCGAAGGCACGCCCGGGAGCGCGCTCGACGCCCTCGCCCGCTCGGCCCTGTGGGCGGAGCGGATGAACTACGATCACGGCACGGGCCACGGCATCGGCGCATTCCTGAGCGTGCACGAGGGGCCCTTCTCCCTCGCGGAGCGGCGCCGCAAGCCGGGCGCCGGGCACGGCCTCAGGGCCGGCATGGTCACCACGATCGAGCCGGGGCACTATCTCGCGGGGCAGGACGGGATCCGCATCGAGAACGTCTACGCGATCCGCCCCTCGGGGCAGGACAGCGACGACGGTGTGACGTGGCTCTGCTTCGAGCCGCTCACCTGGATCCCTCTCGACCGCCGCCTCATCGACGCAGCCCTGCTCGAGGAAGCGGAGCGCTCCTGGATCCGCTGGTACCACGGCCAGTGCGGCGAGGTCCTCGGCCCGCTCCTCTCCGAGGCCGAGAGGAAGGCGCTGCGCGTGCTGCTCGGCTGACCAGGACCGGGCCTGCTCCTTCCCCGGGGCGGCGGGACGGTATGATGGAGCGCTCCCTGGACAGGAGGTCCGCCCATGAGGAACGTCCTCCCGCTTCTCCTGACGCTCTCCCTGGCCGCCTCGATCTCCCCCCGCGCCGCAGCGGCGGACGAGTGGGCCGAAGGGATTCCCTACGTCATGGACTGGGACAAGGCCATCGAGCAGGCCCGCACCACGGGCAAGATGCTGTTCATCTACAGCGGCTGGCTCGAACCCGGGAAGTGATTTGGCTGCGATTCCCTGAAAGACGCCGTGCGCGTCTTCGCCGAAGGAAAGAACAGCAAGTACGCCAAGTACCGGAAGGTGCTGCAGGACAAGTTCGTCTGCATGTGCGACTTCGCCAAGTCGACGGCGGACGAGCACGGCAAGCGCGGCCCCAAGGGACCCTATCAGCACGAGAACCAAGCCGTGCCGGTCCTGGTGATGAAGAAGTGGAACGGCGACGAGCTGGCCATCAAGTACGGGTTCCCGACCGACAAGGAGACCGCGCCCGCCCTGCTCGCGAAGTTGATCGACCAGGCCCTGGATGAGAATGGCCCGATCACCCGCCCCTCGAAGAAGGACCTGAAGGACAACCCCAAGGAAGGGAAGGACGAGGAAGAGGACAAGGAGAAGGGAGACAAGGACAAGAAGGGGAAGAAGGACAAGCAGAGCGACAAGGACAAGAAGGAAGACAAGGAGGCCGAAGGCGAGGAGGAGGAGCTGGCCAAGCCGCCTTCTCGGCCGGGCGAGCCGGACGTCCCCGTGCCCGTACCCGAGGGCAACAAGATGCGCTGGGTCGGCTCCTACGAGAAGGCGCTGGTTGAAGCGAAGCTGCGCAACGTCCCCATCCTCGTGGTGCTGGGCGAGGACACGAACACCGCGCTCGACTTCATGCTCGGGACCGTGTTCCTGCAGGCGTCCTTCGGCGAGAAGGTGGTCGACAGGCTGGTGCCGCTGATCGCGATGGAGGGCGACGTCCATCCGTCGGACGACAAGGAGATCGACGGGCAGACCTACAAGATCTGCAAGATCTTCAGCGTGCCCTGCGCCGAGCACATCGCGTCCTACAAGGAGCTGCAGAAGTCCATGATCTTCCGCAGCTACTGGGGTCCCCTCTTCCTCATCCTGCGGCCGGACGGCAACGAGATCCTGCGCCTGGAGGGCAAGGACCACAAGACCGACCGCTTCCTCGAGGAGATCGACCTGGCCGTGGCCGAAGTCGGGCGCGGCATGGATGACCGCACCTACAGGCGGTACATCGGCTGCTTCGACCGCAGCCGCCGGCTGCGCGCCGAGGGCAGCGTGCAGAAGGGGCTCGCCGAGCTGGACAAGGTCCTGGAAGGGGGCGCCTCGGGCCCGGCGTTCGCCGAGTTCGTCGCCAAGGAGAAAGAGGAGATCGAGAAGAAGGGGCAGGAGGAATTGAGCGCCGCGCTCCAGCTCGCCGCGGCGGGCGACGCGGTCAAGGCGCTCGCCAGCCTGCGCAACATCGCTCGCGAATACGCCGGCCTGCCGGTGCAGGCGCACGCCCAGGCGGAGATCGAGAAGCTCAAGGGGAAGTAGCCGGCCCCGCGGACAAAGAAAGCCGGCCCCGACCCGCGGTCGGAGCCGGCTTCTGGCTGTATCTCGCCTCGAGAAGCGCGGGCGCGGCCCGGCTACTCCGAGTCGTAATCCTTCACGACCGAGCGCAGCGTCGCGGCCAGCGCCTTGGGAGTGGGCGCCTTGTCCTTGTACTCGTGCAGCACGCGGCCGCTCGGATCGAGGATGACCAGCCGCGCTCCCAGTTCGCCGGCCTTGGCCATGCCGTCGAGGTAGTCATGCAGCGGCTTCCTGTGCTTGGGCCTGCGCGAGAACTCCGAGCAGCCGAAGCAGATCTTCTCGCACGCGAACTGCCGGGCGAGGTCGATGACCTTCTTGTCGCAGAAGCAGTCCTTCTCGATCGAGCGCGAGCGCTCGCAGTCGTCGTTCTCGAGGTCGTGGCCGTTGTAGAGGTAGAGAAGCGTGGGCCTCTGGTTCATCGGAACCGAGGTGTTCCAGTACAGGTTGCCGTCCTGCCCTGGAATGAACTCGGGCGTCTTCCCGGACTGTCCGTCCTTGTTCTTGCCCTCTCCATTATTCAGGCCGCCCGTCGTCGGGCCGCCAAGACCTGCTGCTCCCAAACCACCTGATGCGGCGGCGGCTCCAGCGCCACCAGCGGTCGGGCATCAGCCACTGTCGAGGTACGGCGCGGTCCAGAACAACGTCAGGACCACCGCACCTCCGACCAGCGCACCGTTGAGCTTCATGCGAAAGCCTCCTCTAGCTGATCGAGGGTCGTAGCGCAGCGGATGAATCCACTGTGTTTATCGCATTTTTCGGTCCAGGTCACAAGCGTTTTTCCGCGCCAGGCCGGCTCTTTCCGGCCGGCGGCAAGGGGCTCAGCGGATGCGGCTGATCTGCTCGAAGTACTTGACGAAGGCCAGCATGCCGCCGGACGCCTGGCGCCAGTCGAAGAACTCGTTCGGGCCGTGGTAGCCGTGCTCGGGCAGGGACAGGCCGATCAGGCAGACCGGGCACTTCAGGACTTTCTCCATGGTGACCACGGCGCCGATCGACCCGCCCTCGCGCACCACCGCCGGGCTCTTGCCGAAGGCGAAGCGCATGGCCTCGGCGGCGGCCTGCGCGAACGGCCCCGAAGTCACGCCGCGGAAGGGCTCGAGCGACAGGGCGCCGCTCACGCGCACGTCCGGGTTCAGCCTGCGCACGTGCTCCTTGAGCAGGTGCAGGACTTTCCGCGGCTCCTGGCCCGGGACGAGGCGCATGCTGACCTTGGCCTCGCCGCGCGGCGGCACCGCGGTCTTCACGCCCGGGCCCTGGTAGCCGCCGGAGAAGCCGTGCACCTCGAAGGTGGGCGCTCCCCAGATGGCCTTCATGGCCGAGAGCGCGCTGCCGCTGCGCAGCTTCTTCAAGCCGTGGGCCTTCTTGAAGGCGGCCAGCGAGAAGCCGCTCTCCCGGAAGGACGCCAGCTCCTCGCGCGCCAGCGGCAGCACGCCGTCGTAGAAGCCCGGGATCGTCACGCGCCCGGTCCTCCCGTCCACGCAGCGCGCCACGACCTGCGCCAGCTCGGCCAACGGGTTGCGCGCCGCGCCCCCGGTCAGGCCGGAGTGGCAGTCCTTCTCGCCCGTCTCGAGCGCGAGCAGCACGCCCACCAGCCCGCGCAGGCCGGCGGAGACCGCGGGCTTGTTCCTCGCGACCCAGATCGTGTCCGAGACCAGCACCGAGTCGGTCGGAATCGACTTGGCCGTCTTGCAGAGGAACGCCTCGAAGCTCGGCGAGCCGATCTCCTCCTCGCACTCCCAGAGGAAGCGGATGTTGAGCGGAACGCGCAGCTCCCTGGCAGAGCGCGCGGCGAAGAGCGCGGTGAGCGCCGGGCCCTTGTCGTCCGTGGCGCCGCGCGCGTAGAAGCGATCGCCGGCGATCGCCATCTTGAAGGGAGGCCGGCTCCAGTCCGCGCCGCCCGCCGGCACCACGTCGAGGTGGTTGTAGATGGTGACCGTCGGGTGCCTCGGCCCGGCCCGGAAAGCGCCGAGCACCACGGGGAAGCCCCGCGTGCGCGCGACCTTGACCGTGGCGCCGGCCTTCTTCATCAGGCCCGCGGCCACGGCCGCGCAGCGCTCCACGTCGCGCGCGTGCGCGGGATCGACGCTCACCGAGGGAACCTCGACCAGCGCCTTGAGGCTCTTCTAGAACTCGGCGCGGCAGCTCGCGATCTGCTGCCGCAGCGTCTTCTTGTCGATCATCTCGAACATGGCTCGGTCCTTCTCCTGCGGAGGGGAGGATTCGTCAGGCGCGCGCGCGGCCGCGGCGTTCCGGTAGTGTAGGCGCGCGCCCGCGGCGGGGCGACGGCCTGCGCCCCGCGGCCCGAGGAGAGCCATGCCGATCTGCACGCACGTCGCCTTCCGCGTCCACGACCTGGAGAAGACCATCCGCTTCTACGAGCAGGTCCTGCCGGGGAAGGTGATCGCGCGGCGGCACGGCCGCGACTTCTGGCGGAGCGAGATCGCCTGGATCGAGCCGCAGGGGCACCAGGGCTTCACCCTGGTCGCGATCCAGCCCACGCGCGTGCGCTGGCTGCTCTGGCTCTTCCACACCTTCGTGCCGCGCCAGACGCGCAGCTACGAGCACATGGGTTTCGCCTGCGCCACCAAGGACGAGTTCTTCGACCGCGTGCGCGTGGCGCAAAGGAGCGGCGCGCGCGTGCTCGTGCCTCCGACCTGGGTGGACGAGCAGGTCGGCCACGTCTTCGAGGTCGTGGACCCGGACCGGAACTCCGTCGAGTGGACCTTCGACCAGAGGTTCGGTTAGCCGCGCGCGAAGGCCACGTCCCCCCGTTCCGCCTTCATCTGCCGGCCCGTCACACGGTGACGTCCGCGCGGACCAGCGGGCGCGCCTGCTCCATCAGGATGTCCTGCTTCCGGAGGCGCAGGGTCGGGCCGGGCTCGTCGCTGGCCATGCATCGCTGCTCCGCGCATGGCAGGCCTTCACGATCTGCTCGCCGGCGTTCGCGCCCGACCTCCGCCACCCGGCTCTTCCCGCGGCCCGGTCGCGCGTGATGCGCTCCCCAGGCCGGCGCTATCGGATGACGTCGAAGCGCGCGAAGACGCGCAGGAAGTCCTCTTCCGCCAGGGTCGTGCCGAAGACGATGTACTTCCCCAGGGCGCGCACGCAGCGGATCGGCTTGGGGAAGTAGGGGTGGAAGCCGCTGAAGAGCGGGTTCATCAGGTTGCGGTACTGCTCCTCGTTCTCGTCGAAGACGAAGCGGTTCAGCACGTTGCAGAGCACCGCGCCGCGCTCGCGCACGTAGTCGACGGTCGCGACTTTCTCGTGCGAGATCACGCCGCGCCGCTCGATGGGCGTGTGCGCGATCACCACGTCGTTCAATCCGTGCAGGTCGAGGATCGGAAAGCCCGAGTAGTACGGCATGGCGCCCGCGCCGCGCGTGGCGATGAGCTCGTCGCCGCAGAGGTACCCTTCGTCCACCAAGCGCCGGAAGAACTTGCCCTCGGCGCTGCGCAGCACGGCGTACTCGCCCACGCTCTCGATGCCGGCGATCCCGCTCTCCGGGACGAAGCCCCGGACCAGCGGCAGGGCGGAGGTGCCGGCGACGCCCACGGCCAGGACCGCGCCGATCGCGGTCGCTCCGCCCCGCAGGGCGCGCGCGCGCGCCAAGAGGTCGGTCAGGATGCGGAGCGACTCCTGCAGCAGCCAGTAGAGGAGCGGCAGGAGCGGCGTCATGAAGCGGTACTCGAAGCGGTCGCCGCCGATATAGATGATGTAGGCGGTGTACAGGGCGATGGAGACGAGGAAGAGCGCGTACACGGCGCGGCCCTGCGCGGCCAGGAGGAGCAGGAGCGGCAGGACGGAGAGCAGAAGGTGGTCGCGGAGGAAAAGCCAGAGGAAGACGCTGGACTGCTCCCACCAGAAGCCGGAGACCTTGGCGTAGAAGGTGTTCGGCAGCCAGTAGCCGTAGTAGTCGTAGCGCCACAGGAAGTGCGCGCCGACGATGAGCAGAAACGGCGCGCTCCAGAGCAGAAGGGACGAGAAGGGCCGGCGGCGGCGCACGAACACGTCGGCCGCGAACAACAGCCCGGCCGCGGCGCAGAACAGGCCGCCCTCGGGCCGCGAGAGCGTGGCGACGGCGAAGAGCAGGCCCGAGCCGAGCGGCCAGCGCGCGTTCTCGTCCCACTCCCGCGCGAAGCGCGAAAGCGACAGCAGCACCAGCAGGACGAAGGACTGCGTCTCGAGCCCGCCCGTGCTCCAGGCGCAGAAGGAGCGGTTCACCGCCAGGCAGAGGGGCGCGACCCAGATCCACAGGCCCGCGCCGGGCGTAACGCGCCGCGACAGGAGAAGGAGCGCGAAGAGGATGCCCGCGCCGCAGGCGATGCCGATGACGTTCGCGAGGATCTCCGGCAGCGCGCCGAGCTTCATCCCGAGCGCGAGCAGCAGCACCCAAAGGAGCTGGGTGTACCCCTCCACGCGCTCCCCCGGGTTGTAGACCAGGCCGTGGCCCTCCACGAGGTTCTTGGAGAAGCGGAAGGCGATGAAACCGTCGTCCCCGAGGAAGTAGTAGCGCCACACGTTCCAGGCGAAGAAGGCGGCCACGCACAGGGCCAGGAGGACGTGCAGCCCGAGGTTCTTCCGCGTCATGAAGGGCACGTCGATCCTGTGGTCCGGCGGGCAACGGAGCGTGCGTGGTTCGTGGGAAGAGGGATGATCGGCTATCGTAGAATGGTTTTCAATGGACCAGCCGGCGCCGCGCGCGCCCCCCCTCAACCGCAGCGACGACCCCCCGACATGCGCATGAGCCGTCACGCCGCCCGGAACGTCCTGGTCCTCCTGGCGCTCGCCGCCCAGGGCGGCTGCGGCGAAGATGCCCCCGATGAGCCGCCCGTTGCGGAGGACGGCGCGCCTGAGGGCCGCTGGCGCGTGGCGCGCACCGACGACCTCGAGCGCGAGATCCGCGACCTGCAGGGGATCGGCTACGTGAGCGGCTCGCGGCCCGCTCCCGGCCGCTACGGCGTGACGGTCCATGACCCGGCGCGCGCCTGCGCCGGGAGCAACCTCTACACATCCGGCCACGCGCCCACCGCCATCCTCATGGACATGGATGGAAGGGTGCTGCATCGCTGGCAGTGCTCCTTCGAACAGGCGCTGCCCGACTTCCCGCCGCCCGACGATCTCGAGAAGTCGCACTTCCGGCGCTACTGGCGCCGCTGCCGCCTCTTCGAGAACGGCGACCTGCTCGCCGTGTTCGAGGGGCACGCCATGGTCAAGCTGAACCGCGACTCGGAGATCCTCTGGACCTTCGCGGGCGCCCCCCATCACGACTTCGAGGTGGCGGAGAGCGGCGAGATCTTCGCGCTCACGCGCACCGCGCACGTGGTGCCGCGCATCAACCCGCGGCGGCCGGTGCTCGAGGACGGCGTCTCGGTGCTCGACGCCGAGGGCCGCGAGACGCGGCGCGTCTCGATCCTGGCCTGCTTCGAGAACTCGGGCTTCCGCGCGACCCTGGCGCAGATGGACCAGGCCGGCGACCTGCTGCACACCAACACGCTGGAGATCCTGGACGGATCGCTCGCGGACAAGGTGCCGGCCTTCGCCCGCGGCAACCTGCTGATCTCCTGCCTGAAGACCAGCACCATCGCCGTCCTCGACCTGGAGCGCGAGACCATCGTCTGGGCGGCCCAGGGGTCGTGGCTGCGACAGCACCAGCCGACCGTGCTGCCGGGCGGAAGGCTCATGCTCTTCGACAACCTGGGCAACCGCTCGCCCCACGGCAAGTCGCGCGTCATGGAGATCGATCCCGTGACCCTGGACCCAGTCTGGATCTACGAGGGGACGGCCGGCCGCTCCTTCCAGACCGATACCTGCGGCTCATGCCAGCGCCTGCCGAACGGGAACACCCTCATCACCGAGTCGGACAACGGCCGCGCCTTCGAGGTCCTGGCGGACGGGACGATCGTCTGGGAGTTTCTGTCTCCCCACCGCGCCGGGCAGAAGGACGAACTCATCGCCACGCTCTTCGAGGTGATCCGGCTGCCCCCGGACTTCCCGCTGGGCTGGATCGAGTGAGAATCGCGCAAGTCGCGCATTCTTCAGGCGTTGTGCTCTCCGCGGCAGCCGCGTGCCCGCAAGCGGCCTCCCCCCAGAAACGCGCCGGGGCGGCCTCGCGCGTGCGGGCCGCCCCGGCGAAGAGATCTGCTTCGTGCCGGGCTCAGCCAGACTGAGCCTGCTCCCCCTCCGCCTCCGTGGTCGCCTTCTCGCGCTTGATCAGCTGGTACTCGTACTTGGTGTTGGTCGGAGCGTAGCGGAGGAACCCCTTGGAGCACTCCGGGCACTGCCACTCCAGGAGGGCGCTCATGTTCACGTTGTAGTGGATGAGCATGTTGTTGTTCTGGTTGACGTAGATCTCGAACTGGCACTCCCCGTTGTCGCAGCGGAACTTCAGCAACGTCAGATTCGTGCTCTTCATGTGACCCCTTCCGAAGGGTGGGGCGCCTCAGGAACGCGGCGGGCCAAGAAGCCCGGACCCGCCCTGCCTCCCCTGGACAGGACTACGCAAGAAACGCGCGCCGGTCGGCCGGGTCCGACGAACCGCTCGGGACCCGCGCACCTGAGTCACTCTTCAACCACCGGGAGGAAAACGACCATAGCGTGCATTGAAGCCCGCTTTGCCCAGGGAGTCAAAGGAATACCGGGGCTGCCGGCGCAAGTCTATCGGCAACAGCGGGTTAGGATTTTGGCGGAACGGGCTCGTGGGCGCTCAGGCGGTCCCCTTCGATCGCCTCGAGCACCTCGGGAGTCACGTCGTTCGTGGGGTAGCGGCCGGTGAAGCACGCGTTGCAGAACGTGGTGAGCTGGGCGTTCCCCTCCCTGGTCGACTCCTCCAGGTCCTCGAGCGTCTGGTAGAGGACGAAGTCCGCGCCGATCTCGCGCGCGACCTCCTGCTCGGTTCGGTCCTTGGCAATGAACTCCAGCTTGGTCGACATGTCGATGCCGTACACGCAGGGGTAGCGAAGCGGCGGGGAGTACGCCGCGAAAAAGACCTTCCGCGCCCCGGAGGCGCGCGCCAGGGCGACGATCTGGCGCGAGGTGTTCCCTCGGACGATCGAGTCGTCGACCAGGAGCACGTCCTTGCCCTCGAACTCGAGCTGGATCGGGTTGAGCTTGGCCCGTACCGAGGAGCGGCGCATCTGGTCGTTGGCCATGATGAAGGTGCGGCCGATGTAGCGGTTCTTGACGAACCCCTCGCGGTACTTGATGCCCAGCTCGCGCGCCATGGACATGGCCGCGGTCGTCGCCGACTCCGGGATGGGGATGATCACGTCGGCCTGGATGCCGGTCTTCCTCCAGCTCTCCGCCAGCTTCTGCCCCAGGCGCAGGCGCGTCTTGTACACGCTGACGTGGTCCAGGAAGGAGTCCGGCCGGGCGAAGTAGACGTACTCGAAGAGGCAGGGATGATGCTGGCCCGCGCTGAGCGTCCTTCTCGTGACCTCCCCCGCGCGGGAGATGAACACCGCCTCCCCGGGCTGGATGTTCTCCGTGCGGTGGAAGTCGAGCACGTCGAGGACCACGCTCTCCGAGGCCACGCAGAAGGCGATGCCGCCGTTCTCCGGGCGCTCGGCCATGAGGATGGGCTTGATGCCCAGCGGATCGCGGAAGGCGAAGAGCCCCTGCCCGGCCACGGCGCCGACCACCGAGTAGGCCCCCTTCAGGCGGCCCATCGACCCCTGGATGGCCGCAAAGAGCAGATCGACCGAGAACCACTCGGCGCGGCGGCGCACCAGCTCGTCGGCGAGCACGTTGATGATGACCTCCGCGTCGCACGTGGAGTCCATCAGGCGGCAGTCCTCCCGCCCCAGGGAGCGGGCCAGCTCGTGGTAGTTGGTCAGGTTGCCGTTGTGGGCGAGCGCGATCCCGAACGGGTGGTTGAGAACGAAGGGTTGGGCGTTCTCCTCGCCCGTGCCGCCGATGGTCGGGTAGCGCACGTGGCCGATCCCGAGGGAGCCGGTGAGGCGGCGCGCGTCGTCCGGGATGAAGACGTCCCGGACCAGGCCGGAGCCGCGCTTCAGGTGGAAGCGGGGCGGCTCGAACGTGGCGATCCCGGCCGCGTCCTGGCCGCGGTGCTGGATGGAGACCAGGCCGTCGCAGATGTCGGCGAAGACGTGGCCGCTGGGTCGAAGGATGCCGATGAAGCCGCACATGAAGCCACCATGCTACACGCGCGGCGGCCGGGGGCGCGCGGCCATCCGCTTTCGCGGCTGTGAGCGGCGCGGCGCGTTGCTCGTCGGTTTCTTTCTCGCCGGCGCGCTGTTCTGCCTGGGCGTTGCTCTGCTGCTGGCGCCGTTCGCCCTGCTCGGCTTGGTCTTCGTGGTGGGTGTCCACTCGGCTTCACGCCGTTGCCGTCGGCCCTGGGCGCCTGGCCGGCCGCAGACCCTCCCGCCGCGTCCGGGCAAGCGCGTAGAATGCAGCCGGCTTCCCGGCATGGACCCCGGGGAGAGGCGGCGATCCGCCGCCCGGAGGATCAGCCCATGCGTCTTTCACCTGCGGTTCTTGGGTGCGTGCTGACGCTCGTGACAGCTGAGGGCGTCCGAGCGCAGAACCTGTACCACGTCTTCTCGGGCGACAACGTGCTCGGGGGCTACGGCAGCGCGGTCGGTGGCGCCGGCGATGTCGACAACGACGGCCTTGACGACCTCATCGTCGGCGACCCCTATGACCCGACCGGAGGCCTCGGCGCGGGAATCGTCCGCGTGCACCGCGGGCTCGATGGAGCGATCCTGTTCACGTTTGTCGGTCCGAGCGCCGGGGCCACCCTCGGTACCTCCGTGAGCCGCGCCGGCGACGTGAACAACGACGGGTTCGTGGACTTGATTGCCGGCGCTCCGTTCCTGACCTCGGGGAGCGCGAAGGTCGGCGGGGCGTTCGTCTATTCTGGAAAGGACGGATCCCTCCTCTTCCCGTTGACCGGCAGCGTCGAGTTCGCGCGGTTCGGCGCGTCGGTGAGCGACGCGGGCGACGTAAACGCGGACGGCGTCGCCGACGTCATCGTGGGCGCTCCCGAGGACTGCACGGCCGGCGCGTCGGCGGGCCGCGCCGAGGTCTACATCGGGCCAGGCGGAGCCCTCCACCACACGTTCAGCGGCGAGCTGGCGGGCGACCACTTCGGGTTTGCCGTGAGCCGCGCGGGCGATGTGGACGGCGACGGCCGGGACGACCTCATCGTCGGAGCGCCGCGCCCGGTCAGCGGCGACGGCATGACGTTCGCGGGGCGCGCCTGCGTCTTTTCCGGCGCCACGGGGGCCCTGCACCACGTCTTCATGGGAATGAAGCAGCTCGACGGCTTCGGGCACGCCGTGGCGAATCTCGGCGATCTGGACGAGGACGGCTTTGACGACATCGCGGTCGGCGCGCCCGGCAGGGACGCCGGAGGTTGGTCCCGGGGCATGGTGCAGGCGTTCTCCGGCCTCACCGGCGACCCGCTCTTCACGATCACGGGACCGACCGACTGGGCGCAGCTCGGAGGGTCGCTGGCGGGCGCGGGTGACGTCGACGGCGACGGAGTCCCGGATGTCGTCGTGGGAGCGCGGGCGGCCAGGAACAAGGAAGCGGGCAATGGGCAGGGACTCGGCATGGGGCGGGTACAGGTCTTGTCGGGGGTCAACGGCGATCCGCTGTTCTCGATCGCGGGCGCGTTCTTCGTCGACGAGTTTGGACGGTCGGTCGACGGTGCGGGAGACGTCGACGGCGACGGCTTGGCCGACGTGATCGCCGGCGCCGTGAACGACCTGTTCAACGTCCAGGTCCCGGGATCGGCGCGCGTGTACCTCGGCGGATCAGCCCTCCACGCAGGCGACTCGTTCACCGGGACCATCGCGCCCGGCGATGAAGACAGCGTCTGGTTCCAGGCCGTCGGCGGAACCCGGCTCACATGGGAGCTTGCCGCGGTCACCGGTTCCCTGCTCGCGACGGTGGTCCTCTTCGACGGCAACGGCCGCCGGTTGAAGACGTGGGAAGTCGATCCCGTGCAGGTGCCGGTCGAGAAGTCCATCTCCCTGAGGAAGCACAGGAGCTACCGCCTGCAGATCGAGGCGCGCGACGGCACGAGCGGGACCTACACGCTGCTCACCAGCGCGGACCTCCCCAGGCAGGCGGAATCGCGCACGAAGGTCCTGTTGGTCGGCAAGAAGAACAAGAAGAGGACGCGGCACCTGAGGTTGTCCGCGGTCCCGGGCACGACGCTTGATGTGATCGCCGAAACGGGGATAGTCGATACCGGCGTGCCGGTGCCGGTGCTCAAGGCCCCCTCAGGGGACGTGATGAACCTCTATCCCTTCCTGACGATCAGTCCCAGCAAGCTCGAGCTGAATGACGTCCCGCTCGATGAGCTGGGCGCCTACGACCTTTCCCTGTCCTTCGCCGAGAACGTGGGCCTGAACTTCTCGTCGACACTCACCGTCAAGATCGCGCTCGCGCCGCCGGACAGCGGTCAGACCATCGTCCTGCCCTGATCCCGGGACGACCGGCGGGGCGGCGACCCGCCCCCGGACCTTGCGGAAACGCGCGGCCCAGGGGCGGGAAGCGGCTTCCTCTCGGTCGCTCAGTCGGCCAGCGGCCGGTTGAAGAAGTAGAGGTACGCCTTCTCGCCCTGGCCGAGCGGCGCGAACGCGCGCACCGTGTTCTGCCCGAGCTGGAAGGCCGGCCCGAGGTCGAAGGACACCAGACCGCCGGTCGGATCGAGCGGGATCACCAGCCGGTTCGTCGAGTTGATCTCGAGGAGCACGAAGCGCGCGAACTGGTTGTCGACGTACAGGAAGTGATCGGGCGACGGCACGTTGAAGGCCTCCGAGGCGCCCACGCCGCCCTCTCCCGTGAGCGTGACCATCACCGGATCGACGATGCACGGCGAGTTCTGCGCGCAGTCCTTGAGGTCGAGCATCAGGCCCGCCGACTTGTTGGGGTCCACCTTGGTGGCGGTGACGACCACTTCTTCGCGCGTGCCTGGGGTGAAGGACGGGATGGTCACGTTCACGTTGTACGTCCCGCTCGGCACCTGCTGGATCGAGCAGAGGCCCGAGAGTTCGTCCCAGACCGTCACGGTCAGCGTGTCGCCGCTCACCGTGTGCTTCTCCTCCGGACACTCGGTGTCCGGGCAGAAGCCGCAGCACATATCCGGAAGAACCGCCGGGCACGCCGTGTTCCTGGTGCTCACCGAGAGCGCCTGGAACATGCCTGGAATCACCGTCTGCCGCCCGCGGTCGTCGTCGTTCGTGATGATCGTCAGCGGGCTCACGCCGTCGAAGGTGTTCACGCCGAACGTGAGAACCTCCGGCGGTTGCCCCGCCTCCAGCACGAAGATGGCGGACGATTGCGGGTCCGAGTAGAGCAGTCGGTCCCCAGGCTCGAACACGCCGCGGATCCCCTTGTCCTCGACCGCAAGGCCCGCGATCTCGAGCAGGTTCGGCACCATGGCGAAGGAAACGGCTTCGAGTGGGTCCCCCGAGGACGACACGTAGACGACGGGATCACCGGCGAAGGCGAAGTAGTGCCAGAGGGTGGGGTCGCCGTTGCCCTCGGGATCTGCGTGGTTGACGTTCAGGCCGGTGACCGGTGTTGGACCCTCGTACCACGTGATGATGTCCGCGGCACTCAGCTCCCCGCCCGCCTGGATGGCGAAGCCCGTGGCCTCGGTCTGCGCGGGATCTCCCGGCGCGTAGTCCGGCAGGAGCTTGTCGCCTCCCTCCATGCGGAAATACAGGAGCGGAGCGCTCAACCCCTGCCGCGGGTTGAGAAGCGGGGCCGGCGACATGGCCCACTCGTGGCCATCCGCGAGCAACGCACTGATTTCGTCCCATCCACGTGAGATGCCAACGATCGGCAGGCCCTTCGCGCCGTCCAGGTTGTTCATCTCAACGAAGCCCGGCAGGGCCACCAACCAGTCCGCGGTGCTGAGGGCCCCTCCGACCGGAATGTTGCAGTCGGCTCTGCTCGTCTTGCCACCTGAGTAGCTCGGCTGGGTGGCCGGCGGCGGATACGGTATTTGGGCGGTGACAATGACATAGATGTCGGAATCGTCGGGCCAGTCTTTGTCGGAGATCCCAGTTCCTGTGAACGTGATTGTCTGGAAGAACCTGCCGGAAGCCGTGCCTATCACGCCGCATGAGCCAAGCCCCCAGGTGGAGAAGACGGGAGGCGCCCACACGCCATCCGACATCGAGTCATCTGGAGTCGTGGTGTCGTGGTCCCAGACGGCAACGGTTGCCATGCAATTCGGGGTCGGCGGCGTTGTGCCGGAGACGTTGTTGGTGTAGGCCGTGACCGTGACTGTGATGTTCCACGTGCCATCTGACGCCGGCGGTACTTTGGGCACCCATGTGAGGACCTTGGTCGGGGGACCCAGCATCTGTGCTCCCAGGGACCCCGGGAACCCTCCAACGACCGCCGCGCACAGCAGCAGGGCGACCAGCGATCGAGGGATGACGCGATTGTCGTTGTCCATGACAATGCTCCATTCCGCCCGCCGCGAGAGGCGGGCTTCCTCTTCCTGCCAGGCGCCTGGCTTTCAGGGCCTGGCCTGACTTGCCTGCCCGGCACTTCCCTCCCGGGCGCGAGCGGCGGATGGCTTGTGGAGCGTGGGACAGGGCTCAGCGCGCGGGCGGCCCGCGCAGCAGTCCGGGGAATCGACTCCGTCCACTCGTTGGACGCGCGGCGATCGAGGAAGCTCCGGGATGTTGACCCATGCGCGCACCTCCTTCCGCTGCCACGCCGGGGAGGCACGCGCTCCCCGCGTGCTGTCACAGGGTCCGGGGAATCCGCCCCACCCACCGAGGACCACCTCGAAGCGGGCGCGGGGCTCCGCACGCCCGGACGTATTGTCCCTCGCCTGGACCTGTCTCCCCAGGCCGACAGCCGGCCTGGCGAAGGCTCGTCCGTCGACTGTATTCCAGTTGGACCCGGCGCGAGTGTCAATGGCCCGACGGCCGCTGGTCGGCTTTCCGCGCCGCGGCGCGCCGCCGCCTACGCGAGCTGGATCTCGTCCTCCGGGATCGCCCGCTCGCAGTAGTAGCAGCGCAGCTGCAGCGGCGAGCGCTTGTGCACCAGGAAGCGGCTCTTGATGCGCTCGTTGTTGGAGATGCAGGAAGGGTTGAGGCAGCGCACCAGGCCCTCGAGCTCGTCGGCCAGCTCGGGGCGGATCTTCGAGAACACCTTGAAGTCGCGGATGATCGAGAGCGTCGCCTCGGGCGAGAGGATGGCGATCTTGTTGACCTCCTCCTGGGTCAGCTCGCGGTTCTCGATCTTGATCAGGTCCTTCTGCTTGAGCTTCTGCGAGTCGAGGTTCAGGCCGATCGTCACCGTGCCCTCGTGCTCCAGGCCGAGCAGCTCGAGCACGTGCAGCCCCGTCCCGCGCCGCAGGTGATCGATGACCGTTCCCTGCCGCAGCGCGGACACCTTGATGGTGATGGTCTTGTCTTCGTCCACCAGCGTCTCCCTCGTCATGACGTGGCTCCGAGGAGGATCGAGAGCAGGGTCTTGCGCACGGTGATGCCGT